>RGPT01000551.1 GCA_010032545.1 Alphaproteobacteria bacterium
TCGACCGCCACCTGGTACTCGCGCGGATCGATCTGCGCCAGGACGGTGCCGGCCTCGACATACTGGTTGTCGACGACCTCGAGCTTGACGATCGGACCACCGACGCGCGTCGAGATCTGGGTAATCCGCCCTTCGACCTGCGCATCGTCGGTGCCCTCGCGGCCCGCTCCCGCCCACACCACGCCGCCAATGACGACGCCGATGACTACTACCGCCAGGACAATCCACCGCACATTCGCCATTACCGTGCTCCTCCGAGAAAATTCATCACGCTTTGTTCGGCGCTGCCAACCGCGAGCGCCAGCGTCGCCTTCGCCACGTTGTGACCGTACAGGGCCTCGATGTAGTGATCGGCAGCGGCCGCCACGGCCTCCTGGGCCTGGACCACTTCAAGATTTCCGGCGACGCCGGCGGCGAAGCGATCGCGCGCCTGCACCAGTTCCTCGTTTGCCAGCCTGACCGTGGTCTGCACGGCCTCGAGTTGTTGCGTGGCGGCGACCAGGTCGAGCATCGCGGTCCGCACGTCCATGTCGATGCGGCCGCGCAGGTCGTCGTATTCGGCGCGACGCTGGCGGACGACCGCATCGGCCTCGACCCTCTTCGCCTGGGTGCGGCCACCCTCGAAGATCGGCACACGCACGGTGGCGGCCAACGCGTAGGTCGGATGCGCCTGGTCAGCGGCCTGGCCGATCGTACCGTAGTCGGCGTCGAGTCTCAGCGACGGCAGCAGCTCTGCCGCGGTAGCTTTCTGCATCGCTTCAGCCGCCGAGAGGCGCTCGCGCGCCGCCAGGTAGTCGGGGCGCTGCACATAGGCATCGGCCAGCGCTTTTTCCAGCGAGACGCCATCGAGCGCCGCATACGGAATCTTGTCGGTCAGGGTGAACGCCTGGCCGGGCGCGAAGCCGATGGCGCGCGCCAGCCTGAGCTTGGCCTTGGCGAAGTTGTTATCGGCCTGGATGCGTCGCTGCCGCTGGTTCTGCACCTGGACCTCGGCGCGGACCACGTCGATGCCGGCGACGAGGCCCG
>RGPT01000552.1 GCA_010032545.1 Alphaproteobacteria bacterium
CGGCGTGCTTGCCGGCTTCCCGGTCATCGACTTCAAGGCCACCCTGTATGACGGCGCCTACCATGACGTCGACTCCTCGGCGCTCGCCTTTGAAATTGCCGCCCGCGCGGCGTTCCGCGAGATCGGCCCCAAGGGCGGCATCAAGCTGCTTGAGCCGATCATGAAGGTCGAGGTGGTGACGCCCGAGGATTTCGTCGGTGACGTGATGGGCGACCTGTCGTCCCGCCGCGGCCAGCTGACCGGTTCCGAGCCGCGCGGCAATGCCACTGTGATCAACGCGATGGTGCCGCTCGCCAACATGTTCGGCTACGTCAACAACCTGCGGTCGATGACCCAGGGTCGCGCCAACTACACCATGACCTTCGACCACTATGCGCAGGTGCCGCAGAACGTGGCCGACGAGGTCAAGGCCAAGATGGCCTAACGGCCGCCAACTGAAACCGGCGTCCTCACGGACGATGCAGAACTAGAGTACGGAGAAACGAAATGTCGAAATCGAAGTTTGAGCGGAACAAGCCGCACTGCAACATCGGGACGATCGGTCACGTCGATCATGGCAAGACGTCGCTGACGGCGGCGATCACCAAGGTGCTGGCGGAAACTGGTGGCGCGACGTTTACGGCGTACGACCAGATTGACAAGGCGCCTGAGGAGAAGGCGCGTGGCATTACGATTTCGACCAGCCATGTCGAGTACCAGACGGCGAACCGGCACTATGCGCACGTCGATTGCCCGGGCCATGCCGACTATGTGAAGAACATGATCACCGGTGCGGCGCAGATGGATGGTGCCATCCTGGTTGTGTCGGCGTCGGACGGCCCGATGCCGCAGACCCGCGAGCACATCCTGCTGGCGCGCCAGGTCGGCGTTCCGGCGATCGTGGTGTTCATGAACAAGTGCGACCTGGTTGACGATCCGGAGCTGCTGGACCTGGTCGAGCTCGAGGTTCGCGAGCTGCTGAAGAGCTACCAGTTCCCGGGCGACGACATCCCGGTGGTTCGCGGCTCGGCGCTGATGGCGCT
>RGPT01000553.1 GCA_010032545.1 Alphaproteobacteria bacterium
AGGCTGGCCGTCCGCTCCTGATCATCGCCGAAGAAGTCGAAGGCGAGGCGCTGGCCACCCTGGTGGTGAACAACCTGCGCGGCATCCTCAAGACCTGCGCCGTCAAGGCCCCGGGCTTCGGTGATCGTCGCAAGGCCATGCTCGAGGACATCGCCATCCTGACCGGTGGCCAGGTGATCGCCGAGGAAGTCGGCCTCACGCTCGAGAAATGCACGCTGAAGGACCTCGGCCAGGCGAAGCGCATCGAGATCGCCAAGGAAGAGACCACCATCATCGACGGCAATGGCGACGGCAAGACGATCGAGGCGCGGGTCAAGAATATCCGCACCCAGATCGACGAGGCGACCTCCGACTACGACAAGGAAAAGCTGCAGGAGCGCGTGGCCAAGTTGGCAGGCGGCGTTGCGGTGATCAAGGTCGGCGCATCGACCGAAATCGAAATGAAGGAAAAGAAGGCCCGCGTCGAGGACGCACTGCATGCAACCCGTGCAGCCGTCGAAGAGGGCATCGTGGCCGGTGGCGGCGTTGCGCTGCTGCGTGCCCGTTCCGCGCTGGACAAGCTGAAGGGCGACAACGACGAGCAGAACGCAGGCATCAAGATCATTGCCCGCGCGCTCGAAGAACCGCTGCGCGCCATCGTTGCCAACGCGGGCGCCGAGCCCTCGGTGGTGGTGAACAAGGTCGTTGAAGGCAAGGGCAGCTACGGCTTCAATGCCCAGACCGAAGCCTACGGCGACCTGGTCGAGATGGGTGTTGTCGATCCTACCAAGGTAACCCGCACCGCGCTGCAGAATGCAGCATCGGTGGCCGGCCTGATCCTCACCACCGACTGCGGCGTTGCCGAGCTGGTGGAAGAGAAGAAGGGTGGCGGCATGCCCGACATGGGCGGCATGGGTGGTGGCATGGGTGGAATGGGCGGCATGGGCATGTAGTAGTTGTTGTCCTGCAGCTAACTGGAAACGCCCCGTACTTCGGGGCGTTTTCTTTTGTGGCACCGGCTTCAGCCGCCGTCGCGCTGTG
>RGPT01000554.1 GCA_010032545.1 Alphaproteobacteria bacterium
GAGGCGGCGGATGCCGGCGTCACCGCCATGGGCGGAACGGCCGCGCCAAGAAGCGCCAGCGCGCAGACTGTCAAACGCTTCATCGTGCGCCCCCCGTGGTGAACACCGGCAGTACCGGCGCCATGGCGTCCTTGAGCTTGATGCCGAGAGCCTGGGCCACGGTCGGCGCGATCTGCAGCATGTCGATGCGGCCGAGGTTGCGGCCAGCCTCGACTCCTTTTCCGGCGATGAAGAAGGAGGCGTCCATTTGTGTGTTGTCCGGCAGGTAGCCGTGCACCCCTACGGGGACGGGCCGCTCCACCAGTACGGGGCCGATCAGCGCCCCGCCGATCGTGGTCCCCGACTTCATATCGACGACAAAAGCGGCGCCTGTGAAGCCCTGGAGCTTCTCGATGTCCTTGCCTTCGAGAATGCGGACAATGCCATTGGCCGGATCCGCGGCGAGAGCGCGCAGCACCCCCGCCACCTTGGCCCGCGTCGCCGTGTCGGAAGGGTCCTTCAGCATGATGGCCGCCCCGGCGGCGGCCCACACGTCCGCCTTCCAATCGGTGATGTGGACCGGGCGGCCCAGTACCGGCTTTTCAATCTCGATGAGCCCCGCTTCGACGAAGGGGATGCGAAGATTCAACGTGCGCGTCGCCGGCGCCTGACCATGGTCGGAGACGACGACCATGACCGCGTCTGGATCGCTCGCCACCGCGGCTGCGCGAAGCTCGCCGATCAATCCGTCGATGCCCTCGGCCGCCCGGTTCGCCTGGGGGCTAAAGGGAGCGTGGGCGTGGGCCTCGACGTCCACACCCGACAGGTGAACCGACATGAAGTGCGGCTTATAGGTCCGCAGAATCTCGATAGCGAACTTGGCGCGCGAGGCGTCATAGCCTTCGGACGAGAAATCGAGCCCGATATAGGGTCCCAGTTTAGCCTCAAGATCGCGCAGGAAATTCCCTGGCCGCGACACGGCTTCGAGCGCCTTCAGTCTTTCTGAGGGCCAGGACGACGCCTCGAAGCGCGGGATGTCAT
>RGPT01000555.1 GCA_010032545.1 Alphaproteobacteria bacterium
CGTCTGACCGAGGGCTACGGCATCGACAGGGACTGGACGTCGATCGGGCATATCTCGCCCAACCTGCAGCGTGCGGTCATGGCGTCGGAGGATGCCAAGTTCTGCATCCATGACGGCTTCGACTGGGAAGCGCTGGAAGAGAACGTCGACAAGCTGCAGCGTGGCAAGCACTCGCGGGGCGGCAGCACCATCTCCATGCAGACGTCGAAGAACCTGTTCCTGTGGCCGGCGAGGTCGTTCGTTCGCAAGGGGATCGAAGCGTACCTGACGCTCTGGGTGGAGTTGCTGCTGCCGAAGGAGCGTATCCTGGAGCTGTATTTGAACATCGCCGAATGGGGCAAGGGCATCTACGGCGCCGAGGCGGCGTCCCGGCACTATTTCGACGTTCCGGCGGCGAAGCTCGGCCCGCGCCAGGCGGCGCTGCTGGCGGTGACGCTGCCCAGCCCGCTGCGCTACAACCCGGGCAAGCCCGGCCCCTATCTGTCGTCGCGGGCCGGGGTGATCCAGGGCCGCATGTATTCGGTGCCGTATACCGCCAAAGGCGTCTGCAAGGAGCAATGAAGCCATGACCCTGCTCAAACCGGACAGCATCTATCTCGGCACTGGGGCGGCGCCCCAGTACCTCAGCCTGAAGCGCGGCAACCGCCACGGCCTGATCGCCGGGGCGACCGGCACCGGCAAGACCGTGTCGCTGCAGATCCTGGCCGAGGGATTTTCCCGCGCCGGCGTGCCGATGTTCATGGCCGACGCCAAGGGCGACCTGTCGGGCATCTGCCAGGCCGGCGCGCCGAAGGACTTCCTGCTGAAGCGGGCGGCGCAGATCGGCCTCGACGACTACGGATTCGAGGCGTTCCCGGTGGTGTTCTGGGATCTGTTCGGCCAGCAGGGCCATCCGGTGCGCACGACGGTGTCCGAGATGGGCCCGCTCCTGCTCAGCCAGATGCTGAACCTCAACGACGTGCAGGAAGGGGTGATCAACATCGCCTTCCGGGTGGCGGACGAGCAGGGCCTGCTGCTGCT
>RGPT01000556.1 GCA_010032545.1 Alphaproteobacteria bacterium
CGGCCGGCGACGCCGGCCTGCTGTCCCGGGCCGCGGCGCATCGGTTCTCGTGGGCGCCGCTGACGAGCCTGGATAGCGGATCGTTGTCGGTGTGGGCGGGCTTCCTCGCGCTCGGGATCGGCGACATCGTCGCCTTGGACTTCATGGAGCGGGTGTTTGCGGCGCGCACGGACCGCGCCGCCCAGTCGGCGTGTTATGTCTCGGGGGTCGTGGTCTGTGCCGTCGGTGTCGTCATGGCGATCATCGGCATGATTGCGTCGGTGACGAGCGCCGGTTCCGGTGAGGGCACCACCATCATCCAGTTCGTCCAGAATGGACTGCCGGCCAGCGTGAAGATGCTGTTCGTGATGGCCCTCCTCAGCGCCGGCATTTCAACCATCGATGGCGCAATCATGGCGAGCACCAAGGCGTTGTGCCGCAATATCCTGCAGACCCTGATGCCGGCGCACATTCCAGACAGCCGGCTGCTGCTGGTGTCTCGCTTGATGGTGGCGCCCATAACCATTGCCGCCGTTTTCCTCGCGTTGGTCTTTCCGGTACCCGGCGAGTTGCTGATCCTGGCCTTTGATGTGGTCTTCGCCGGCTGTGTGGTGCCGTTGGCGCTGGGCATCTATTGGAAGAAGGGGACTGGCCTCGCGGCGGTACTGGCCATCCTGATCCCCTCGCTGGTCCGGCTCGGGCTCTACGTGTTCTACGCCGACCTCGGGCTCGACCCGAGCCTCAAGGGCATCGATACGCTCATTCCACCGGTGCTGTCGCTGATCATTTTCGTCGGCGTGTCGCTCTATCAGCAGGATTCCGGTGTGTCGGCACGCAAGGCGGAACCGGTTGGTGCCGCATGAGCGGCGCCGCCATGGGTCTGGCCAACGTCTACCAGAATCCCGACGCGCGCCGGTTCGAGAACTGGGAAACCAACATCGCGGCCAAGCTGGGTCTGGGCACGGCGGTCGACTACGCCCTGTCGCTCGGCCTCGGCGACATCCGCAGCCGCGTGGTCTCCCTGGCCGACAACCTGCGCCG
>RGPT01000557.1 GCA_010032545.1 Alphaproteobacteria bacterium
CGCCAGATAGGGCGTGCCGCAGTTCCACAGGGCGGTCGGGACGCTGACCACCGCCCGGTCGCGCCGCATGGTGTCGAGCGCCGGATGCTCCAGCACCAGATTGGCCATCGACGGCGAGCCCATGCGGTATTCGCCGAGGATCAGCAGTTGCGGCTCGGCGCGCAGCACGTCCTCGACGGTCATGCTCACCCAGCCGGACAGGCCCGGCTTGGCGGCGATGTTGACCAGGCCCAGATGGGTCAGGACGTCGTTGAACAGGCTGGGGATGCCGGCCGAGAAGCCGTTGGCGCCATAGACCAGCGACCGGTAGTGGAGGTCGGCCAGCGAGCCCCTGGTTTGCGCAAGCGCCGCGTCGAAGGAAGCGACCAGCGCCTCGCCCCGCTGCCTTTCGCCCAGCGCGGCGGCGATCTCGCGGATGTTGGCGCGGACGCCGCCGAAGGTATCGGCCACCGGTACGGTGAACACTTTGATGCCCTGGCGTCGCAGCATGACGACGGCGAGTGGCGAGTTGCTGCCGTCTGCGAACACCATGTCGGGCCGCAGCCGCAATACCTCTTCCGCCAGGCCGTGATTGGGAACATAACGCGCCGCCTGCTTCCACATGGCGGAATCCTCGATGTCCTGGGTGACCCAGTGGACCGAGACGATGGTGTCGGGATCGGCGAGCAGCATGACGAGCTGGTCGGTGCACAGGCCCATGGAGACGATGCGCCTTGGCGCCGCCTCCGCGGATGCAGCGGACAGGGCAGCGAGCAGGCCGAACAGGATACCGTACCAGCCTGCCGCCTTCATTCGCCTAGTCTCCCAGCTTCACCCGCAGGCCGGCGAACGCGCCCAGCCCGGGCGACCGGTAGGAGAACACTTCCTCGTAGTTCTGGTCGACCAGATTCTCGACCCGGCCATAGATCTCGAGGTTGTCGGTGAGCTTGTAGCTCGCCGCCAGCGTCACCAGCACATAATCGTTGAGCGTGACGACGGATTCCGGCGTCGAACTCGCGAACTCGTTGTCGAGCTGCTTGC
>RGPT01000558.1 GCA_010032545.1 Alphaproteobacteria bacterium
CCCGGCTGGTGGATGCTGCTCGCCGGGATGGTCTTGCAGGTGTGACCGAGGAGACTCTCGGCATCCCCGCCAAGAATCTCCTCGATCCGCCCAATTGACGCGTCGCTGGACGCCATGCGGACTCCTCAGATCGGTTACCCGTCTGATGCTACCCGCACAGCCCCCCGACTACTTGCCGCCGAACAGCCCCTTCAGCCAGCCGAAGAAGCCGCTGCTCGCCTTGGGAACGGTCTGCACGGCGTCCTGCACCACCTGCGTGGCCGAACCCTGCGACTCGCCGTCCTTGGCCACCCAGTGGTCGAGGGCCTCCCAGCCGGTCTTCTTGTTGCCATCCGACAGCACGGCTGCGTTGGCGTCGCGGAGCTCCGCGGCGTCGGCGTGCAGCTTGTCCTTGGACACCCACTGGTCCAGGGCCTCCCAGCCGGTCTTCTTCGCCGTGCCGTCTGCGAGCACCGAGGAGTCGCCGTGGGCAACGGCAGCCGTGACGGCGTCGCCGTGCAGCTGGTCCTTGGACACCCACTTGTCGAGGGCCTCCCAGCCGGTGACCTTCGCGCTGGAGTCGGCAAGCGCCGAGGAGTCGCCGTGGCGCACGGCCTCGGTGGTGGCGTCGGCGTGCAGCTGATCCTTGGACACCCAGCTGTCGAGGGCCTCCCAGCCCGTCTTCTTGGCGCTGGAGTCGGCCAGCTTGGTGCCGTCGCCTGGCTCCTCGACCCACTTCTCGAGGGCCTCCCAACCGGTCTTCTTGGTGCTCATTGCCTACCTCTTCAGGGACGTCGTATGGGGATGAAGTCGCGCCCTGACGGGCAGCGGTTTGCAGCATACGTCACGAAGCCCCACCTCGCGCAAATTTCTCTGCCGAGTCTGCGGCTTCCACCAGGGCGCGGTACGAGGCCAGGCGCACCGGGTCGACCTCGGTTTCCGCTGCACAACCGGCATCTCCCATGTGGCGGCAGCTGCGAAAACGGCATCGCTGCGCGGAATCCACGATGTCGGGAAACCCTGCGGCGATGTCGCCGTATG
>RGPT01000559.1 GCA_010032545.1 Alphaproteobacteria bacterium
TCCCGCCGGGCACGGTGATTGCCGAGGCGGCCATCAAGCTGCTGGAAAAGCTGAACGAGCAGTTGGGGTACGCGCAGGCAGAGAAGTAGGCCTGTCCCTCCCGACAAGCGGGAGGGAAAACTTCAAGCGTAGCGCTGCGTCCTGAACGGGTCGGCGGCGTAGGTTCCGAGCACGGCGAAGTGGTCGGAGTAGAACTTCAGTTCCTCGAAGGCGCGGGCCAGCGGGATGTCGTCGGGGCGGCCGTCGACTTCGACATAGAACATGGTCGCGGCGAAGACGCCGTTTTCGGTGTAGCTCTCGAGCTTGGTCATGTTGACGCCGTTGGTCGCGAACCCGCCGAGCGCCTTGTAGAGCGCGGCCGGGATGTTCCGCACCCGGAACACGAAGCTGGTGATGGCCGGCAGGTTGGCGGGCGGATCGACGGGCTCGCGGGCCATGACCAGGAAGCGGGTGGTGTTGTGCTTTTCGTCCTCGATGTCCTGCATGAGGATATCCAGGCCATAGAGTTCCGCCGCCAGGCGCGGGGCGACGGCGCCTTTGGCCGGATCGGGATGTTCGGACAGGGCCTTGGCCGCGCCGGCGGTATCGCCGGCCGATTCCAGCGCGACGCCCAGCTTTTTCAGCGCCTTGCGGCACTGGGCCAGCGCGATGGGCATGGAGGCGACGGTCTTCACGTCGCCCAGCTTCACGCCCTTGTTGGCCATCAGGTGGAAGCGGATCGGCTTGAAGCGCTCGCCGACGATGGACAGGCCCGATGAGGGGAGCAGGTGGTGCACGTCAGCCACGCGCCCGGCGATGGAATTTTCCACCGGGATCATGCCGAGCTCGGCCTCGCCGGATTTGATCGCCTCGAAGGCCTCTTCGAAGGTCGGGCAGGCGAGCGGCGCATAGTCGGGAAAGTGCGTGCGGCAGGCCTCGTCGCTGTTGGCGCCGGGCTCGCCCTGGAAGGCGATTTTCTTGCTCATAGTTCAGCCGCCTTTTGCCGCGCCACCTCGAGGTCGGCGGGGCTATCCACCGAAA
>RGPT01000560.1 GCA_010032545.1 Alphaproteobacteria bacterium
CGCCGCCAGCACGCGCGGCCGGTCGGGATGCGCGGTCACCGCGTCGGCCGAGCCGATGCCGTCCATCCTGCGGAAGATCACCGGAAAATCGAACGAGGCGGCATTGCCGATGTCGCCCACGATGCGCGGGAAGCGCGTGTCGAGCATCAGGATGCCCAACGGGGCCGTGGGACGAATACTCTCAGACATTGCGCCGCGCGATCGCCTTGCCGGCGACATAGCCGAAGGTGAGGAAGGGACCGATGGTCGTGCCGGCGCCGACCGCCTTGGTGCCGATGGGGCTCGCCGCGGCGAGGCCCACGCAATAGAGCCCGCCGATCACGCTGCGGTCGGGGCGCAGCACCTGGCCGTGCCGGTTGGTGCGTGGCCCGCCCTTGGTGCCGAGGCTGACGTAGAGGAAGGGTGCTGCGTAGAACGGCCCCTGCTCGACCGTGCCCAGCGCGCGGTCCTTGGTATAGAAGCGCTCCCACACCGTTTCGCCGCGATGGAAGTCACGATCGACGCCCTGCTTCGACCAGCCGTTGAAGCGATCGACCGTGGCGCGCAGCGTCTGCGGATCGAGCCCGACCTCTTTGGCCAGCGCTTCGATCGTATCGGCCTTGCGGATAAAGCCCTTCTCCTTCGAGCCGAAGTGCATCGAGAGGGTCATCGCCTTGGCATAGCGCGAATCGAAGATGCGCCAGGCCGGCAGATGCCTGGGCTTGCCGTCGGGGCCGCGTTCGTCGACGGCGACGCCCAGCGCCGGGCTGCCTTCGCTCACGAACCGCTTTGCATGCCGGTTCACCAGGATCACATGCGCCGCATAGGTCTCCAGCAGCGGCTGGGCATGGCGGCGGCCCTCGTAGGTGGTGAAGGTGGCGGGCGAGATCAGCGCCTGGTCCATGTGCGCTAGCTCGGCGCCGGCCTCGGCTGCCATCGCCTGGCCGTCGCCGGTGTTGGTGTCGGGCGCACCGGTGAGATCGAGTCCCGGGAAATGCTTCGCCATCAGCTCGCGGTTCCAGTCGAAGCCGCCGGTCGCC
>RGPT01000057.1 GCA_010032545.1 Alphaproteobacteria bacterium
CAGCAGGGCGAAGGCCACGGCAATCGTGATCGTGCCGTCGAGCCGCAACGAGACGACAAGGCCGAGCAGCGCGAACGCCAGGGCGACGCCGGCAAATCCGATCAGCAGCACGTGCCGCCGCCCGCGCTTCTCGGCAACGACGCCCCAGGCCGGCGCCGCGACGATCAGTGCCAGCGCACCGAGGCTCAGCAAGACACCGGTCTGCAGGTCGGCGAAGCCCATACGCCGACCCAATGGCGGCAGCACGACGAACAGGAAGGCATGGCCCGCGGCGTTGCCCAGCAGGCCGGCGAAGAGGGCGAGTTGACCCATTCTTGCATTCATCCTTCGTCCCCTAGAACCGCAACCGGCCGCCGACGCCCAGGATCAGCGGCAGGCCGGGCACGCCACCCACCACGATCTGGCCGGCCGGACTCGTGCCGGCGCGGAAGCCGGACTGGACATATTCCGCGTTAAACAGGTTTTGCGCATAGGTATAGATATCGAAGCTGTTGGCCATCCAGCCGGCGCGCAGATTGAAGACGCTGTAGGGATCCAGATTGTAGCTGTTTGCCGGATCGATCTGGCGCGCGCCGACATACTGGTATTCGACCCGGCCGAACAGGCTGCCGGACAACCTGCCCGCCTCGACCGGATGCTCGTACTGCGCGGCAAGGCTTGCCGTGGCGCCGGGCGCGTAGGGCACGGAGTTGCCGACGTTCACGCCGCTGTTGGCCGCCGCCTGGGTAACCGTCGTGTTCAGCAGCGCGAGCGCCCCGGTCAGGGTGAGGCCCGTGAAAGGCACCGCCGCCAGTTCGAGCTCGCTGCCGTAGGTACGCGTGTTGGCGTTGGTGACCGAGAACTGGCCGGCGATCGGATTGAAGGTGAAGAGCTGCTCGTCGGTCGTGTCGTTCAGGAAGCCGGCGACGTTGACGCGCAGTTTCTTGTTCAAGGCATGGCCGCGGACACCGACCTCGTATGACCACGTCGATGACGGACGGAACATCGGACTGGCCACGCCGACGGCGGCGTTCTGGTTGAAGAAGGGGAAGCCTCCCGACTTCTCGCCGCGCGCCACCGTGGCGTAGGCGGAAAGGTCCTGGGTGATGTCGTAACCGAAGCCGCCACGCCCGGTAACAAAGTCGGAACTGACCGATCCGAACTGCGCGAAATAGGGCAGCGCCGGCGTGCCGCCCGGATTGCCGCCGAAGACACCGTTGAAGTTCTTGAGCTCGTGCGTGAAGCGCAGGCCGACGAAGCCGCGCAGGCGATCGACGATCGGCACCGTCACCTCGCCGAAGGCCGCGAGATTGGCCGTGCTCTGGGTCGCGGAGTAGGTGCCGTTGGCGAGCGCCGGGCTCAGGATGCTGGTCCCCGATGCGAAGCTCGACCACAGGCCGCTCAGCCCGCCGACCCATGTCGCGCCGCCGGCAGTTTTGCCGTCGAGGCGGAGTTCCTGTGTCCACTGCGTCAGGTTCTCGCCGATGTTGCGGATCGCATTCTGGCCGGCGACGGCGAAGGGCGAACGACCGGTGAGGGCGCTGCTCAGGAAGCCGTCGGTGATGTCGGCATTGAGGCTGAGGCCGTAGGCCTGGAAGCCGGTCAGCGACGTGAGCTTGGCGACACCGAAGTCGTGCACCACGGTGATCGCGGCACCGCCGGAATCGAGGTTGTTCTGCGGCGCCGGGTTGAGCGAATTGATCGGAAAGTTGGCAGAACCGATCCAGGCGCCGGTGGTCGGTCTCTGCCGGTCGGTCTGGAAGCGGGCAGCGATGGTAATCGTCGTATCGGGGCCGGCCTCGATGTTCATCTTGCCGCTGGCCGCCCCCAGGGTCTGCTGCCGCAGGTTGTTGGTGTTGTAGGCGGCGGTCGGGCTGGTGAAGAGCACGTTGCCGATATCGCCGTCGGTGCCGTAGGCCTGCGCCGCGAGCCGCGCCGTCACCTTGTCGCCGATTGGCGTGTTCGCCGTTGTCGTGATCTGGCGCAGATTGTAGCTGCCGTACTCGGCGCCGATCTCGAAGCTGCGCTCCTTGGTCGGATCGCTGGTGGTGAGGCTGACGGCGCCGGCCTGCGAATTCTGTCCGAACAGCGTGCCCTGCGGGCCACGCAGCACCTCGATGCGCGAGAGATCGAGGAAGCGGATGTCGAAGGCGCGTTGGGGCAATGGCACGCCGTCGATGTAGTAGGTGATGGACGGCGAGATCAGGGCCGACGACGAGCCGATGCCGCGGATGTTCAGCAGGTTGGCCTCGGGAAGGCCCGAGTCGGTGAAGTTGAAGTTGGGAATCGACCGGTAGAGGTCGCGGCTGTCGCGGATGTTCTGGTCGCGCAGGTCTTCGCCGGTCACCGCCGTGACGCTGAACGGCACCTTCTGGATCGGCTCGGCGATGCGGCGCGCGGTGACCGTGAGAGGGTCGAGGATGTGCGGGCCTCTCGACGGGGCGGCCGCCGGGGCCTGTGCGGGGTCCTGTGCCGGAGCCGGCACGGGTGCCTGTGCCATCGCCGGCCCGGTGGCCCACGCGGCGGCCCAGCCCAGGAAGGCCGCCGATGCGGCCCGCCGGGCTTGGCCGCGCGCGCAGGCGGCAGAATGTTCTGAAAAAATGCGGACAGGATTCCACGAATCGGCGTCATCGGACGGCCTCCCCAAACAGCACCACGCACAAGGCGCGTCACCGCTCGGTTGACCGTCCCGTTGGATCGACCCGTCCATCGGAAGAGCGACGCTATCGCCGGCAGGTCTTCTGGCTCGCGGGTCGACGCTCGTGCCCGCCTTCCCGGACCGAAATCCAGTGGCTCGTTGGGCACTCGCTCGCCGCTTACAGCTGCGGGTACAGCTGCCGATTGGCCCCCTGGCAAACCAGCCCGGGGGTGGCACGGCATTCCCTGTTAGCCCCCGTTAAGGGGGACCGACGATGCCTCATGGCTACGCGCCCGCAGGATCGGCGTCAAGATTGTGGCGGGACGATCCTCGGCCACGCAACCTACGGCCGCGACGGCGAGCCCTTCCACCGCGTTTTTTTCAAGGATTGCAAATGGGCGGTGCCCTGAAGAAGCTGGTCGCTGTCGCCTCGTGCGCCCTGGCCCTGACATCCTGCGCCAGCACGTCCTACCAGGAGGCCGCCATGCAGGCCTCCGACATCGGCGACCAGAAGACGGCAACAAGCCTCGCCCGCAAGGAGGTCGCCCGCTTCACCGGGCCGGACCACTGCTCGAGCACCAACAATCTCAACTGCGGCACCCTTGCGCTCGCCTACGGCACGCTGGCCTCCTACCAGATCCTCGATCGCGACCGGGCTGGCGGCGAGGAGAGTTTCCGCAACGCCCGGCAGGCGCTTCGCCTGGTCGATGCCGCGAGCAAGGCGAGCGCCACCGCCATGGTCTATCGCGACGTCTCCGAGGCCTACTGGAAGATGGGCGATCGGGCCCGCGCCATCGACGTCTTCAAGGACGGCCGCAACGCGGGCGCGGACATGTATCTCTACATGTCCTCCGCCGCCCGCGCCGTCGATCCGCAAGCGGCCGATCCGCCGCCAGATGAACCGCCATCGACGGGCCGCCCCAAGGTCTTCGCGGGCATGCCCGCGCCTGCGAAAGCCGACTAGGGGCGTGTCGGAACAGCGCGTGTCGGAATAGGCGTCCCGGGCAACTCTTGACCCCGGGCTCGATCCGGGCAGGCTGGCAAAAAGTGGAAACGCCAAGCCCCATGATCCCTGCGACGACAGCCTCGACGACCGCCGCATGACCGCCGCCGTTCGCGCGAACGCGCTCCCGATCCTCATCGCCGCCTCGGTGATGATGAGCCTCGCGATGGGCATGCGTCAGTGCCTGGGGCTTTTCCTGCCGCCGATGACGCAGGCGCTTTCCATGTCGGCGTCGGATTTCACCTTCGCGATCGCGCTCCAGAACATCGTCTGGGGCCTGGCGCAGGCGCCGCTGGGCGCGATCGCCGATCGCTGGGGGCTGCGTCCGGTGATGGTGCTGGGCGCGGCCGCCTATGTCGCCGCGATGGCGGTGATGGCAAGCGCCACGGGCCTCTCGACGTTCCTGTTGGCGCAGGCGCTGGTCGGCATCGGCATCGCCTGCACCGGATCGTCGCTGGCGATGACGGCGGCCCGCGCGGCGCAGCGTGATCCTGGGCATCGTCGGCGCCTTCTCCTCGGTCGGCACGTTTGTGATCGCACCGGCCCTGCAGGGGCTGCTGGGCGTGTGGGACTGGCGCTGGGGGGCCGCGCTGTTCGTGCTGCTGGCGGCCGCGATGCTGCCGGCGGCGATGATCACCGGCCGGGTCGACCGCCTGCCCCAGCCCTCCCTGCAGCGCGTATCGGCCGCCGCCGCGATCGGCGAGGCACTGCGCAACCGCCGCTTCGTCGTGCTGTGCTGCACGCATTTCGTCTGCGGGCTGCAGCTCATCTTCATCAACACGCACCTGCCGAACTACCTGGCTCTCTGCGGCCAGGACCCGATGCTGGGCGCCACGGCGCTCAGCATCATCGGCGGCATCAACATCGCGGGCTGCCTGCTGGCCGGCTGGCTCGGCCAGCGCTATCTCAAGAACGTGCTGCTGGGCCTCACCTATCTCGCGCGCTCCGCCGTGCTGATGATCTATTTCCTGCTGCCGCCCACGCCCGCGACCACCATCCTCTTCGCCGCGGCCATGGGCATGATGTGGCTGGGCGTCATTCCGCTGGTGTCGGGCTATGTCGCCGACCTGTTCGGCACGCGCAACATGGCCACGCTGCTTGGCGTCTCGTTCGTCATCCACCAGATGGGCTCGGTCGTGGGCGCCTGGGGTGGCGGCATCATCTTCGACATGTTCGGCAACTACGACCTCGCCTGGCGGTTCGGCGTGGTGTTGGGCATCGTGGCGGGCATCGTGCAGATCCTGTTCGGGGGACCTTCCGGCACATGGTCGCGCGCGCGGCCCGCAGCTGCGGCAGGCTGAGCGTTTGACAGATGAGCGTTTGATTCAAACAAGAAAATCACGTCGCTACAGGGAAGGAAACACCATGAAGATCGTCCATTGGCTCGCCGGCCTTGCGGCCGCGGCCTGTCTCCTGCAGGCGGGCGCCGCCTCGGCGCAGCCCTATCCCAACAAGCCGATCCGGCTGGTCGTTCCCTTCGGTCCCGGTTCCGGCAGCGACATCCTTGCCCGCATCATCTCCGAGCCGCTCACCCAGGTGCTGGGCCAGCCCATCGTCATCGACAACAAGCCCGGCAACAACACGACGCTCGGCACCGAGCTCGTCGTGCAGTCGGCCCCGGACGGCTACACGCTGGGGCTGCTCACCAACTCGGGCCTTGCCGCCAGCCCGGGCGGCCTCACGTCGGGCGTGCGCTACGATCCCGTGAAGGACCTCGCCTACATTTCGATGGTGGCGTCGGTGAACTACGTCCTGCTCGTCAACGTCGACGTTCCCGCGAAAACGACGGACGAGCTGATCAAGCTGGTCCGGGCCAACCCCGGGAAATACAACTACGCCAGCGGCAACACCGGCGGCATCGCCTACGGCGGCCACTTCAAGAACGAGCACAAGCTCGACATGACCCACGTTCCCTACAAGTCGGTTCCTCCCGGCCTCGCCGACCTGATCAGCGGGCACGTGCAGATCATGGTGGCGGATGTGCCGGCGTCGCTCGCCATGATCCGCGCCGGCAAGGTGCGCGCGGTGGGCGTGCCGGCAGCAAAACGCTACGTGCTGCTGCCCGAGGTGCCGACCTTCGCCGAAAACGGCTTGCCGACGCCCCCCGTCATGGACGGCTGGTGGATGCTGGTCGCCCCCGCCGGAACGCCGGACGCGATCCTCGACCGTCTCAACAGCGAAGTGGTGAAGGTGCTCGACTCGGAGGCGGTGAAGACAAAGCTGCTTCAAAGCGGGATCGTGCCCACGCCGTCGACCCGGCAGCAGGCCGTCGACTATCAGAAGGACCAGCTGAAGGTCTGGACGACGATGGTCAAGGACCTGAACCTTAAACTGGAATAGAGGCCACGCCCCCTCCGTCGTCATGAGCGGAGCGAAGCGTAGTCGAAGGACCTCTTTCCCTCGATCGACATCACAAGAAAGGTCCTTCGACTTCGCCGCCCTCCGGGCGGCTCCGCTCAGGACGACGGGAAAAACCAAGGACCACCCCCCCCCATGGACTTCTCCTTTTCGGAACAGCACCTCGCGGTGCGCGACACGGTGCGGCGCCTCTGCCAGTCGGAGCATCAGGGGCTCGTGATGGCGGCGGAGGAGAACGAGGCCCTGCCGCGCGGGGTGTTCGCGCGCTGGGGGGAGCTCGGCCTGCTGGGTGTCCGCTATCCGGAAAGCGACGGCGGCAGCGGGCTCGACAAGGTGAGCGACTGCATCGTGCGCGAGGAGCTGAGCTACATGAGCCAGGGCTTCGCCTCGAGCTGGTCGGCCCATAGCCATCTCGGGATCTGGCCCATCTGGAAGGCCGGCACGGAAAGCCAGCGCGCGCGCTTCTTCCGGCCCGCCGTCGCGGGAAAGAAGATCGCGGGCTTTGCCTTGAGCGAGCCCGATGGCGGCTCCAACATCCGCGGGCTGAAAACCCGCGCCGACCGAGTCGCCGGCGGTTACAGGCTCAACGGAGCCAAGCTCTACATCACCAACGCGCCCATTGCCGACTTCCTGCTCGTGGCGGCCCGGACCTCGCCCGAGCTCCGGGGCGACGCCATCAGCCTCTTCGTCGTCGAGCTGCCGGCGAAGGGCATGGAGATCTCCAGGCTCAAGAAGGAAGGCATCCGCGCCTCCGAAACCGGCCTTATCCATATCGAGGACGTGTTCGTGCCCGACGACTGTGTCCTGGGCGAGCGCCTGGGGACCTATCCGGTGATCCTCGAGTCGCTGAGCGAGAACCGCGTGGGCGTGGCCGCCAATGCGTTGGGGATGGCGCGCGCGGCCTTCGATGCCGCCACCGCCTATGCGCGGGATCGCCTGGTCGCGGGCAAGCGCATCGGCGACTACCAGGCCATCGGCCACAAGCTCGCGGAGATGTCGGCCCAGATCGAGGCGGCGAGGTGGCTCGTCTATTACGGCGCTTGGCGGGTGGACCAGAACACGCTCGACCCGGCGACGGCGGCGCGCGTCAAGCTCGTCGCGAGCGAGACTGCGGTGGCCGTGAGCGAACAGGCGATCCGCATCCACGGCGGCGCCGGCATCATGCGCGAGTACCCGGTGGGCCGCATCCACCGCGACGCCCTGGTCTACGTGATCGGCGAGGGGACCAGCGAGGTGCAGAAGAACATCATCGCGCGCGACCTGGGCTTCAAGGCGTGACGCCGAAGGCGCCTCCGGTTCCTGAAGGAGGGAAAGCGATGCGTTCGCGCCGACGAGGTGATTGAGTCAGTCGCCAAGTCCGTTGTGGGTCAATCGCTACCGGATCGGGCCGATTGGGCCATGTCCGGTTTACCCCCCGGCAGCGACCGAACTTCGGACATCCCGGTTCGGCAGCTTTGTGCCGGAAGCGGACCTCGACGTACTAAATTGCGCGAAATGGCATGTCGTAGAGGTCAACAAAGAGCAGGAGGTGCGGCTCGGGTGGGTCGCCTGTGTCACCTGCTGCGACAATCATAGACGTCTGTTGTCGCAACCGTAAGGCAGGCAGACCAAAGTGGTGTGCTCACATCGGGAGGGCGTTGTCAGGCCCAGCGGGCGACTTCCGCGGCATGCCTTTCGTGGTGCAAGCAGAGAACGTTCACCAGGCTGGGCGCGAGGTCGAGTGCGACCGGCTCGAGCTTCGAGCGATTGGACACGAAGTGGCGGTAGCCCAGCGCCGAGAAGAAGGCCGCCAGTGCCGCCGGGCTCGATCCCGCCTCCGCCAGCCGCGGCGGGTCGACCTCGAGCAGCACGACAGGCCGGTCACGCACGAGCACGCCCAGCGCGCCGGCGAGCGCCTTCGGCTCGTGGCCCTCGACGTCGATCTTGATGAAGTCGGCGGCGCGCGTGCCCGCGAGCGACGGCCACAGCCCGTCGAGCGTCTCGAGGCGCACGCTGACATGATCGCCGGTGGCGGCGCCGATCTGGGCCGACCCGGAATTGCCAGTGCGTGCCGCCATCCGCGCCTCGCCCGGCTGGTCGGACAGGCCGACCTGCAGGGCCGTGACCCGGCCGGCCATGCCGTTCAACGCGATGTTGCGCGACAGGCGCTCGTAGTTGCGCGGCATCGGCTCGAAGGCGATAGCGCGGCTCTCGTCGCCGAGCGCGCGAGAGAGGTGGATGGCGTAGTATCCAAAATTGCTGCCGATATCGACGATCAGCGACTGGCGCGCCAGCAGCCGCTCGACGTGCCAGACGTCCCACAGGTCCTTGGTGCCGTGCCAGAAGACGTCCTGGTGGACGAAGTCGGACGGGTTCAGCGCCCAGCGCGTTCCACGCCGCTCGACAACCAACTCGGCGTCTATGTCGGCACGGGTCATCCGGCGCAGGCGGCTGAGAACACTATAGCTGCCGCGGTGGCGGACAGTGTTTCCGTACCAGGCGAGCGACTTGAAGACGGGGGAATTGGCATGCATGTAAATGAACCTCCGCGGCTCTTGCTTACAATCCACATGCCAATCGCCCGGTGCCGATGGCAGCGCGATTCCCGGCCGCTCATGACCGCTACGCGATGCCATTGTCGTTGCGAATTGCGAACCGCCGTCGCGAAAAGCTAAGAGTCGCCATCTGCCATGTCCGCTTCGGGTCACATGCGTCGGTCCGACCTTCCGACCATCGCTTCCGGTGTACCCCAGGCAACGGACATTTCTGGTCCCAGTCGCCACTTCCGAAAAGTGCCAGCAGGAGACGTGGCGCTTCGTCTATGAGAACCTCGTGAGGTTGATGTCCAGGTCGAAATGGTGAATGCAGGAGTGAAGGTCCATCGTGCCGGCTAGCTCGGCGCCGCCTCGTCGCCCAGGCGTCGGCAGCGGGGTGCGCCTTCTTCGCTGGTTGGCGACAGGGGTGCTGGTTGGCGTGGTTCTGGCTCCCGTCGTCGTCGAGCAGGCGCAGGAATGGGCCGCCCGAGACATTATCTCGGCCGATCCGGCCGACGCGCCCATGAGCAATGTCGTGCTGGTCCTGGCGACAGCGCCGATGGTGGTTCGCGATACGCCTAACCCCGCCTTCGAGGCGCGACTGGACGTTGCGGCGACGCTTTGGAAGCAGGGCCGGGTGCGCTACGTTCTGGTGAGCGGCGACGGCGCGCGCTACGGCGAGACGTGGGCGATGCGCCTCGGTCTGCTGAGGCGTGGCGTGGCGGGCATGGCCATCTACACCGATGGCGATGCATACCGCACTTGGGATTCGGTGCTGCATGCCCGGGACGTTTTCGGACTCGATCGTTTGCTGATTGTCTCGCAACGGGCGCATCTCGCCCGTGCTCTCTTCCTCGCCAAGAGCCTCGGCATGCATCCCTACGGCGTCGAAGCGCCGGATCCGGAGCCCCGCGATGAACCACTTTGGTCCCGCGTCAGGCCTTACCTCGCCGCCGTGATGTCCTGCTATGACGCATGGTTGAGGATTCGCCCGCCGCCGCCGCGGGCGACGGTGCACATCGGCGTCGACCCTCCGACGTAAGCGGGCAGCCGCGTCGTCCTGGGGAAGCAGTGACCACGTCCGGCCTACCCCCAGAAGCAGACTCGGCTGGGGCGCTCAGCGGTATCGCTCCGGCCTGACCGGCTCGCTCTTGCCCGTTAAAATTATTTGGCGTTGCGCAGAATGGGCCCTTTTCTTTAGCGCAACTGCCCCCGATGATGTGCCAGTAACGTTTCGTGTCGAGGCCGCGACACCGCAACCAGCCCGGTCCTCGGTGTGCCGACGTAGTGAAGGAGAGTTTGCAGATGTTCTCGCATATTTTTGTCGGCGCAGACGACGTTGCCGTTTCGAAGAAGTTCTACGATGCCGTGCTCGGCACCATCGGCGTGCCGGAGGGCAAGATCGATCCCAAGGGCCGTGTCTTCTATCGTACCTCGGCGGGCATCCTGGGAATCAGCAAGCCGATTGATGGGAAGGCAGCCACCCATGCCAATGGCGGCACGATAGGATTCGCGTGCGACAGCGCGGAGAAAGTAAAAGCCTTCCACGATGCGGGCGTTGCGAACGGCGGCAAGACCATCGAGGACCCGCCCGGCTGGCGCGAGGGCGGCGGGGCCAAGCTCTACCTCGCCTATCTGCGCGATCCATATGGCAACAAGATCTGCGCCTTGCACCGCGGCTGACGCGCGCGACGAGGACAGAGCAGCGGCAGCGGGCCGGGATCATGCCGCTTGCCGCTGAGGGGCTCGCAACGCGCGATGCTTATGCGGCCCGGTTCATCGGGCAACGGGGCCACGGTGCGGCGCTCGCGGAAGGCTCCGCGCCCCGGCTCCTTACCATCTAGCAGTTCAACCGCCAGACCCTAGCGGCAACTGGATAAAGGTTGGGGCCAACGTCAGTCGCTCTGGGCTTCGGCGCCGCCGAATTCCCGTCATCGCTCAGCGCACAAGCGGCTTGGCCCACCGGCCCGGTCACCTTCGTCGTCGGCTTTGCCCTGGGCGGGAGCCCGGGAAGCTCACCTATTCGTCGGGGGTCATCGGCAGCGGCCCGTGCTGGCAGTGCCAGCAGCCTCGCAAAACCTGCAATGTTGATCTGCAATTGAGAAACTGCAGGATCAGCAGGTTCCAGGGTATGTTCTCGATATCGTTGCACGAGGCTTGTCCTAAAAAGCGGAGCCGTCCGGTCAATCGCCCGGGAGCTCCTCGTCGCGACCGATATCCAACAAGGCGTCCGTGCCACCGGGACTCCCCCCGGCGTGCCCCAAAAGCTCTTCAGAGAGCGCTACGCCTTGGCATGGTCCTGACCATGCCCTCGAGAACAAAGAACGAGACCCAAAGAGCAAACGAATGCCGACGGCGAACGTCGGCCAGGACGATCTGCTTGCGACCGGATTGCCGCTGCGATTCTTGGCGCGATTCTGGACAGGTTTCCGGACAGAACGCGTTACATTCAGGCGTCCACAAATGATGCGAGAAAGCCTTTTAGACACGGCAACGAACGGCCCTTGCGGCCGTGAAAAAGCAGGGAGGACAGAGGCCGGTCCGCGGGCAGGGAGTTTGCCCGCGTCGGTCTAGCGGATCGCCGGGCTCGTGCGGACCAGCATCACCGTCGCGGCGAAGGCGATGGTGGCCATGGCGAAGCAGATCGCCAGCACGCCCTCGGTGCCGAAGTTGGCCATGACGGCGGCCAGCACCGGCGGGGCGGCGGCGGAGACGATGCCCTGCGGCAGGGCGAGGCGGCCCATCACGGTGCCGAACTGGGCGCGGCCGAAGAGGGCCAGCGGCAGCGTGGCGCGCAGCACCGCCTTCAGCCCGTTGGCGACGCCGTAGGCCATGAGGCAGGCGACGGCGATGGCGAGGTTGCCGCCGGCCAGCCAGGCAAGGCCGAGGCCGAGCGGCAGGACAGCCGCGGCAAACAGCGCCGAGCTCGTGATCGAATAGCGGTGGCCGAAGGTGAGTTCTACCGCGCGCACGGCGACCTGGGCCGGGCCGATCAGCGAGGCCAGCAAGAGCGCGGTCGCGGGATCGTGGCCGAGGCCGCGCAGCACGCCGATGGCGTGCACGATGAAGCCGGTGAAGATGAAGGCGCCGCACGAGAAGGCGATGGTGAGCAGCCAGAAGGCGCGTCGGCTTTCGGCCGCTGACAGGACGGCGGCAGTCGCGGGCGCGGCGGCGGCGCCCGTGGCCACGGGACGGCCGGGCAGCATCAGCAGGTGGACGGGCAGGCACACCAGCAGATGCAGGCCGGCGAAGGCCAGCAGCGTGCCGCGCCAGCCGACAAGCGGTTCGAGCACGCCGCAGATCGGCCAGAAGACGGTGGAGGCGAGGCCGCCCACGATGGCCAGCACCGCGATCGCCTGGCGCGCCCGGGCGCCCGCGACCTGGGCGAGCGCAATGCTGGCGGGCGTGTTCAGCGCCAGGGTGGAGGCCACGCCCATGGCGGCCCAGCACAGCAGGTAGCTCGCCAGTCCCTGCGAGAACGAGAGCGCGGCGAGCGACAGGGCGTAGAGGAGCGAGCCCGTCGCCATCAGGCCGCGCGCGCCCAGGCGGTCCATCGACTTGCCGACCCAGGGCGAACAGAGCGCGCCCACGCCGAACATCACGGTGATGCCGCCGTAGATCACCTCGCTGGGCAGCGCCAGGTCGCGTTCCATGTGCCGTCCCAGCACCGAGGGCATGAGGAAGGTGGTGCCCCAGCCGATGATCTGCGTGATGCCGAGGCCGGCGGTGGCCCTTACTGCCGGCGTGAAGATCACGCCGCCCGCGATTGCTCGGGATAGAGAGACAGCAGCCCCGCTTCGCTGGCGGCACAGACGCCGCGTTCGGTGATGAGGCCGGTCACGAGGCGGGCGGGCGTGACGTCAAAGGCGGGATTGGCGGCGGCGCTGCCTTCGGGCAGCAAGGCGACCGTGGCCAGTTCGCCCGAGTCAGTGCGGCCGGTCATGTGCGAGACCTCACGGGCGCTCCGCTCCTCGATCGGGATGTCGCGGTGTCCGTCCTCGATCGTCCAGTCGATGGTGGGATAGGGCAGGCCGACATAGAACGGCACGCCGTTGTCGTGCGCGGCCAGCGCCTTCAGGTAGGTGCCGATCTTGTTGCAGACGTCGCCGCGGCGCGTCGTGCGGTCCGAGCCCACGATGCAGAAGTCGACTTTTCCGTGCTGCATCAGGTGGCCGCCGGCATTGTCGGCGATCACGGTATGCGGCACGCCGTGCTTGCCCAGTTCCCACGCCGTCAGGCTGGCGCCTTGATTTCGGGGGCGGGTTTCGTCGACCCAGACATGGATGGGAATGCCGGCATTGTGTGCCTGGTAGATCGGGGAAAGGGCGGTTCCCCAGTCGACCGTGGCGAGCCAGCCGGCATTGCAGTGGGTGAGCGCGTTGATCGTGGTGCCCGGCGGTTTGGCGGCCACGATGCGGCGGATTTCGACGAGTCCGTTCTCGCCGATCCGCCGGCAGATCTCGACATCCTCGTCGCAGATCTCGGCCGCGCGCTTGTAAGCGGCGTCGCGGCGCTTCGAGGCAGGCAGCGGGGCCAGAGTGCTGCGCAGGTCGTCGAGGGCCCAGCGCAGATTGACGGCGGTCGGCCGCGATTCAAGCAGAAGCGTGTAGGCCCGCGCCAGCATGGCGTCCGACGGGTCCTCGGCCATGGCCAGCGCCATGCCGTAGGCCGCCGCCGCGCCGATCAGGGGCGCGCCGCGAACGACCATGTTGCGGATGGCGTTCGTGGCGTCCGCCACGTTCCGGAGGTCGCGCACCACGAAGGCGTGGGGCAGCAGGGTCTGGTCGATCGCCTGGACGGTCGTGCCGTCCGAGCCGAGCCAGATGGTGCGATAGGGTTTGCCGTCTACTTTCACGCCGCCACTTTAGAGGGCGCGCGCCACCGCGTCGATGATCGCCGCCGCATCGAGCTTGTAGGTGCGGTAGAGGTCGGGGATATCGCCGGACTGGCCGAAATTTTCGATGCCCAGCGGCACGACCCGCTGGCCGCGCACCGATCCCAGCCAGCTGAGCGTCAGCGGGTGGCCGTCGAGCACGGTGACGAGCCGGGCATCGCGCGACAACGGCGCCAGCAGCCGCTCGACGGGGCTTGGTGTTCGATCGACGATCCCGGCCGTCCGGCCCCGGTTCCGCTGCGCGGCGAGCCAGTCCGCGTGCAGCCGGTCGGGCGAGGTCAGCACCAGCAGCCCGGCGCCGGCGAAGTCGCGCACCACGCTCCGATGCGCCTCGATGGCTTCAGGTGTGATCGCGCCCAGGGCGACGATGGCCACGTCCGCACCGGGCTCCGGCGGGACGAACCAGTAGCCGCCGGACACGATGTCTTTTTCCTGTTCGAGTGTCAGAATCCGTTCGGGTTGCGCCAGGCTCCGCGTGCTGAGGCGCAGATAAATCGACCCGCCTTTCGGCTGCTGCATGTAGTCGAATCCGTGGCGCATCAGCACGGCCAGCTCGTCGACATGCGCCGGCTCGTAGCTCAGCAGCCCGGGCTGGCCGATGCCGATCAGCGGACTATGGATGCTCTGATGCGCGCCACCCTCCGGCGCCAGCGTCACGCCTGACGGCGTCGCCACGACCATGAAGCGCGCATCCTGGTAGCAGGCATAGTTCAGCGCATCGAGGCCGCGGGCGATGAAGGGATCGTAGAGCGTGCCGATCGGCAGCAGGCGAGCGCCGAAGATCTCGTGGCTGAGGCCGAGGGCGGCGAGCTGGATGAACAGATTGTTCTCGGCGATGCCCAGCTCGATGTGCTGGCCGCGCGGCGTCTTGCGCCAGAGCTGGGCCGACACGACCTTCAGTTCGCGGAACACGTCCTCGGCCTCGGTATGCGCCCACAGGCCGCGCCGGTTCACCCAGGCGCCCAGGTTGGTCGAGACGGTGACGTCGGGCGAGGTGGTGACGATGCGGCGGCTGAGCTCGCTGTCCTCGGCCGCGATCGCGTTCAGGATCTTGCCGAAACCTTCCTGCGTGCTCGACTTCCTGTCGGAGGGCCGTGGCAGCGCCGCCGGGATCGCAACGACGGGGGCCTCGGTGCGCCGGCGGCCTTCGGCATTGAACGGCGCTGCATCGAGGAACGCCTGCAACGCGGGCGCCTCGACGTCGAGGCCGGCGAACTTGTCCCATTCCTGGCCGTCGGCGACACCCATGCCCTTCCGGAACGCCGCCATCTGGTCGAGCGTCATCAGGCCGGAGTGGTTGTCCTTGTGGCCCGCGAAGGGCAGACCCTGGCCCTTGATGGTGTAGGCGATGAAGCAGGTTGGCCGGTCGTCGCTCACGCTTTCGAAGGCGTCGAGCACGGCCTGCATATCGTGTCCGGCAAGGTTGGTCATCAGCCGGTGCAGGGCGGCATCATCGTGCTGCTCGAGGATGCGGCGCACGCCGGGATACTGGTTGAGGTCGCGCGTCAGCGCCTCGCGCCAACCGGCACCGCCCTTGAACACCAGCGCCGAATAGAGCGAGTTGGGGCAGGCGTCGATCCATTGGCGGAGTTGCTCGCCATCGGGCAATGCGAACGCCGTCTCGAGCAGCTTGCCGTACTTCAGCGTGATCACGCGCCAGCCGACCAGCTCGAACATCTCGGCGACGCGGCCGAACAGGCGATCGTTCACCACGCCGTCGAGGCTCTGGCGGTTGTAGTCGATCACCCACCACAGGTTCCGCACGTCGTGCTTCCAGCCCTCCAGCAGCGCCTCGAAGACATTGCCCTCGTCGAGTTCGGCGTCGCCCACCAGCGCCACCATGCGCCCGGTCGGCCGCTGCCCGTCGCCGAGGTTTTTGAGCCGCACATAGTCCTGCACGATCGAGGAGAAGAGTGTCATGGCGACGCCGAGGCCGACCGAGCCGGTCGAGAAATCGACGTCGTCGACATCTTTGGTGCGCGAGGGATAGGACTGTGCGCCGCCCAGGCTGCGGAAGCGTTCGAGCTTGTCCTGCGTCTGGTGCCCGAACAGATATTGTATGGCGTGGAACACCGGTGAGGCGTGCGGCTTGACCGCCACACGATCCTCCGGCCGCAGCACCGAAAAATAGAGCGCCGTCATCACCGTCGCCAGCGACGCGCACGAGGCCTGGTGGCCGCCGACC
The DNA here is from genome assembly GCA_010032545.1 of Alphaproteobacteria bacterium. GTDB lineage: Bacteria > Pseudomonadota > Alphaproteobacteria > Reyranellales > Reyranellaceae > Reyranella. The sequence goes on from RGPT01000057.1 coordinate 15,571, forward strand.
TTCAGCCCGTCGCGATTCGGGCGCAGGTGGTTGGCGTGATGGATGGTCCAGGCGCTTAGCCACAGGACCTTGCGCTCGAGTTCGCGGAGCAGCCTCAGACGCTGGACGGGGGCGATGGTGGTCATGGCCATCGGCATACGCCCGCTCATCTGGAAGGTCCTTGCGTTTGGGGCTCAAAATTGGCTGTATAGGGTAGATTCTTCCTCAGATATGGAATCTGGAGCAATGATCACCCTGGATGCCATCGACCGGCGCATTCTCGAACGGCTGCAGCATGACGGACGGCTGAGCAACGCCGACCTGGCTGAACAGGTCGGCCTCTCCTCGTCGCCCTGCTGGCGGCGGGTCAAGGCGTTGGAGGAGGCGGGTGTCATCAAGGGCTATGCCGCCCAGCTCGACGCCAAGTCGATCGGCCTTTCGGTCAATGTCTTCATGAGCGTGTCGCTCTCCACGCAGGTCGAGAAGGCGTTGAAAGATTTCGAGCGCGCCGCGGCCGAGCGGCCCGAGGTGATGGAGTGCTACCTGATGACCGGCGACAGCGATTACCTGCTGCGCATCGTCGTGCCCGACCTCGAAGCCTACGAACGCTTCGTCATGGATTTCACCAAGATCGCCGGCATCGCTCAGATCAGGAGTTCGTTCGCGCTGCGCCCGGTCAAGCAGGGCACGGCCTTGCCGCTCGGCGTCAGCCGAGATCGATGATGCCGCTCATCATCGGCACGCAACGCCCACCGATGTAGGTGGCGACCACCTTGCCCGCTTTCTTTTCGGAGGCGGCGACGAGAATGCTCGGGCGGCCCATGTCGAAGCCCTGGCCGATGATCTTATGGAGCGTGAGGTCCGGCTCGGGCCTGAGGTGCGCCAGCAGGCCGATCAGCGCCACGTTGGCGCCGCCGGTGGCGGGATCCTCCGAGATGCCGTGCTCCGGCGCGAACATCCGGCTCTGGATGTCGATGTCGCCCTCTTTCGCCTGCACGTAGAGATGGATGCCGACCACGCGATCCCGCGGCAGCTCTCGGGCGAAGACCTCCGCCCGGGGTGCGAGGCGGGCCGCCACGACGACGCCCGCCTCGCGCGTGAGCTCCATGCGGACCAGCCCGGCCTTTTCCTCGAACACCAGCCGGTCGCCCGGGATCGGCCGGCCGTAGCTTTCGCCGGCGCGGGCCAGTACGAAGGCCGTGCCGACATTGGGATGGCCGGCGAAGGGCATCTCGGCCTTGGGCGTGAAGATGCGCACCTCGGCGGTGTTGGCAGGGTCCCTGGGCGGCAGGACGAAAGTCGTCTCGGCCAGGTTGAACTCGGCGGCGATCGCCTGCATCTGCTCGGTCGAGAGCCCCTGGGCGTTGGTGACGACGGCCAGGGGATTGCCGCCGAAAGGGCGGTCGGTGAAGACGTCGACGGTGGTGAAATGGCGTTTCATGATTTCAAATCTGGCATGCCGCGCTAGACTTGCCGCATGACCAATGCTCACGGCACCCCCCAAATCTCTTATGACCACGGCGTCTCCGACCGGAAGCTGATCGGCGAGACCATCGGGGCCTTCTTCGACCGCCAGGTCGAGACGTTCCGCGACCGCGAGGCGCTGGTCGTGCGGCATCAGAAGGTGCGCTGGAGCTGGGGCGAGCTTGGGCGGCGGGTCGACGAGTTGGCGGCCGGTCTGCTGGCGCTGGGGCTGGAGCGTGGCGACCGGGTCGGTATCTGGTCGCCCAATACGTCGGAATGGACGCTGGCCCAGTTCGCCACTGCCAAGGCGGGGCTCGTGCTGGTCAACGTCAACCCGGCCTACCGGCGTGCCGAGCTCGAGTACGCGATGAACAAGGTCGAATGCAAGGCGCTGATCCTGGCGCCGGCACTGAAGACCTCGAACTACCTCGAGATCGTCGAGGATCTGGTGAAAGCGAAGAAGCTGCCGCATCTCAGGCACGTGATCCGGCTTGGCCGGGAGAAGACACCCGGTATGCTGAATTTCGACGATGTTGCCACATCGGGCGGCAATGCCGAGAAGGTGAAGCTGGCCGACCTCGGCCCGAAGCTGCAATTCGACGACGCCATCAACATCCAGTTCACCTCAGGCACCACCGGGCACCCGAAGGGCGCCACGCTCAGCCACCACAACATCCTGAACAACGGTTATTTCGTCGGGCTCGGCCTGAAACTCACGCCCGAAGACCGGCTATGCATTCCGGTGCCGCTCTATCACTGTTTCGGCATGGTGATGGGCAACCTGGGCTGCCTGACCCATGGCGCGACCATGGTCTATCCGTCCGAGGCGTTCGATCCGCTGGCGACCCTGCAGGCCGTCGCCGAGGAACGCTGCACGGCCCTCTACGGCGTGCCCACCATGTTCATTGCCCAGCTCGATCATCCGGAGTTTGCCAGGTTCGACCTGAAGAGCCTGCGCACTGGAATCATGGCGGGATCGCCGTGCCCGATCGAGGTGATGAAAAAGGTGCAGAGCCACATGCACATGCACCAGGTCACCATCGCCTATGGCATGACCGAAACCTCGCCGGTGTCGACGCAGTGCGCCACCGACGATCCGCTGGAAAAGCGCGTCTCTACCGTCGGCCAGGTCCTGCCGCACATTGAAATCAAGATCGTCGACACGGAAGGCAAGGCAGTGCCGCGCGGCGAGACGGGCGAGTTCTGCACCCGCGGCTATTCGGTGATGAAGGGCTACTGGAACGATGCGGAGAAGACCGCCGAGGCGATCGACGAGGCGGGCTGGATGCGCACCGGCGATCTCGCGACCATGGACGGCGAGGGCTACGTCAACATCGTGGGTCGCCTGAAGGACATGGTGATCCGCGGCGGCGAGAACGTCTATCCGCGCGAGATCGAGGAGTTCCTCTACCGGCACCCCAAGATCCAGGACGTGCAGGTGATCGGCGTGCCCGATCAAAAGTACGGAGAGGAAATCTGCGCCTGGATCAAGCTGCACAACGGCCAGGAGGCGACGGCCGAGGAGATCCGCGAGTTCTGCAAGGGCCAGATCGCCCACTACAAGATCCCGCGCTACATCGAATTCGTGCCCGAATTCCCGATGACCATCACCGGCAAGATCCAGAAATTCGTGATGCGCGAGCAGACCATCGGCAAGCTTGGTCTGAAGGCGCAGAAAACGGCGTAGGTCGATGCCCGCGCCCTTCGAGCAGCAGGTCACCTTTGTCTATGCCAGCGACACCGAGCGCAGCTGGCGATTCTACGGCGAGACAATAGGACTCGAGCTGGCGCTCGACCAGGGCGCCTGCCGCATCTACCGGGTTGCCGGTCGCGAGGGATTTCTAGGCGTCTGTCGAGCTTCGGCGGCAACGCCGCCGCCGCCCGACCGGGCGCCACGCGGCGTAGTGCTGACGTTGGTAACCCCCGACGTCGACGGCTGGCACGCCTTGCTCAAATCGCGTGGTGTCGTGTTCGATGCCGAGCCCAGGCATAGCGAACGCTACAACGTCTACAGCTGCTTCTTTCGCGACCCGGACGGCTATCTGCTCGAGCTTCAGAAATTCCTGGCGCCGGAGTGGCCCGCGCCGAGGCGATAGCCTTCAACGTTCAGCCCGACCCCAGCAGCCGCTTCACGACGTCCATCTGGATTTCCGCCGCCTCGACCATCGAAGCGATCGGCACACTCTCGTTGGCGGCGTGGCCCTGGGCGCCGGAGCCCGGACCGAAGTTGATGATTTCGATGCCGTCGTCGGCGTAGTAGCGGCCGTCGCTCACGCCGGTGGCGTTCAGGAATTTCACCTTGCGACCGGCCCTCGCTTTCACGACTGCCTCGAAGGCGCCGACCGCCGCGCCGTTCTCCGGCGCAAAGAAGCCGTTGGTGCCGGTCAGGAATTCCACGGCATAGGTGCCCTTGGGCTCACGCACGCCATCGATCACCTGCTTCAGTTCCTTGAAGGCATCCTTCACCTTCTCGTTCGGCAGCAGGCGGCGGTCGATCTCGACGGTGCAGGCCGAGGGCACGACATTGGTGTTGTGGCCGCCGTGGAACATGCCGACGT
>RGPT01000561.1 GCA_010032545.1 Alphaproteobacteria bacterium
AGGCGCGGCCGTGGTGCGGAAAACGCTCGCCGACCTGCGCGCCGACGACGGCCGCACCTGGGAGGAACAGAAGAAGCTCACCGAAATCCCTGCGCCACCGTACAAGGAGGCGGTGCGCGCCCAGTACATGCTCAAACGTTTCCGGGAAGCCGGCCTCAAGGACGCGACCATCGACACCGAGGGTAACGTGCTGGGACTGCGCAAGGGGGGCGGCGGGCCGAAGCTGGTGGTGTCGGCGCACATGGACACGGTGTTCAAGGAGGGCACCGATGTGAAGGTGAAGGAGATCGACGGGCGCTTCCACGCCCCGGGCATCGCGGACAACACGCGCGGCCTGGTCGCCCTGCTGTCAGTGATCGGCACGATGAACGCCAACAACGTGCGCACCGTCGGGGACGTGCTCTTCATGGCCACGGTCGGCGAGGAGGAACTCGGCAACCTGCGCGGGGTGAAGGCGCTGTTCCGCGACCACAAGGACATCGACGGTTTCATCTCGATCGACGGCACCCCGATCGACCGCGTGACCAACACCGCCGCCGGCAGCCATCGCTACGAAGTGGTGTTCAAAGGCCCGGGCGGCCACAGCTTCCGCCACTTCGGCCTGCCGAGCGCGATCCAGGCGATGGGGCGCGCCGTGGCGAAGATTTCCGATCTCGAGACGCCGGCCATGCCAAAGACCACTTTTACCGTCGGCACGGTGCAGGGCGGGACCTCGGTCAACGCCATCGCGGGCGAAGCGCGCATGGCGGTAGACATGCGCTCGAGTAACAACGCGGAACTCGCCAAGATCGACGCCAAGATCCAGGCGGCCGTGAAGGAAGGCGTGGCGGAGGAAAACCGGCGCTGGAAGTCGGATCAGATCACTGCCGTAACCAGCCTCATCGGCGACCGCCCGGCCGGCGGCACACCCGCGGATGCGAAGATCGTGCAGGCCTGGCGCCGCTCGATCGCCACGCTGGGCCGCGAAGTGAAGACCCTCTCCGACGGCAGCACCGACTCGAACATCGCGATGTCGCTCG
>RGPT01000562.1 GCA_010032545.1 Alphaproteobacteria bacterium
TGCTCTCCACTCTTCTCGTCCTCGCGGCGATCACCGACAAGCTCGCCGACTGGGCGACAGGCGTCGTTGGCGACCTCGGGCTCGCCGGAATCTTCGTTCTGATGACGCTCGAGAGCATGTGCATCCCGATTCCGTCGGAGCCAACGATGCTTTTCGCCGGCTTCAACGTCGACAAAGGGACCTACTCCTTCATCGCCGTCGTAAGCGTCGGCGTGGCCGCCAATGTGCTCGGCTCCTGGATCGCGTACGGCTTCGGTCGCTTCGGCCGGCTCGAATTGATCGAGCGGCACGGCAAGTGGCTTCACATCACGCCGGCGCGGCTTGAACAGGCCGATCGCTGGTTTGAAAACTACGGCGGCTGGGCCGTCTTCTTCTCACGGATGTTGCCAATTGTCCGCACCTTCATCTCGCTACCGGCGGGAGTTGCGCGGATGCCGTTCGGGCGCTTCACGCTCTTCACCTTCCTCGGCTGCATTCCTTGGATGGCTGGGCTGACCTATATCGGCTACACGGTCGGCAGTAACTGGGAGCAGTGGAAGGGCTACCTGCATTACATCGACTACGTAGTGATCGTTCTCGTCGTCGCTGGCGCCGTCTACCTCTTCATGCGCTGGCGCCGTTCACGCGGCGGCTCGGCCGATGCCCCGGCCGCTTGAGCAGTCGCTCCCGCTGCGCCACGCGCTAGCGCTCGGGCTGATGCACGGCCCAGCCGAGCTGCTTCCGATCTCCTCCTCGGGACACACGACACTCGTTCCTTGGCTGCTCGGTTGGCCCTACCCAGAGCTCGACCCGGCGATCAGGATCGCGCGGCGTCGGTCAAAGGAAGCGGCGGCCTCGCCGACCTAGGGGTGCATGCCATGTTGTTGGCTGCCGTGTAGAGCAATAAACAGCTCGCCCGGTTGCAGCCGGCGGCTGTCAAGGCACAGGCCGTTGACAGTGCAATCATCGGCGGCGGCTACTACGGTTTGATTGACTAGGTTGCTGAGTTTCATCGCTTACTCAATAACAAGTGCATGTTG
>RGPT01000563.1 GCA_010032545.1 Alphaproteobacteria bacterium
ACGCGGACCGGGCTGGCGCATCGCCTGGCGCACCGGGCTCTACGACTGGATCCAGGACCTGCCCTACACCGATGGCGGCCTGTCGCGCAGCCCGTCCCAGGCGCTGGGCAAATGGGACGACTCCGACCCGTCCTTCGCTGTCGTCTCGAAGCTGTTGGGGCGCTGATGGAGATCGTGGACTCGCAGATTCATTTCGGCCCAGGCGGCATCGACAAGACGCTCGCCGCCATGGACGCGGTGGGCGTTGACGCGGTGCTGGCCGACGAGTTCTGGGGCCTCGACAATTGGGGGCCCGGCTATACCCTGCCGAACGGCGCCTACCGGGTGACCAGCCCCACCGCCGAACTTGCGGCCTGGCTGCATCCCGACCGGTTTTCCTATGTGCTGCGCATCGACCGGCTCGACCCGGAGGCGGAAAGCCTCGTGCGCATGGCGAAGGATGCCCCCCATTGCCGCGCCATCCGCATGCTGCCGGCGCTGACCGCCGCGGAGCTGGAGGCATTCGCGTCCGGCGCCTACGACCCGATTTTCACGCTGGCCGAGCGGATCGGGATGCCCGTATTCCTGTTCATCGCCGGACATGTGGAGCTGATGCCGCGCTATCTGGCGCAGTTCCCCCGGCTCCAGTTCATCGTCGACCATTGCGGCATGCCCATGGAGGCGAACATCAGCTTCCTCGACGCGGCGACGCCGGACCAGCAGCACAGCGGCCCGGACGTCGCGTATTTCGACGAGGTGCTGAAGCTGGCGGTTCATCCCAACGTGGCGCTGAAATGGAGCCACGCCCAGGGCATGTTCGGCATGCGCGACTACCCGTCCATCGGTCTGCGGCCCTATCTGCGCCGGGCGATCGACGCCTTCGGCGCCAACCGGGTCATGTGGGCCAGCGACCACGGCGGCAACCAGACCGGCGAGACCTGGGGCGAACTAGTGCACTACATCCGCGACAGCCCGGACCTCAGCGCCGACGAGAAGAGCTGGCTCATGGGCCGCACCGTGCGAACGGTGCTGGGCTGGGA
>RGPT01000564.1 GCA_010032545.1 Alphaproteobacteria bacterium
GGGCGGCGGCGCGCTGGCGGCTGGCGATCTGCCGGTCTAGCTTTTTGAGCTGTTCGATGCCGATGGCGCACTCGATCTCGCCGAGACGGAAGTTGTGCCCGATCATGTTGCTGAGGTCGGTCACGCCCTTGTCGCCCACGACGGCTTCGGCGTGGTTGCGGATGAGGCACATCCGTTCGGCAATCTCGTCGTCGTTGGTCACGAGGATGCCGCCTTCGCCGGTGTGGATGTGCTTGTGGTAATTGAGACTGAAGCCACCGACGTCGGCCAGCGTGCCGGCGAACTTGCCCTGATAAAGCGCACCGGGCGCCTGGGCGCAGTCGGAGATGAGCTTCAGGTTGTGTTTCTTCGCGATGGCGCGCAGTGCGTCCATGTCGGCCGACTGGCCGGCGATGTCCACGGAAAGAATGGCGCGCGTGTGCGGCGTGATGTTTACCTCGACCGAGCGCGGATCGAGGCAGAAGGTGTCGGGCTCGATGTCGGCGAAGACCGGGATGGCGTTCCAGTGCAGGATGGCGGTGGCCGTGGCGCACATCGTCCACGGGCTGGTGATGACCTCGTCCCCCGGCTCGATCCCGATCGCGCCGACGGCGGCGACAAGTCCCGAGGTCCAGGAGTTGACGGTGACGGCGCGCTTCACGCCGAACTTCGCGGCGCAGGCCCGCTCGAACTCGCGCACCTTGGGGCCGCCGTAGAAATCGGCGCACCAGCGGCCGTAATACTGCGAGAGGATGCCGCTCTCGACGACCGCCTTGGCGGCGGCGACTTCCTCGGCGCCTAGGGGATTGTAGCGCGCGAACGGCCGGGTGATGGTCTTCGGGCCGCCGTGGACGGCGAGCGGGGAGGCTAGGGCGGTGCTCATGGTCAGGAAACTTTCTTTTCCATCAGGAACCAGGTCATGTCGTCCGGATGCATCGTGGGGTCACGGTAATAGACAAAGCCGGAGTCAACCAGCTTGAAATCCGGGTGGGTGTCGAGGAACTCCCCGGCGATGTCGCGCTTGAAGAGCCGGCCCTC
>RGPT01000565.1 GCA_010032545.1 Alphaproteobacteria bacterium
TTTTCCGACACCTGGTTTTCCGACACCTGGTTTTCCGACACCCAGGTGTCGGGAAAAGGGAAATGAAAAGCGGGCCGTTTCAGGGACTTGGCCGGCCCGCCCGTCTTTTCCCGACGCACAGGTGTCGGTTTTTCAGCGCGGCAGTTCGTACTTCAGCGTCACCTCGCCCAGCCCCTCGATGCGGCCGGTGGCGGTGCTGCCGGGCGGCACGAACTGGCAGGCCACCATGGAGCCGCTGGAGACGATCATGCCCTTCTTCAGGGTCTTGCCGTGGCCGCCCAGTTTGTTGGCGAGCCAGGCGAGCGCATTGTAGCAGTGCCCCAGCACGTCTCCGGAATGGCCCTCGCGCACGACCTTGCCGTCGAAGGAGATCGAGCCCTCGAGGTTGCCGAGGTCGAGCTTCGACCAGTCCTTGTTCGGGCGGGCGAGCAGCGAGCCGCCGTTCCAGCCCGCGTCCATGATCAGCGGATTGACGGCGAGGCGGCTGTAGTCGGCGCCGCGGTCGGCACGCACGGTGGCCTTGTGCTCGAACACGCGCTTCTTGCGGATCGGCCCGTAGGCGGGGCCCTTCAATCCGGTCTGCGCCAGGATCTGCGGCGAGGTGAGCGCGATCTTGTAGCCGACCAGCGGGCCCTGCTTCACGACCTGCTTCTTGAGGAAGGCGTCCTGGACCTTGTAGGCGAGACGCTCGTCGTCGGTGGCGAACTGGGCCGGCCACCAGCCGACGACAGCGCGGGCCTTGTCGACCTGGTGGAGCCAGTTGGCGACCTTGGCGATGTTGAGGGCCATCGTTCGTTCCTCCCTTGCTTGGCGCGATGCGGCCCGCATAGTGCCACCATGGCGGACAAAACGTTGCGGAATTTTGCCTCGGTCCCCGGTCCCGTGCGGTCCGGCGCGCTTGTGGGTGTCGTGCTGGCGGGCGGCGAGGGCAAGCGCATGGGGCCAGGACTGCTGAAGCCGCTCAGGCGGCTGGCCGGCCGGCCGATGGTCGCCCATGTCGTCGGACGCCTGCGGCC
>RGPT01000566.1 GCA_010032545.1 Alphaproteobacteria bacterium
CGGCGTGCCCTTCATGAACAGCACGACGTCGTTCTCGTCGATATCCTTCTTGATCGCATCGAAAGCGGGATTGTCGTTCATGGCGTCCTCACACTGATTGGCCGAAAGGCCTTGGCGCGGTTATAGCAGGTTAAGCGCCCGCAGGCACCGAGGTCGTCAAAGCCAGGGCATGCAGTTCGTTGCCCATGCGGCCCTTCAGGGCGGCATAGACCATCTGGTGTTGCTGCACCCGGCTTTTGCCCTTGAAGGCAGCGGTGACCACCGTGGCGGCATAGTGATCGCCATCGCCGCGCAGATCGTCGATCGACACTTGGGCATCCGGAAAGGCCTGTTTGATCAGGCTTTCGATGTCGGCGGCGTCCATGGCCATGGCGGGCGTCCTTTAGTTCTTGCCGCTCATATAGGTCGGGAACCAGCCCTCGTGCAACTGGCGCAGGTCGGCCAGGGAAACCGCGGTTTCGTCCGCCAGCACGATGTCCTTGCCGCCGGTCACGCCCAGCATCTGCACCGGGATGTTGACCGGCTCAGCCTCGCGCAGGATGGCGGTGGCGTCGGCGGCCTTGACCGTCAACACATAGCGGCCCTGGTCCTCGCCAAACAGGCGGCCATGGCGCGGCACGCCGGGGTCGTTCAACAGGCAGCCGATGTTGCCGGCGAGCGCCATTTCGGTGAGGCCCACGGCAAGTCCGCCGTCGGACAGATCGTGGCATGCGGTCACGCGGCCGGCCTGTATGAGATTGCGCACGAAATCGCCGATCAGCTTCTCGTGCTTCAAGTCCACCGGCGGCGGTGCGCCTTCTTCGCGGCCGGCGACTTCGCGCAGGTACAACGACTGGCCGAGCCAGCCACTCGCGGTGTCCTTCTGGCCGACAAGCAGGATCACGTCGCCCGGCGCCTTGAAGGCGACGGTGGTCATCTTGTCGAGGTCATCGATCACGCCAACACCGCCGATGGCCGGCGTCGGCAGGATCGCGCTGCCATTGGTCTCGTTGTAGAGCGACACGTTGCCCGACAC
>RGPT01000567.1 GCA_010032545.1 Alphaproteobacteria bacterium
CGGAGGATCAGCATCACCAACGCCATGCCGAGGAGCTGCGGCCCCGCGTCTTCGATCAAAGTCTCGGGCTCGTGCACGGTAACCAGCTTGACCACCCGGCCGATGAAGACCGGAATCAGGCTGTCGAGCGCGGCCACGACGAAGCCGGCGCAGAATAACGCCACGAGCAGCCAGCGGGCCTGCCGGGCGTAGTGCCAATAGAAGGCTGCCAGGCCGGCCGGCGGCGGGCTGTCGGGCGGCGCAGCCGTCGGCTGCAGCAGAGTTTCGAAGAAGCGGAACAAGCCTGCGTCCTGGCGATCTGGGCTGGGGCCGAACAATCGAAACCGTGGGCCGCGGGCCGCGTCGAAGACGGGCCCGGGAACGCGGCGGCGATCCGATGGTGCCGCCTTCCATAGCGCGAGTCGGGCGCGGACGGCAAATGCTCCCGCGTGCAGGTGTCGGTCGGGCCTGCTAACCTTCGGCGACCATGAAAAATCGGCCCAACGCTCCAGCCGCCCGAGCATGACCGACGCCACCAAGATCGACGCACCGCGGCGCGGCCTGATCACCATCGCGGTCATGACCGCGACGATCATGCACGCGATCGACACCACCATTCCGAACGTCGCGCTGCCACATATGCAGGGCAGCCTGCTTGCCACTCAGGAACAGATCGCCTGGGTGCTGACCAGCTACATCGTCGCCGCCGCGATCATGACGCCGCCGACCGGCGCGCTCGCGCTCAAGTTCGGACGCCGGAAGCTCTTCATCGTCGCGATCCTGGGATTCACCGCCGCCTCGGCGCTCTGCGGCATCGCCGGCAGCCTGACCGAGATGCTGGTCTACCGCACGCTCCAGGGAGCATTCGGTGCGGGATTGATCCCGCTCTCGCAGGCGACGCTGCTGGACTCCTATCCGCGCGAGCGCCACGGCGAAGCGATGGCGCTCTGGGGCATGGGCTTCGTCGCCGCGCCGATCTTCGGGCCGACCATCGGCGGCTACCTGACCGAGGCCTACGACTGGCGC
>RGPT01000058.1 GCA_010032545.1 Alphaproteobacteria bacterium
CCGTTGGCGTCCGGATGGTGTATTTTCACCAGTTCCTTGTAACGAGATTTCACTTCCGCCTGGGTCAGCGGCCACGAAAGTTCAAGGACGCCCAGCGCACTGCGCTCGGCTGGCGTCAGTTGCTCCAGTCCGTCGTTGATCGGCGCAGGCTTCTCGCCGAGGCCCGCGTCGTCGGCCAGGCCGAACGGGTCGTTGATATGGGGCTGGCCATTGCCGCTGCGTCGCGCGCCGAGCGGCCACACCGGACGGCGCCATGTCGTATCGGCGCGGATATGGGCCTCGATCTGATCGGCGCCAAGGCCGGCGAAATAGTCCCACTTCTTGTTGTATTCGCGGACGTGCTCGAGGCAGAACCAGCGATAGTCGTTCAACCGGTCCCGCGCCCAGGGCGCACGGTATTCTCCCTGCAGCCGGCAGCCGGGTGCCTCGCAGACACGCTGATGCGGTTTCGCACCGTCGGTCTCCATCAAGGGGTTCGCTCGCCGTCGCGACATTCGGCTAATATGTGTTCAACGGTTTTGCCGGGCAAGTGAGGCGTTCGATGGGCAAGGTGGCGATGGCGATTGACAGTAAGCTCCGGCGGCGGTTTGCACCTCAGCGCCTGTCCGTGGAGGACGACTCCCAGAGCCACCACGGCCACGCCGGCTGGCGTGACGGCGGCGAGACCCATTTCAACGTCGAGATCGTGTCGGCCGCTTTCGAAGGCCAAGGCCGTGTGGCCCGGCAGCGCCTTGTCTATGCCGAGCTGAGCGAGGAGTTCGCGGCCGGCCTGCATGCGCTGGCGCTCGTCACGCTGACGCCAGACGAGGATGCAGCGCGACGCTAGCCTTCGATCTCCACTTCCTTTCCGGCCGCCGCGGCGCGAACCGCTTCGGCATCCGGTCCGGTGTAGAAATCCGGCGCCCAGCGCTTCACCACGGCGCCATCCGACGCCCATGCGTGGCAGGTGTCGACGACATAAGGCTTGCGGCGCGGCCTGGGTGTCGCGGTGGAATCAGCCGGCTTCGAAGTGTCGCCGCTCCGGGCGCGATGGGCTCGGTTGAGTTCACGCGCCTTGCTCGACGACACGGTCTGGAAAGCCGTGGTGGCGACTGGCCCCAGCAGCTCGACGATATGCGTGCAGCCATGCACGCCTCCGAGCCGTTCGCGGATTGACATGTCGTGCACGAAGTCGCCGGGCTTGAGCGGGCCACGCCATTCGTTGGCGTGCTCGTAGGTCTTTTCGTCGGTGATGCGGCCTTCGATGTCCCAGAGTCCGTCGTCGCGGAAGAAGCCCTGGCAGACGACTCGGCGCGTATGCAGGTGCTGTCGCCCGATCATTGGCGAAAGCGGCATGGTTGAACCTCTCGTAGAATGGAAGAAACGCTACCCGGTCTATATGGCCGCGGGTGGAACGATGCGCAACTCGGCGATGCGCGTGCCTTCGCGCTTCAGAATTTCGAACCGGAAGCCGTAAAATGCGTAAGTCTGGCCGACCTCTGGAATACGGCGGGCTTCGTGCAGGACCAACCCGGCGATGGTGATGGGGCCAGCCTGGGGCAGGTTCCAGCCGAACTCACGGTTGAGGTCGCGGATCGCCACATCACCCTGGCAGATCATGCTGCCGTCCTCGCGACGGACGACGCCGCGCTTGATGGCGTCGTGCTCGTCCTCGATGTCGCCCACGATCTCCTCGATGATGTCCTCGAGCGTGACGATGCCGCGCAGCGCGCCATATTCATCGACGACGATGGCGAAATGCTCGTGGCGGGCGCGGAATGCCTCGAGCTGGTCGAAGAGGACGGTCGATTCCGGGATGAACCAGGGTGGGGTCAGCACGTCGTCGATCCTGACCCCTTCAGGGCCGCCGGCTGCCTTGACCGCGCGGAAAAGGTCCTTGGCGTGCACCACCCCCACGATGTTGTCGGGCTCCCGGCGGTAGACCGGGATGCGGGTGTAGGGGGCGGCGAGCACCTGGGTGACGATACTGTCGGTCGGCTGGTCGGCGTCGATCAGCGCCACGTTGCCGCGATGGGTCATGACGTCGCCCACGGTCTGGTCGCCGAGGTCGAGCACCGAGCGCAACATTGCCTTCTCGGCCGGGGCGGCATCGCCGCTCTGGCCCTCGCCATGGAGTTCGATGGCGCCGCGCAACATGTCGTCTTGCGCTTGCGCGTCGTCGGCGCTGTGACCGCGCACGCCGAACAGGCCGAGGAAGAAACGCGCCGCCCGCGCCGCAGCCGACGACAGAGGCCCCAGGATCATCAGCACGATGTTGAGAGACGGGGCGAGGCCGAGCGCCATGCGGTCGGCCTGCAGCAGCGCCCACGTCTTGGGCAGGACCTCGACGAACAGCACGACCAGCACCGTTATGACGAGGGTCGCGTAGACGACGCCGGCGTTGCCGAACAGATCGGTCAGCACCGCCGTACTGAGCGAGGCGGAGAAAATGTTGAGCACGCTGTTGCCGATAAGCGTCGCGCTGACGACGGCGTCCTTGCGGTCGAGCAGGCCGTTGACCAGGGCGGCGCGTCGATTGCCCTGCTGTGCCATCCGGTGCATGCGCGGGCGCGACACGCCGGTGATCGCCGTCTCCGCCGCCGACAGATAGCTTGCCGCGAGCAGGCAGAGCACCACCAAAGGGGCGGCAATGTGGACGTCCAGTTCGAAATGAATTTCCGGTTCCATGGTCTAGGCCGCGACGGCGGCGGCAAGCATGCCATGCAGCACGGCTTCGTCGACTTCGCGGCTCACGAAGGTTTTGCCGATGCCGCGTGCCAGGACAAACGCGAGCTTGCCACCTTCCGCCTTCTTGTCGCCGCGCATGTGCCCGATCAGGCGGGCTGCGTCCCAGACCCGCCGGTTGTCGCCGCCGATCGACCGCAGACGCACCGGCAATCCGACGGCGCCTAGATGGGTTCGCACGCGTTGGGTGTCGCCCGCCGGGCAGAGGCCGAGCCGGGCCGACAGGTCGAACGCCATCGCCATGCCGGCGCCCACTGCCTCGCCGTGCAGCAGGTCGGGGCCAAAGCCGGTTTCGGCCTCCAGCGCATGCCCGAACGTATGGCCGAGATTCAGGAGCGCACGCAGATCGGTGGTCTCGCGTTCGTCGGCGGCCACAATGCGCGCCTTGGAGAGGCAACTCTGCTCGATCGCGTAGGTCCGGGCGGTGGCATCGCCGGAGAGGATGCCGGCGCTGTTCTTCTCGCACCAGGCGAAGAAGGCGGGGTCATCGATCAGGCCGTACTTCACCACCTCGGCATAGCCCGCCAGCAGTTCGCGCGCGGGCAGGGTGTCGAGTACGGCGGTATCCGCCAGCACCAGCCGCGGCTGATAGAAGGTACCGACGAGGTTCTTGCCATGGCGCGTATTGATGCCGGTCTTGCCGCCGACCGAGGAATCGACTTGGGCAAGCAGCGTCGTCGGCACTTGAATGAAGTCGACGCCGCGCAGCAGCACCGAGGCGGCGAACCCGGTGAGATCGCCGACCACGCCGCCGCCCAGCGCCACCAGCGTGGTCTTTCGGTCGGGGCGTTGGTCGAGCAGCGCGTTCATCAGGCGGCCGAAGTTCGCGAACTCCTTGCTGCTCTCGCCGGCGGGAACAGTCACGGAAGTTGTCTTGATGCCGGCCGTCTCGAAGGAAGCCGCCAAGCGCGCGCCGTAGAGCGGCGCCACCGTCTCGTCGCTCACGATGGTGACGCGTGGTGCCGCCAGCAGCGGCCGCGACAGGTCCCCGGCGCGGTCGATCAGCCCGGGTCCGATGGCAATGTCATAGCTGCGCCCGGCAAGGCTGACATGAACGTTGCGCGCCGCGGTCATTGGCGCGTCCCGGTCGGATGAGCTTCGAGATAATCGCGCAACGCCTCGATCGTCTGGTCGGTCGTGCGGTCGACGGGCTGGGCGGTCGAATCGACGACGATGTCGGCTTCGGCGTAGATCGGGTAACGCTGTGTCATCAGTTTGCCGAGAATCTCCTTGGGGTCGCCCTGACGCAAGAGCGGCCGGTGAGTTCGCCGCCGGACGCGGTCGAACAGGACGTCGAGATCGGCGCGCAGCCACACGGTCACGGCCTTGGTACGCAAGAGTGCCCGCGTCTCCGGGTCCATATAGGCGCCGCCGCCGGTCGATAGTACAAGCGGTGCCTTGTCGAGCAGGCGGGCGATGACCCGGCGTTCGCCGGCGCGGAACTCGGCCTCGCCGTATCTTTCGAAGAACTCGGCGATCGTACAGTCGGCGGCACGCTCGATTTCGTCGTCGGCGTCGACGAACGGCAAGCCGAGGCGCTGGGCCAGCCGTTTGCCGATCGCACTCTTGCCTGCACCCATCAGACCCACAAGGGTGACGGTGCGCGGCACGGAAAGGGGAGGGAAGACGTCCATGACGAACTGCAAACATGCATGTCGCCCATTCCGCCCGCGGTTTCAAGCGACAGACCCCATCCCGGGCGCCGTCTGGAGGACGAGCGATTGCCGCTTACGGGCAATTGCCGCTCAGGCGGCAGCCGGGTAGTTTGCCCTCGCCGTGCCCTTGTTCCGCTCTCGAAGCCATTTTCGCGTCCCCACCCTGAGGCTTGGCCCCACGGTGGCGGTCGTCGTGGTCGGCGTGCTGATCGCTGGCCTGGTGGCGCTCGCCGTCATCGAGCCGCGCCCACCTGTGCGGCATTTCGAGGTTCCCGTGTCCAGTGAACGCTTTGCGCGCTAGTTTGCTGTACGCCGCGACGCTCGGACTGGCTTTGGCGGCTTCGGCAGCTTGGTCGCAGACGGCCAGTTTCGACGATCGCCCGACGGGCTTTCTGTCGGTGCGCACCGGCGGCATGCCGGCTGATGCCTGGGCGGGTACATCTCTGGGCACGGCCAAGAGGCTGGTCTCGGCGCTGCCGGCTGCGCCGCGCAGCCGGGCGCTACGCGATCTGCAATTCAAGGTCCTGGTCAGCGAACTCAACTCGCCGGCAGCCGACGGCAGCCCGGCTCCGGGCCTGTTTGCCCGCAGGGTCGATCGTCTGGCGGCCATGGGCGAGGCCGAAAACCTGAACGAGATGGTGCGGTCGGCGGGCGGCTATGTCGACCCGGCGATCGCTGCAACCGTGGTCGATTCGCTGATGATGGCGGGAGAGAAGGATGCTGCCTGCGGGATCGTGCGCAGCCATCCGCTGGCCGAGCCCTTCAAGCGCCGCGCCGACGTCGTCTGCAAGCTGGTGGCCGGTGACAACGCGGGCGCGGTGGCCGCGGCCGCGTTGTTGCGCGGCAACGACCCGGCGTTCGCCAAGCTTGCCGAGATCGCAGCCGACGGCTTGCCGCCTTCGGTCGCGGCGCCGGCGATGCTCGACGGTCCGGCGATGGTCATGCTCGATCTCGCCTACGTGCAGCCGCCGGCGTCGGCACTCAGGTCTACGCAGCCGCCGCTGATGCGTTCGCTGGTTGCCCATCGCACCCTGCCGATGGCGACGCGGCTCGACATTGCCGAGCGTGGCGAGGCGCTGGCGATCATCGAGGCATCGAAACTGGGCGACCTCTATATCGAGGCCCTGCGCGACGGCGTCGTGATGCCGCCGGCGATGATGCGCCGGGCACGGCTTGTCGAGGCCGCGCGCCGCGCCTCGAACCCTCAGCAGGTGGTGAGTTCGATCGTCGCCGTCTACAGCGAGGCACGCGGCAGTGCGCTCTTTCCCACCGTCGCGCGGGCCAGCGCCGCCGGGCTGGTCAATATCCCGGCGCAGCCGCAGTTCGCCAACATCGCCCAGGAGGCGATGCGCGGGTTCCTGCTGCTGGGCGACAAGCAGCAGACCAAGGCGTGGACCAAACTCGCACTCACGGCCGCGCTCAACAATCCCGGTGCCATGGCCGCGCTCGATCGGCTTTTGCCGCTGGTCGCCATTGCCGGTGTCGACGATCCCAAGCGGCTGCCGCCCGAAGAAGTCAACCGATGGTACGATGTGATGCGCCAGGACGATGCCGCGCGCGCGCCGCTGCGCGGCTACCTCTTGCTCGAGCTGTTCCGTGCCACCGGCATCGACGTGCCGCGTGGCTCCACCAATCTGCCCGAAGCGCCGCCGGCCGGCGTCCGGCTGGTCTCGCCGCCCGCGGCCACGATGCAGGCGCTGCAGGCCGCCGCCGCCGGTCGTCGACGGGCCGAGACGGCGTTGCTGGCATCGATCTCGACCGGCGAGACACCACTGGTCGACCTCAATCCCGCCGCGATAAGCGCCATTGTTCAGGCTCTGCAACAGGTCGGCGAGGGCTACGCCGGCCGCCTGTTCGCGGTCGAGACGGCGATCGCGCACGGCCTGTGAAGCGCAAGCCCGTTCCGCCGCTCGCCCGCGAGGCCGAAGCCTTCATCGAAATGCTGACGGCGGAGCGCGGCGCCTCCGGGAACACCGAGGTCGCCTATCGCGGCGACCTTCGGGATCTGCTGTCGTTCCTTGGCCGCCGCAAGCAAACGCCGATCAGCGCCGATGCCGCCGCGTTGCGTGCCTATCTGAAGTCGCTCGACTATCTCGGCATGACGCCGGGCACCGTGGCCCGTCGGCTGTCGGTCATGCGCCAGTTCTTCCGCTTCCTGTTGGCCGAACGGCTGCGCGCGGATGACCCTGCAAGCACGCTCGATTCACCCAAGCTTGGGCGGCCGTTGCCCAAGGTCATGACGCGTGTCGAAGTCGATGGCTTGATCGCGGCCGCCCAGGCCAAGGGCGCCGAGGACGGCGGCCGCATGGAGACGCTGCTGGAGATTCTCTACGGCTCGGGTTTACGCGTATCGGAGCTGGTGGCCTTGCCGGTCGCCGCGGCCGAGCGCGATCCCACCATGTTGATCGTGCGCGGAAAGGGCGACAAGGACCGACAGGTGCCGCTGTCGGACCCGGCGCGCGCCGCGATCGCCAGGTGGCTGCACATGCGGGCCGGCGCGCTCGCGGAGGGCGAGACGTCGCGTTATCTTTTTCCGTCGCGCGGTCGCACCGGGCATCTCACACGCCAGCGCTTCGCCCAGCTCCTGAAGGAGGCGGCACTGGCGGCCGGCATCGACCCCGCACGCGTGTCACCCCACGTTCTGCGCCATGCCTTCGCAAGCCATTTGCTGGAAGCGGGCGCGGATCTTCGCAGCGTCCAGCTGATGCTGGGGCACGCCGACATTGCCACCACCCAGATCTATACGCATGTGATTCCCGAAAAGCTGCGTGCGCTTGTGGAAGATCATCATCCGCTGGCCCGCCGGAAGCGCAGGCCCCCCGGCTGAGTTAAATGGCTGAAGTCGGGGGCTGAAGCGGACCGGTTGACACGATTCGGATGCCGGGCGACACCTCGATCACAATGACGACCTATCTCGAGTTCGAGAAGCCGATCGCGGAGCTCGAAAGCAAGATCTCCGAACTGAGGCATCTTCCCAACAGCGGCGATGTTGATATCGCCGAAGAAGTCATGCGCCTGCAGTCGAAAGTCGACAAGCTGCTGCGCGCGACTTACGCCAAGTTGACGCCGTGGCAGCGGGTGCAGGTGGCACGTCACGCAGAGCGGCCGCATGCCCAGCGCTACATCGACCGGCTGATCACCAGCTACACGCCCCTGGCAGGCGACCGGGCCTTTGGCGAGGACGCCGCCGTTGTGGGCGGCATCGGCCGGCTGGGCGGCCGCAGCGTGGTCGTGCTCGGCCAGGAGAAGGGCGACGATACCGAGGCTCGCATCAAGCACAATTTTGGCATGGCGCGGCCGGAGGGATACCGCAAGGCGCAGCGCCTGATGAAGCTCGCCGACCGCTTCGGAATGCCGGTGGTCACCCTGGTCGATACCCCTGGCGCCTATCCCGGCATCGATGCCGAGGCTCGCGGCCAGGCCGAAGCCGTGGCGAGCAGCATCGATACCTGCCTCTCGCTCGGCGTGCCGCTGATCAGCGTGATCATCGGCGAGGGTGGTTCGGGCGGGGCGCTCGCGCTCGCCTCGGCCGACCGCGTCTATATGCTGGAGAACTCCATCTACTCGGTGATCACGCCCGAGGGCTGCGCGTCGATCCTGTGGCGCGACAACGCCAATGCCCAGGACGCAGCCGAGGCCATGAAGGTGACCGCGGGCGACCTCAAGAAGCTCGATGTGATCGACGAGGTCATTCCCGAGCCCATCGGCGGCGCCCATCGCGGTGCCGACGAGACCATCGACCTGGTGGGGAAGGTCATCGGCGAAGCGCTGGCCGAGCTGTCGAAGCTCGATGCCGACACGCTGCGCCAGCGGCGTCAGGACAAGTTCCTGGCAATGGGCAAGAAGGGCCTCTGAACCCGTTGCCTCTGCGTCTCAGCGTTCTCGACCAGTCGCCGATCGCCAAGGGCCGCACGCCGGCCGATGCCGTGGGCGAGACGCTCGAATTGGCACGGCTCTGCGACAGGCTTGGCTATACGCGCTACTGGCTGGCCGAACATCACAGCAGCGAGGCGTTGGCGGGCTCCGCGCCCGAGGTCTTGATCGCGCGCGTGGCCGGTCTTACCGAGCGCATGCGGATCGGCTCGGGCGGCGTGATGCTGCCGCACTATAGCGCCTACAAGGTCGCCGAGAATTTCCGCATGCTGGAGACGCTGTTTCCAGGCCGTATCGATCTGGGCGTCGGTCGCGCGCCGGGCAGCGACCAGCGCACCATGCGCATCCTGGCGGACGGCAAGCCCAACTGGAGCAGCGCCGACAACTATCCGATCCAGGTCCGCGACCTCACGGCATGGCTGCACGATGCCTTGCCCGACGATCATGCAGGCCATGGCGTGGTGGCGCAGCCGGTAGGGGCGAGCGCCCCGGATGTCTGGCTGCTGGGCTCGAGCGACGACAGCGCGGCCCTGGCCGCCCACTTCGGCCTCCCGTTCTGCTTTGCCCATTTCATCAATCCCGACGGCGGCGACGGCGTCACGCGCGCTTATCGCGCGCATTTCCGCCCGTCGGCGCTGCATGCCACGCCAATGCCGCTGGTCGCCATGGGCGTGATGTGCGCCGAGACCGACGAAGAGGCCGACCGCCTCGCCAAGAGCCGAGACGTCTGGGCGATGCGGCTGCGGACCACTGGTAATCCCGGCCCGGTCCCGTCGGTCGAGGAAGCCCTGGAGGTCGCGAAGGACCCGCGGACCCGGACTTGGCTCGCCAGCATGCGCCGCCGCGGCGTCGTCGGGTCGCCCGCGACCGTGCGCGCCGCGCTCGAACGGCACGCCGCCGACTACCAGGTCGACGAGATCATGGTGGTGACGATCTGCTTCGACTTCGAGAAGCGAAAGCGCTCCTACGAACTGCTGGCGGCGGAGTTCGGGCTCGCCGCGTCCTAGGTGTTGCCGGCGCTCGGCTTCCACATGGGGGCGGCCACCGACTCAGCGAAGTTCGTGAACATGAGATTGAAGGCGATGCTGATGCGGTCGGTCGGACCTTCGTTGCTGGGCACGTGATGCCGTAGCCAGGACGGAAAAAACACCATGCGGCCAGGCCTGGTTTCCGCCGCTGCCGCATTGGCGGTGACACGGCTCAGCGTGGTCCGCGGCATGATCATCACCGGTCGCGGGTCCTGGAAAAGGAGATGCGAGCCCGTCTCGGGCACGGCAACGTAATAGACGCCGCTCAGGTAGTTGTTCGGGTGATTATGGGTCGGGTGGAAGCTGCCAGGCGGATTGATGTTGGCCCAGCAGCCGGTGATCATCATCGGGTACTGCTCGACTTGCAGGTACTGCGCGACGCTCCCGGCGGCGATCTCGACCAGCTTGGCGAACTCGGCGAAGGCTGGACGCGTATGCAGGTCCTGAGGCGTCTGCCAGTTGCTGCCGCTCGGCACCTTGGGGCGCGGCGCGATGATCTTCTCGATCTCGGCCTTGAGCTTGGCGTTGAACGGCACGGCATCCGCGGGCGGGATGTCGACGGTCCACAGGGGCGTGGGGAAGAGTTCCTGGACTTCCTGCTTCAGCTTCATGGCTTCGATTTTAACGGAAACTCACCGGGCGGGCATGCGCTAAAGCCGGCCGGTCGGGATGGGGCCGTCAGAGCCCGGCGAGCGGAAAGCCGCCGCCTTTGCCGTTCTGCGGTCGGCGCGTCGAGATCAGCGATCGCGCTGCCTCCGTCCGGCCGGCGTGCAGCATCGCCGAGGTAACCAGATACTCGAGCAGGTCGCGTTGCGCGCGGCTGCCGCCCAGGCGCTCGTGGGTGGCGAGCAGACGCTCGAGTACTTCCGCGGCACGCGTCCAGTCGCCGCGTGCGTAGGCATCGAAGCCCTGGCCCAGTGGCGCCAGCAGGTCGGCCGTGGCACCGCGCGGCTCTTCGATGAGTTTGGCGAGCGCGTCCCTGTCGCCTGCCATGGCATAGGTCAGCAACGTGTGCATGTCGACGAAGCCGAGGCCCGACTTTGGAAACCACTTTGTTGCGTATGCCGCAAGTTCGCGCCATCGTTCGGGCTGGCGCGGCTCGCCCGCCATCTCCGCCCGGACGAGGAAGGCGGCGCAATCGGTCAGCACGTTGATCTGCGGTCCCCAGGCAGCGCCGGGGCGCAACGCATCGTCGTAGACGCGCCAGGCTTCCGTGCGTCGTCCCGTTTCCATCGACCAAAGTGCGACGTGCCAGCTGATATGACAATGCAGCAGGCCTTCGCGCGCATAGTCCTTCATCCAGTCCGTCAGATAGGCCAGTCCCGCTTCGCGTTCGCCCACTTCGTAGAACAGATGGGCTCGGATATGCGCGGCATGGGCGCTGCGCGGGTAGGCCGCCAGCGCGGTTTCAATGTTGCGCGACCCCTTGTCGAACATCTGAAGTTCGATCTGCGCGAAGGCGAGCTGGGTCCGGTACCACCAGTCGTTGCCATAGTGCTTCTCGAGGGGGGCCAGGATCGCGAGTTGGTCGACCTCGCGGCCAACCTTGCCCGAGAAGCCGATCAGGCCGAACACGCTGGTTGCGGGCGCCAGCGCCATGGCATCGCGCGGCCAGCTCTTCAGGTGCTCGTGGATCGCTTCGAGGGCAGCGGCGCCCTGGCCGGTCAGGATCTTGTCGAAGATTGCGATCTGACTCTGCTCGCGCGGCGTTGTGCCGGCCGCTAGCTCGCGTGCGCGCGCGAGCGGTTCTTTCGCCTCGTGGCCGCGTCCGAGAAGCTGCTTGGCGCGCGCCAGCGAGATGTGGGCGAGCGCGAAGCCTTCGTCGGCCGCCACTGCGGCCTGGAAGGCCGTGTCCATGCCGGGCGTGGCCGCCATCAGGCTGTCCATGCCCGCCTGATAGGCGTCGCGTGCGGCGGCCGACGCGGTCGTCAGGCCGTTGTCGTAACGATCTTGCAGCATGCTCACGAGCTTGCCTTCCCAGCCGTCGGATCCCAGATCGGGGCGGCCATCGCATCGGTGAAGTTCTTGAACATGAAATTGAAGGCAATGCTGATGCGCTCGTCGTTGCCGTCGTTGCTGGGCACTGTGTGCTTGAGCCACGACGGGAACAGCACCATGCGACCTTCCTTGCTTTGGGCATTGGCGGCATTGGCGGTGAGCTTCGAGTATTGGCGTGGCTTGGGCATGATCATCGAGGCCTGCCCGCGCGGGTCCTGGAAGATGATCTGGGAGCCCGGCGAGGGCACCGACACGTAGTATACGCCGCTCAGGTAGTTGTTGGGATGGTGATGCATCGGGTGATAGGCGCCCGGAGGATTGATGTTCGCCCAGCACCCGGTGATCGACATCGGATACTGGTCGACCTGCAGGAAGCGGGTAACGCCCCTTGCCGCCATCTCCGCCAGCTTCACGAACTCGGCGAACGCCGGCCGGGTATGCAGATCCTGCGGAGTCTGCCAGTTGGCGCCGGCGGGGATAACCGGGCGAGGCGCGATCAAGCGCTCGATCTCGGCCTTCAGTTGGATATTGAGGGCCGCCGCCGCGGCCGGCTTGAGATCCACGATCCACAGCGGGGTGGGAAAGATCTCCTGGACTTCCTGCTTCTCGATCATGCCCCAGTATAGCCGAATTCACCTAGCAAGCGCGCGCTGGAGGCGGTCGAGCTGTGCGGGAATTGCCGCAGGGTCGGTGACGGGCAGCGAACAGTAGTTCCGCGTGCAGGCGAAGGCTGCAGGCCCCTCCGGAAAATCGGGGTAGTCGACATCGTGATTGGGGAGAAGACCCTCGCGCTTGTCCCACCATTCGGCGCGTTTGTAGGCCAGCGGATAACGCAGCGCGGCGGCATAGAGAGCGGCGCTGCGGGCATCGTCTCGCGGGCCGACGACCGTGACGTGCACCGGTTCGTTCCGCAGCTCCTCCTCGGCCAGCAGCACGTCGGGCAAAAATGCAAAAGCTTCGATCACCGGTGGCGAGGCAAGATATCCCATACCGGCCTCGGCTATTTCGCGGTCGCGGGCCTGCCCGGTGTAGGCGGCGAGCAAGGTGAAGAAGCGCATCGCCGCGACATTGTCCTCGCGCTGCTTGATCGGCTTGGGCAGGTGTCTGGCATCCGGCGCTGCCGAGGCGAGAAAGCCGCCGGTCCTGGGATCAACGAAGGTGCGTGCAATGAAGTCGCCCGTCGCCGCTGCCGCGGCAAGCCATTTGCGTTCCCCGGTCGAGCGGTGCAGGGCCAGCAACGCCGCCGCCATCTCGATGTTGTCGGCGAGATAGGGGCCGCCCGGATCGCGCTCCGCATGCCGGAAGCCGCCGCCTGGCAGGCTGCGCGCGCGCAACGCCCAATCCGCCGCCGCCACCGCCAGGGCCACCGCGTCCTTGTTTCCGGTGGCGTCGTAGTAGGCTGCGATGCCCTGGATCGCCTGGCCGGTCTCGCGTGCGTACTGGCGCTTGTCGACTCCGGGCTGGCCTTCCGCCAGGCCCATCGAGGCATAGAAGCCGCCGTCAGGTCCCGCGAGCGTGTTCTTGAGGAAGCCGAACAGCCGGTCAGCCGCGGCGCGATAGGCCGGGTCGGCAAACAGGACCCATGCCCGTGCATAGGCGCCGAGGGCGGCTTGTTGGGCGAACATCGGGAACTCGCGTGCCGGCGCCGACCAGTCGGGCTTCAGCGAAACCTGGCTGATTCCGCCCACCTCGGCGTCGATCATGGCGATCATGCCGGTAAGGCTGCGCCGGATCCGCACCTCGGCTTCCTTGTCGCCCGCCTTGGCGCGGTCGAGGAACCAGGCGAGCGTCGGCCCGTCGACCAGCTTGCTCTTGCCCCAGCCGCCGTTGGCGTTGTCGTAGGCCTTGTCGATGAAGGCCAAGATCTCGGCGCGCTGGGCGTCGCCGAGAGCGGTCGCCAGCGTGCGCTCGCGTTCCGGACCGCCGGGCGTGCCATAGTCGACCGGCGAGGGGTCCTTGATCGTCTCCTGCAGGATGGGGATGAGGAACTTGGGCGAATAGAAGCCGCGCAGCTTCACGATTTCCGTGCCGTCGGGCCCGAAGATGATGGTTGCGGGCCACCCCCAGCGCTCGTAGCGCTGCGAAATGTCGGGCCGGCTGTCCTGGTCGACATGGACCGGAATGAAATGATCCTTCAGCGCGGCGCGCACGTCGGCGCTGGCCCAGGTGTCGCGGTTCATGACGTGGCACCAGGGGCACCACCAGCTCTGCAGCGACAGGATCACGAACTTCTTCTCGGCAGCGGCGCGGCTGAACGTGGCGTCGGACCACTCGCTCCAGAAGCCGTCGCGGTTATCGAGGGGCGCTGCCGTGGCCGCCGCGGCGCCCAGCACCAGGGCAGCCAGGAAGCTGAAAAGCCTGATCATTGAGGGTCCCCAAGGGCTGGATTGCATGGAACGCATTTGCGGCCTCGGCCGTTCGGTGGTCCAATCACGCCGGAACACAGGATCGGGAGCCATCCATGCCCATCGCCGTCCAGCCGACAACGCCGGATTTCGTCGCCGAAGTGGGCGACGTCGACCTGTCGAAGCCGCTTGCCGCCGCCGATCTCGCGGCGGTCCGCGCGGCGTTCACCAAGTATGCGGTGCTGGTGTTTCCCGATCAGCATTTCGAGGACGACACGCAACTCGCCTTCGCGCGCTACTTCGGGCCACTCGAGACGACCGTGTTCAAGGCCCGGCAGAATCACAAGCTGCGCCTGCACGAGAACCTGGCCGATGTCGGCAACCTCGATGCGGAGAACAGGATCCTCGAAACCAGCGACCGCCAGCGCCTGTACAATCTCGGCAACCGCCTCTGGCACACCGACTCGTCCTTCAAGCGCCTGCCGGCCTATTGCTCGATGCTGCATGCGCGGTCGATCCCGCCGATCGGCGGCCAGACCGAATTCGCCGATATGCGCGCGGCCTACGATGCGCTGCCCGAGGGGACCAAGCGCCGGATCGCAGGGCTGGTGGCCGAACATTCGATCATGCACTCGCGCGCCAAGCTGGGCTTTGCCGACTTCGACGAAAGCGAGCGCGAGGCCTTCAAGCCGGTGCCGCAGGTGCTGGTCCGGCGACTGCAGGATTCCGGTCGCCTCAGCCTCTACATCGCCAGCCACATCGGCGCGATCCGCGGCATGGCCGACGACGAGGCGAAGAAGCTCGTCGAGGAACTGACCGCGCACGCCACCCAGCGCCAGTTCGTCCATAGCCACCGCTGGCGGGTGAACGACCTGGTGATCTGGGACGACCGCTGCACCATGCACCGCGGCATGGATTTCGACGACCAGCGCTATGCCCGCGACATGCGTCGCGCCACTGTTTCGGACGTGGCGCCGACCTGCGAGCAGATGGGGATGGCCGTCGCCGCCGAATGACCTCGGAGGCGTTCCGCAGGCTCGCCCCCGGCATGGCCTCGCGGGACGTGACGGCGGCCAAACCGAAGGAACCCAGACCGTAAACCCGTCAGGGCGACATGGGACTCCTGGCGTCGGCCAGCACCTTGCCGCCGAGCCCGACGAAGCAGACGCCGGCCGCCCTCTCGATCCAGTGCCGCGCCCGCTGGAAACGACGCATCACGGGAGCCGACGACATGAAGACGCTCACGCACGAGTACCAGATCAGTGACGACGCGGTCACGAGGCCGATCATCAGGCCCATCAGCCAGGCCGGCGTGGAAGCGGTGACGGCCGTCGCAAACACGCTGGTGAACAGCACGACCGCCTTCGGGTTGGTGAGGGTCACGAGAAAGCCGAACAGGACCGCGCGGTTCCGCGAGGGGTGGCCCGCGGCGTCGAGTTCGATCTGCCGGGGCTGTGTCCGCAGGAGTTTGACGCCGAGAAAAATGAGGTACGCACCGCCCAGCACACGCACCACCCAGGTCAGCCATTGGTACTTCACCAGGATTGCCGACAGGCCGACCACGCTGAGCGTCGCGTAGAGGCACAGCCCCAGCGACACGCCAAGCGTCGTCAACAGGCCGGCGCGCGTGCCGTAGGTCATGGAGGAGCGGACAACGGCCACGAAATCGGGCCCCGGCAGGATGAGCGCCGGAATGAAGATCGCAAAGACGCCGACCAGAACAATTGCGTAGTCCATGGAAGCCCGGGCCTCTCGTGGTGTGACCGGCTTTGGGAGTGCCATGGCGTCGCGCAGGCGGCAAGCAGGCGGAGGACCAATCCCTAGACGTCTCGACTCATGATCGTGCGCCGCCATGGAGGATGGCCGTGGCTGTTTTCGGCCATGAACAGGACACGCAACGCGCGCGGCCAGTCGCTGCGCGTCATTTCCGCGAAGCCGCGGCCCTGCCAGCGATCGAGTACCGACAACTGGTCGAGCCAGGCGGTGCCGGCGCGCCGCTTCATGAGGGCAAATCCCACGGGCCGATTGAGCGGCGAGGTCGCCACCCACAACCGCCCGTCGCGCCGGCCTTGCTCCAGCGAGGCGATCGTGGCCGGCGGCATGTCGACCACTCGCGGCAGGCCGGCCTGCACGTAGCGCCGGTCGGCCGCGTTTTCGATCTGCGGCAGGAGCCGAATTTCGTCGGGACGCGGGGCGCGAATCATGGCAGCGGATTGTCTACGCTCCATCGACGCCGGGAGGAACAACCATGACCATCGATATCGAACCGCTCAAGAAGCAGCTCGGCCGCAAGATCGAGGACGAGGATACCGTCACCGAGGCGCCGCTCAAGGGGATGATCGCCACCTTTGATCGCGACGAGAAGGTGCCGGGGCCCGGCGAGCCGATCGCGCCGGGTTGGCATCTTTGCTATCTGCATTCCTATGCGCGGCGGAAATCGCTGGGCGAGGACGGCCTGCCGGTCGAGGGCGGCGTTCTGCCGCCGATGCCGCTGCCGCGCCGGATGTATGCCGGATCCACCTTCACTTTCGAGAGCGACATCCGGGTCGGCGACAAGCTCCGCCGCGAGACCGAGTTCTCCGACGTCCAGCTCCGCGGCGGCGGCACCGGCACGCTGATCGTCACCAGCCAGACGCGGCGCATCTTTACGCCGCGCGGACTGGCACTCGTCGAGGTGGCCAGCACCGTGTTCCGCGAGGAGGTGAAGGCCGGCGAGAAGAGCGGCGTTCCCGTCCGCGACGCGGCGCCCGCCGACGTGCCGTGGCGACGCACCATAAAGGCCGATCCGGTGATGCTGTTCCGATATTCGGCGCTCACCTTCAACCCGCACCGCATCCACTACGACCGGACCTACTGCATCGAGTCAGAGGGCTACCCCGGGCTCGTTGTCCATGGTCCCTTCGCCCAGCAGTGCCTGTTCGACCTGCTGCGCGACTCCCAGCCTGGCCGGAAGATCAGGACCTTCGCCGTGCGCGCCCGCGCGCCGCTGTTCGATACAGCGCCGTTCGACGTCATTGGCCGGCCGACGGCCGACGGGAAGGGCGCGGAACTCTGGACGGTGACACCCAAGGGCACCATCGCCGCCCAGGCGACGGCGACGCTCTCCTAGGGATGCAAGCACCACCTCTGCCGCGATATCTCATACCGCGGCTGCCGTTCTTCTACGGTTGGGTGGTGCTGGGTTGCATCTGCCTCGCGGGCTTCGCCCGGCAGGGGCCCGCCGTTGCCGTGCTCTCGATCTTCGTGGTGCCGATGACCGATGCCTTCGGCTGGTCGCGCACTGAAATGTCCGGCGCGGTGTCGCTGGGCGGCGTGCTGGCGGCCATCATCTCGCCGATGGTCGGCCCGTTCGTCGATCGGCGGGGCGCGCGCCTCGTGCTCTGCCTCGCGGTGGCGGGCATTGGAATCGCCTGCATGGCGCTGTCCTTCACGCAGTCTCTGCTCGTATTCTACGTGCTGTTCTGCTTTGCGCGGATGACCTGGGCGGGTCCATTCGATCTCGGCCTCTATGGCGCGCTCAACAACTGGTTTGTGGCGCGTCGCGCCATCGCGACGTCGATCGCCACCCTTGCCCAGATGTCTGGGCTTGTCGTCCTGCCGCTGGTCGCCCAGTTCGCCATGACGGGCGCCGACTGGCGGGCCGGCTGGATCGCGGTGGGTGCGACCGTGTTGATCGTCGGCTTCGTGCCCTGTTGGCTGTTGCTCGTACGGCGTCCGGAAGACGTGGGCCTGCAGCCGGACCGGCTCGCCGACGGCACGGTCACGACGCTCGTGGAGCCGCGCTGGAGCCGTGCCGAGGCGATGCGGACACCGGCCTTCTGGCTGCTTTCGCTCTACACCGTCCTGGTCTTCCCGGTGCAGGCCGGCGTGAGCCTTCACCAGGCGCCTCACCTCATCGAGCGGGGCATCCCGCCCGTCCAGGCCGCCGCGGTGATCGCGTTCTTCTCCGCGATGTCCGCCGTGGCGAGCCTCGGTATCGGCTTCATGCCGCGGCGTTGGCCCGTGCGCAACCTGATGGCGGTGTCGGCGGCCTGCCTTGGTGTCGGCAGTTTCGGCCTGATCGGCGTCTCCTCGGCGGTGTCCGCCTGTCTGCCGGCCGGCCTGTTCGGCCTCGGCATCGGTGGCGTCATGATGCTGTTGCCCATGGCCTGGGCCGACTACTTCGGCCGCGAGAGCTATGGCGCAATCAGGGGTGTGGCGCTCACGATGCAGGTGACGGCGCAGGCGGCTGGCCCACTCGTCTCCGGGCTGCTGCGGGATTCGAGCGGCAACTATTCGATGTCGTTGATGTTGTTCGGCGTGCTTGCAGCCCTGGCCGTCTTCGCCGCACTGGCAGCGCGGCAGCCTCGGCTGCGCGCTGTCTAGAGCGGGCTAGTCGTTCGCGGCCCTGTAACGCAACGGACGGAAGAAGGCACGGATGTCCTCGACCAGCAGGTCCGGCTCCTCGAGCGCCGCGAAGTGCCCGCCCTTGGGCATGATCGTGTGGCGCCGCAAATTGTAGGCGCGCTCGATCCACTCCTTGGGTGGGGGCGGCGCGAGGTCGGCTGGGAAGGCGGCGAAGCCGGTCGGCGTGTCGACGCGCTGGCCGTCGGGCAGCCCGCGCGGCGTCTGCTCGGTGGCTCCGCGATAGAGCCAGGTCGCCGTGCCGGCGGTGCCAGTCAGCCAATAGACCATGATGTTGTCCAGCAGCAGATCCATCGAGAATCGATTGCGCGGGTCGCCGCTGCAATCGCCCCAGGCCTGGAATTTCTCGACGATCCACGCGGCCAAGCCGACCGGTGAATCGGCCAGCGCGACGCCCAGTGTCTGCGGCCGCGTCGCCTGGATGCGCTGGTAGGCGGTCTTCTCGTCGCGCTCGGCTTGAACCTTGGCGAGCCAGGCAGCCTCATCGGCGCTGAACCTGGTTTTCTTGAGGTCGATGCCGGGCCTGAGTCCGATCATGTTGAGGTGCAGGCCGAGCGTGCCCGAGCGCCAATTGTCCTTCTCGTCCTTCAGGGGATGGTCAAAGGCGAGCCATGAGGAGACCACCGCGCCCCAGTCGCCGCCCTGGGCGCCGAAGGGCCGGCGATAGTTGAGCTTGTCGTGGACGAGCTGGTGCCAGAGGCCGGCGATGGCGCGGGGACCGATCGGGCCCACGGTGCCGTCGGCGCGGACCGGTGGCGCGGAGAAGCCGTAGCCGGGCAAGGACGGCGCGATCACGTCGAACGCATCGAGCGGGTCGCCGCCGTGGTTCTCGGGATGGGCCAGCACGTCGATGATGTGCAGGAACTCGACGATCGAGCCCGGCCAGCCGTGGGTGATCACCAGCGGCAGCGGCCGCGGCGCGCCTTCGACCTCGGTGCCGGGCTCGCGGATGAAGTGAAGACGCTGCGGCCCGATGTCGACCAGGTAGTTGGGCCAGCGGTTGATCGCCTCCTGGCAGCGCTGCCAGTCGTAGCCGTGGCGCCAATACTCGACCAGGTCGGCCAGGAAATCTGGATCGGTGCCCGAGGACCAGCTGCCATTGTCCGCAATGGCCTGTGCCGGCCGCCAGCGGCGCAGACGCTCGTCGAGGTCGATCAGCGCCCGTTCGGGAATGTCGACCCTGAAGGGCTCGGGAGTGTCGTGACGCGGGTCTGCCATGTCTTCAGGCGTAGCGCGGAAGTCACCCTTCCAGCAAATCCGCCCGGATGCGCTCGCGCGCCGCGGCATCGAGGCCGAGCGCACGTTCGGCGAACGGTTCCGGTCCGCCGAAATCGGCGCGGACCACCTCGAAGGCCGCCTCGAGATAGGGCGTGCGCGCTTCTACGATGGCGGCGCGGGTGTCGATGTCGAGTTCGGGATAGCGGCCGATGTGACCGGTCCACAGCTCGTTGGTGCGGAGATAGTCGTCCATCACGGCATCCCACGGCACGCCCAGCAGCGTGAGCAGCAGTGCCGAGGCGAAGCCTGTGCGGT
>RGPT01000059.1 GCA_010032545.1 Alphaproteobacteria bacterium
GTAGGGGCGGTGCGCCGCAACGCTGCGGACCATAGCGCGGATCGAGGTCGGGCGGCGGCGGAGCGCCGGCGCCACCGCGGCCGCCGTACGACAGGCCGGAACTGGCGGGAGCCCTGGTCGGTGACGGGTTCGACCACTGAAAGTTGCCGTAGCCGCTCGCGTCGTAGCGGCTGCCGACGGCCGGCGCATCCGAGACGGTCTCATTCTGGCCGAGATAGGTCAGGCCCTGGGAACCGCCCACGCCGAACCAGATGGTGTCGATGAAGACCGACGCCGGTCCGTCGGAGTTGGCGAGGCTGCCTTCCAGCACCTGGACGTCGAAGGTGAGCTTGTCGCCGTCAAGCTTGGGTGCCTTGAGGACCGCTACGATGTCCGACACGCCGCTGCCATCCTTCTGGAACACCGAAACCGTGGCATTGGGCGGATCCTTGGCGAAGCTGCCGGTCTTCCAGATATCCACCATGTCGGGCGTGAGCATGTGGCCAACGCCGCGCGCCGGGCGGGTGGTGAAGAAGACGGCGTTGGGCGAAACGCCTTCGAGGGTGAGCGTCTGGCCCTGCAGCTTCGCGCCACGGGCGTTCACCACGATCAACGACGAGGAATGCTTCCGGTTCGACGGCGTGCCGATCGTCTTCTGGGCCGGCGCGGTGATGGCGCTCGAGGTCGTCGAAGGGGCCGGCATCTGGGCCAACGCCAGTCCAGGCGCCAGCAACGCGGCGACCATCAAACCCGAGAGCAACTGAATTTTCATGTTAACCGGTCCTTCTTCCGCCGGGCATTTTGCAGCCGCCGTACATATAGGGGACCCGCGGGCTGGTGAGAAGGGCAGGTTGCGTTTCTATCCCCTTGGGTCCATTGACTAAATCCCCGGTGCGGCCCATTTTCCGCCCGCTTCCTTCCACAATCACTCTAGCCGGAGGCCGGATGGCCAAAGAAGATCTGATCGAGTTCAACGGTGTGGTGTCCGAGTTGCTGCCCAACGCCATGTTCCGGGTCAAACTCGACAACGATCACACGATTCTCGCCCACACCTCGGGCAAGATGCGCAAGAACCGTATTCGCGTTCTGGCGGGCGACCGGGTCACGGTGGAGATGACGCCGTATGACCTGACCAAGGGTCGCATCACCTTCCGCTTCAAGTAGGCGTTGGCCGCTTCGCCGATCCCTCCGCTCGTCCTGGCCTCCGCCTCACCGCGCCGGCTCGACCTGCTGCGGCAGGTCGGCTTCGAACCCACCGAGATCGATCCTCCCGACGTCGACGAAACGCCTGCTCCGCACGAGGAGCCGCGCACCTATGCGCTGCGGATGGCGGCATCGAAGCTCGCTGCCGTGGTGCCGCGTCATCCCGGGGCCGTCGTCGTGGCTGCCGACAGCGTCGTCGTGTGCAGTCGACGCATTCTGCCCAAGGCTGAAAGCGAAGCCGAGGCGCGGGCCTGCCTCGACAGGCTGTCGGGTCGCAGGCACCGTGTGCTGGGCGCCGTCGCCGTCGGGTATCCCGATGGCTCGGTGCGGACGCGGTTGGTCGAGACCATCGTGCGCTTCAAGCGGCTCGAGCGGGCCGAGGTCGACGACTATCTGCGAAGCGGCGAATGGCGCGGCAAGGCCGGGGGATATGCGATCCAGGGCCGCGCCGCGCGCTTCGTCGATTTCCTTTCGGGTTCGTACAGCAACGTCGTGGGCCTGCCGCTGTTCGAGACGGTGAAATTGTTGAAGCCGGCCTTGCCGTGAGCCGCGTCGACCGGCTGATCTGCCATGTGCTGCCGAAGGCATTCCTGATGGCGCTCACCGCCGGCGGTAGACTGGCGGAGTTGAAGATCCTGCGCCGCGACACGCCCTCCCACACCGACAGTGTCTTCCTCGGCCGACTCGAGCGGGTGATGCCCGATCTGGATGCTGCCTTCGTCGACATCGGCATTGGCCGTGCCGGATTCCTGCGCGCTGCCGACCGCGCCGGGACCGAGGATTGGCCGCCGCCCGGTGCCCCTATTCTGGTCCAGGTACGCAACGATGGCGACGGCGAGAACGGCAAGGGGCCGCGATTGTCGATGAACCTTGCCGTCACCGGTCGCTATCTCGTCTATCACCCGATCGGCGCGGGCATAGCTTTCTCGCGCCGTATCGAAAGCGAGTCCGAGCGCGAGCGTCTGGGCCGCCATGTCGAGGATCTTCTGGAGGGCGGCATCGTACTTCGCACCGCCGCTTCTGGCGCTTCGCTCGATGTGCTGCGCGCCGATGCGATCGACGTCATGGAGCGCTGGGAGAAGATCCGTCGGCAGGCCTTCGACTCGCAACCGCCTGCCGATCTCACGGCGCGCATTCCGGGCGAGCGTGATCCGATCGCGCGCATGTTGCGCGACCACGGCACCACCCTCGAGGAGGTGATCCTCGACGACCGGGCGATGGCACGCAGCCTCCAGGATGAAATGGATCGGTTGGGAGAGAAGATCCGCGTACGGTGGCACAACGGACCGATGCCGGCTTTCGATATCGACGACGTGGCGGGCCAGATCGATACCGGGCTGGCCGAGCGCATCGTGCTCGAAAGCGGCATTGAGCTGCTGTTCGAAGCCGGCGAAACGCTGTGTGCGATCGATGTAGACAGCGCCACCGCCGGCGGCCGCCAGGGTCGCGCGCCGCGCCGGCCGCTTGAGATCAATCTCGAGGCGGTGCCGGCGATCGCCCAACAGCTCCGGCTGCGCAACATCGCCGGCGCCGTGGTGATCGACTTCGTCACCATGCGCAGCTCCTACGATCGCGACAAGGCGCAGGCAGCGCTCGCCGAAGCGCTGGCCGACGACCCCGTGCCGACCCAGCTCTACGGCTTCACCCGGCTCGGCCACTTCGAGTTGACGCGCGCTCGCCGTGGCGCGACGCTGAAGGCCGAGCTCGAGGCGCTTGAGAAGAGTGATGCCTGAACGAACTGCCCCCCTACCGCTGCGTGCCGTCCGGATCGCGGCCAAGTGCCCGATCTGCCAGAAGACCGGAACGGAAGAGTTTCGGCCGTTCTGTTCCAAGCGATGCGTCAATGTCGACCTTGGGCGTTGGCTGAAGGAAGGGTACCGCGTCCCGACCGACGAGGCCCCGGAAGAGGGCGGAGGCGAGGGGGGCGAACCGGGCCCACCTAGACAGACGGGCTAGTGCGTCCTATAAGCCCGCCGCTAATCGACGTGGTGCGCCCAGGTAGCTCAGTTGGTAGAGCATGCGACTGAAAATCGCAGTGTCGGTGGTTCGACTCCGCCCCTGGGCACCATTTCCGCCAGCTACGTGTCGGTAGCTTCGGCAACTACTTCATGTTCCTCTGGCTCACCGGTCGCCCGGCCAACCGCTACGCTCTGTGCGGCGGCCCGTGGAGCAAACGGCGTTGCGTGCCTCATCACCAATGAGAGAACGGACGCATAGTTCCAGGCCGCGCTGGCGCTGTCCGCCAAAGAAGCGGCGGAGAAATCGCCTCCGACGATGTGATCGAAGACCCGTGCGCCAACCTTACGGCGAGGTTGACGATCGGAGCGTTCGTCGTTCTCGGATCGCTCAGCTTCCCACGACGTCAAGCAGGGCGGGTTTGACGCCGAGCTGATCCACCAGTTGCTCGAGCTTGCGTCGGGCCAGCGGATTGCTCTTTTGGTGGCGCGTCGCGAGGATCAGTTCGTTCTTGAGGGAATGTTCGAGGCCGGTGAACTCCGTCACCCGAACCTTGTAGCCGTGCGCTTCGAGGACAAGGGAGCGCAGGACATTGGTGACATGGGCGCCGAATTCCCGCCGATGGATGTTGTGACGCCATAGCTGGTCCAAAGGACCGTTGTAGGACCCCAGCAGCGTCGCTACCTCCGCCTGGCAGCAGGGGATGAGAGCGATGACCTTCGCCTCGTGACGCAGAGCGAAGCGGATGGCGTCGTCGGTCGCCGTATCGCAGGCATGGAGAGCCGTGACCATGTCGGCGCGACCGCCAGGCAGCATCGTGTGGGCGATCTCGCCCGATAAGAACTTCATGCGCGTGAAGTGGCTTGTCGTCGCGAGCGCTTGTGATCGTTCCACGAGTTCGGCACGCACGTCGACGCCGAAGATGCTGCCGTGGCCGAGCGGCCCGATCACGAGATCATAGAGGATGAATCCCAGATAGGACTTCCCGGTGCCCAGATCTGCGATCACCGGGTCCGTTTGCTCGGCCAGCAAGGCATCGAGCGAAGGGCGGAGAAGCTGCACCAGATGCAGCACCTGCTTGAGCTTGCGCCGGGCGTCGTGGTTAAGCGCACCATCGCGGGTGAGGATATGCAGCGCCTTCAGGAGGGCGACGGAGTGCTCCTGCGCCTGGCCCGGCCAGACATCGGCCAGGACCTTTTTCGCATTGAGAACGTCGGCGCGCTCACGCGACATGATTGACCTGCTCCCGCCCGACTTCTGCTGCCTTGTCGGCGGTGGATATCGTATCGATGCCCATCAACGCAATGCTCGATATCGAGACATTGGTTTCTGCATAGTGGTCATGCGGGGCGGTGCGCTCGCGTCTCGAAGGCCCTGGAAAGACATGGCGATAGTCCAGGCCCCATTCCGGCCGAGATCGTGGAAACGCGCGGCGTCTCTTGGGCGGCCCCGAACATCGATTCTTCTCGCCGGCCTGGTCCACGACGGTCGCGCAACGGTTTTGGGTTGGCTCGTGCAAGTCGGACAGATCAAGTCGCTGTCGCGCCGTCGCTCTCGTTGGCGAGAGCCGCGCGGCGGCTCTGCGGAATGCCAGGTCTGGCGCCTGGCGGAAAATGGCGTCAAACTTGCTAGACAAACTCCGATGCAATGCCCATGCGGGCGACGCCAACCCGAAACCTTGCCGAAATGCCCCTGACCGACATCACGCTGGACGACATCGAATCACTGGCGGTTGGCGCCTGGGTGCTGGGAACGGGAGGAGGCGGCAGCCCCTATCTCGGGCTTCTCAACATGCGCGCCTTGTACAAGCAGCGTGATGAAAAATCGGCGATCAAAAATACACCCGAACTCGCCGACGACGACTGGGTTGCTGCAGTGTCCAACATGGGCGCGCCCCTGGTCGGCCAGGAGCGGCTGACCGACAGCCGCACCATCGCCCGTGCCGTCGACCTCATGGAGCGTCATACGCGCTATCGCTTCCGCGGAATCATGTCCCTCGAGATCGGCGGCGGGAACTCGATCCAGCCGCTGATGGCCGCCGCCCATCTCAAGCGCCCGGTCATCGATTCCGACATGATGGGACGCGCCTACCCGGAGGCGCAGATGACCTCGGTCGCGGTGGGCGACCTCGTGCCTTTTCCACTGACGACCGTCGATGTGCGCGGCCTCGAATCGGTGGTCGAAAAAGTGCCGACCTGGAAGTGGATGGAGCGGGTCAGCCGCAAGATCTGCACCGAGTACGGATCGATCGCATCGACCTGCAAGGCGCCCCGCACGGGCGCCGAAGTAAAGAAGTGGGGCATCCACGGCACCACCACCAAGGCGATCGCCATCGGCCATGCCGTCCGCGAGGCCCAACGCAAGCACGACGACCCGATCGCCGCCATCCTGTCGGTCGAGCCTGGCAAGGTCCTCTACAAGGGCAAGGTGATCGACGTCGAACGTCGCGCCACGGAGGGCTTCCTGCGCGGGCGGACGCGGTTTGACGGCATGGACGAGTATCGCGGCGCCGCGATGGAGCTCAACTTCCAGAACGAGTGGATCGTGGCCTGGCTCGATGGCGAGCCGATCGCCATGTCTCCCGACCTGATCTGCGTGCTCGATTCGGTGTCGGGCGAGGCGGTCGGCACGGAGACCATCCGCTACGGCCAGAGAGTCACTGTGATTGCCTTGCCGCCGCCGCCGGTCTTTCTTTCGCCGAAGGGCCTGCAGCATGTCGGCCCGCGGGCCTTCGGCTACGACATCGAGTTCAAGAGCGTGTTTTCATGAGACGGATCGGTATCGATGTCGGCGGCACCAACACGGACGCTGTCCTGATCGAGGAAGGCAAGGTTTCCGGGGCGGTGAAGGCGCCGACCAGCCAGGACGTGACCACGGGCATTCTCGACTCTCTTGGCAAACTCGCCGCGACCGGTGTGCTCAGGGGGCGCGACGGCCAACTCAAGCGCATTGACGGCGTGATGATCGGCACCACCCATTTCATCAATGCGGTGGTGCAGCGGCGCAGCCTCACGAAGGTTGCAGCCCTTCGTCTTGGCATGCCGGCCTCGGCTTCGTTGCCGCCGTTTTGCGACTGGCCGGAGGACCTTGCCAATCTGGTGCGTGGCGGCGTCTGGATGGTCGAGGGCGGCCATGAATACGACGGGCGGCCGTTCATGCCGCTCGACGAGGCCGCGGTCACGAGAGCTGCGCGGGAGATGAAGGCGGCGGGACTGAAGTCGGTCGGTATCTCATCGATTTTCTCGCCGCTCGACCCCAGCCATGAGCGGCGCGCGGCCGAACTGGTCGCAGCGGTGATTCCCGATGCCACCATCACCTGCTCGTCCGATCTCGGCCGCATCGGCCTGCTGGAACGCGAAAACGCCGGCCTCCTGAACGCGGCGCTCGCCGACCTCGCGCGCGACGCCATCGCCGCTTTCGAACAGGCGATTCGCGAGTCCGGCATCGCGGCCCCTCTGTTCATCACCCAGAACGACGGCACGGTCGCGGAGGCGGGGCAGGCGCGTCGCCTGCCGGTCTACAGCTTCGCGTCGGGCGCAACGAACTCCATGCGAGGGGCCGCCTATCTCTCGGGCTTGCAGGACGCGATGGTAATCGACGTCGGCGGCACCACCACCGACGTGGGCCAGCTCAAGGCGGGTTTCCCGCGCGAAGCCAATTCCGTCGTGCAGGTGGGTGGCGTGCGTACGCTGTTCCGCATGCCCGATCTGCTCTCCATCGGCCTAGGCGGTGGCAGCCATGTCGTGCTGGAGCCCCTTTCGGTCGGCCCCGTGTCGGTCGGGTACCGCCTGTTGCAGGACGGCATCGCCTTCGGCGGCCGCCAGCTCACGACCACCGACGTCGCGGTGGCGTCCGGCATCCTGGAGCTGGGCGACAGGAAGAAGGTTGCTCATCTCGACGCGGCGGCCTGCAAGAAGGTCTTTGCCGAGTCCGCCCGGCTCGCCGAGGAAGCGATCGACCGCATGAAGACGGAGGCGGGCGACGTGCCGCTGATTGCCGTTGGCGGCGGGGCGTTCCTGATCCCCCAGAAGCTCGCGGGCATCAGCCAAGTGATCCATGTTGAGCATGGCGATTGCGCCAATGCCGTGGGCGCGGCCATCGCCCAGGTGTCGGGGGAGTGCGACCAGATCTTCAACAACATGACCCGCGTCGAGGCGATCGCCGCCGCTCAGGGCATCGCCAACGACCGTGCGGTCGCAGCCGGCGCCGACCGCGCGACTTTGCACACGATCGAGAGCGAGGACATGCCGCTTGCCTACCTGCCCGGCAATTCGGTGCGGGTCCGCGTGCGCGTGGTGGGCGACGTCGCGGCATCGACATGACGGCATCGACATGACAGGCGGCACCCGCCCGTCGCCGATTGCCTGGCTGGTGGCACCGGCTGCACTGCTCTTCGTGCTGTTCTTCGTGGTGCCGTTCGGCGTGATGGCAATGATGTCGTTCTACTCCGGCAATCCCGTCACCAATCCCAACGCCTTCGCCACGACCCGTCACTACGAGCGCTTCATCTTCGATACCGCCGGAATCTTCCACGATGCACTGTGGTCCACCCTGCGCATTGGCCTCGTCACCACCGTCGTGGCGCTCCTGATTGGCTATCCGCTGGCGCACTGGATGGCGCGCATGCAGTCGCGGCTCGGCCATGCGCTGGTGCTGATGGCGGTGATCGCGCCCATGCTTACCGGCATCGTCGTGCGCACCTTCGCCTGGATGACGATCCTGCAGGACAAGGGTGTCATCAACACGTTGCTGATCCAGTGGGGCTTGATCGAGAAGCCGCTGCCGCTGATGTACAACGAGTTCGGCACGGTGGTGGCGCTGGTCCATATCTATGTGCCCTTCATGGTGCTGACGCTGACCGGTGTGATCGGCCGCATCGACGAGCGGCTGGAGCAGGCGGCGCGCAGTCTGGGCGCCGGCCGGTTCAGGGCCTTCGTCGAGGTCACCTTGCCGCTCAGCCTGCCGGGCATTCTCGCGGGCTCGCTGCTGGTGTTCGCATTGTCGATCTCGGCCTATGTCACGCCCTCCTTGATGGGCGGGACCAATGTGCTGACGCTTCCCATGCTGATCGCGCAACAGGTCGGAACCAGCTTCAATCCCAACTTCGCCGGTGCGCTCGGCGTCATTCTCTTGCTGGTGTCACTCGTCATCGTCGTCGCCTATAACCGCATCCTGGCCCGTCTTTCGGGTGAGCAGGGGATGGCATGAGCGCCACCCGTAACAAGAGGCCGCTCGACGCCGGCCATGCGGCGTATCTCGCGCTGAACGCCCTGTTGCTCACCTTCCTGCTGGCGCCGATCGCCATCGTGCTGGTGTTTGCGCTGAATCCGACGCCCTACATCTCCTTCCCGCCGGTGGGCGTGAGCCTGCGCTGGTTCGGGAAGTTCTTCGCCGGCACCGAGTTCATGAATGCGCTCTGGCTGTCGCTATGGGTCGCGTCGGTCGTGCTGGTGCTCTCGATCCTGATCGGTGGTGCCTGCGCGCTCGCCTTGGCCCGAGGCAACCTGCCCGGCCGTGCTTTCCTCACCGCCTTCTTCATGTCGCCGCTGATGCTGCCCGCCATCCTGACCGGGCTGGCGCTGTTCCAGGCCTATCTGCTGTCGGGCATCGGGCGGCCGGTCTGGGGCTTGATCCTGGCCCATACGCTGGTGGCCGTGCCCTATGTGATCCGGACCACCCTGGCCGTGCTGCACAATTTCGATCGCCGGATCGAGGAGGCGGCCGCGGTGCTGGGCGCCAGTCCGGCGCGGGTTTTCTTCGAGGTCACCCTGCCGCTGATCCGCCCCGGCGTGTTCGCGGGCGGCGTCTTCGCCTTCATCGTCTCGTTCGACCAGTTCCCGGTGTCGCTGTTCCTGGTTGTGCCCAAGGGCGAAACCCTGCCAGTGGTGCTGTTCAATTACATGAAATTCGACCTCGACGGCGCCATCGCGGCCGCCTCGATGGTCTCGATCCTGCTCGCACTTTCGGTGGTTCTGGTGCTTGAGAGGCTGATCGGCCTCAAAGCTTACGTTAAGCTCTAGGGGGAACAGAGGGGGTCATCATGGTTGCACGAAACACGATTTCGAGGCGTCAGGCATTGCGTACCGGTGCAGGTCTCGCGGCGATCGCCGCGATCGGCGCACCGTCGATCCTTCATGCCCAGACCAGGACGCTCAAGATCACGACCTGGGGCGGCAAGTGGGGCGAGGTCATGAAAGGCACCGTCCTGCCGGCCTTCGAGAAGGAATTCAAATGCACGGTGTCGGCCGACCAGGCCTTCCCGTTCGTGCCGAAACTTCAGGCCAGCCCCAAGAACGACCCGATCTACGACGTGCTGCACACCAATTCCAACGAGCAGTGGAATTCCTTCACTGAAGGGCTGGTGATGGAAAAGATCACGGCCAAG
Source organism: Alphaproteobacteria bacterium (assembly GCA_010032545.1). Classification (GTDB taxonomy): domain Bacteria; phylum Pseudomonadota; class Alphaproteobacteria; order Reyranellales; family Reyranellaceae; genus Reyranella. Next base: position 9,524 of record RGPT01000059.1, read on the forward strand.
GAAGTGCCCAACGTGGCCGACGTCTATCCTTGGGCCGCCAGTGACAAGATCGTGGGCGTGGCGATCTTCACCAGCGCGATCGGGTTGGGCTTCCGCACCGACAAGGGCCTTACCAAGCCGACCTCGTGGAAGGACCTTGCCGACCCCAAGCTCGCGGGTGCCCGCGGCGGCTACATCATCCCGGTGAACAGTTTGGGCCAGTGCCACCTGATGATGCTGGGCAAGGTCTATGGCAAGGGCCTTACCGACCTCGACGCCGCCTACAAGGCGCTGGAGGCGCTGAAGCCCATCAAGCTGGTCGATTTCACCGGCCAGATGGAGAAGATGCTGCTGTCGGGCGAGGTCTCGATGGGCGTCATCCACGACTCGGGCGTCTATCGCTACGAGGGCCCGAACATGCAGCCCGTCGATTTCGCCAGCCCCTCGGAGGGGGTCATGGCACTCGAGCAGGTGCTGAACGTCACGCCCGGCTCGAAGGTCAAGGACCTTGCGTTCGGTTACATCGACTACATGCTGCGGCCGGATGTGCAGAAGATGCTGGCGGAGGCGGTATGGTATTCGCCGGCCAACAAGAAGGTGAAGCTCGACGCCAAGTACGACGAGAAGCTGCTCACCACGCCGGCCAAGGTGGCGACGCTCATCCAGCCCGACTGGAAATGGTACAATGCGCGCAAGGAAGACATCGATGCGCGCGTCACCAAGATCCTGAAGGGCTAGTGACCTCCGCCGCCATCCGGCTGGAGCAGGTGACCAAGACGTTCGACAGCCGCGTCGTGGCCGTCGATGCGGTCACCTTGGACATAGCCGCCGGCGAGTTTTTCTCGCTGTTGGGCCCGTCGGGCTGCGGCAAGACGACGAGCCTGCGCATAATCGCGGGCTTCGAGCATCCCGACTCCGGCCGCGTCCACGTCGGCGGCCGCGACATCACGGACTTGCCCGTGCACCGCCGCGACATGGGTATGGTGTTCCAGTCCTATGCGCTCTTTCCCCATCGCACGGTGGCAGAAAACGTGGCCTTCGGCCTGCGCATGCGCGAAGTGCCAAAATCCGAGATTGCCCGCCGCGTGCAGGCGGCTCTCTCCCAGGTGGCGCTGACCGGGTTGGAGGATCGCAAACCCAGCCAGCTTTCGGGCGGCCAACAGCAGCGTGTGGCGCTTGCCCGTGCGCTGGTCGTCGAGCCTCCGGTGCTGCTGTGCGACGAGCCACTCGGCGCGCTCGACCGCAAGCTGCGCCAGCAGATGCAGTTCGAGCTGAAGGAGCTGCAGAAGCGGCTGGGCGTCACCCTGGTCTTCGTGACACACGATCAGGAAGAGGCGCTGGCCATGAGCGACCGCATCGCGGTGATGAACAAGGGAAGGGTCGAGCAGGTGGGCTCGCCGACCGAGATCTATGAACGGCCGCGCACCCGCTTCGTCGCCGACTTCATCGGCGAGATCAACATCCTCGAGGAAGCGGGGGTGGCCCGTGCCCTGCGTCCTGAGAAGATCCGGTTGATGCCGCCCGGCGGCGCACGTCTGGCCGGCAAGGTCGAGACAGCGAACTACCTCGGCGGCTCGACGCTGCTCCGCGTGCGCGCGGCGGACGGCCGGTCCATGCTGGTGCGCGAGACGCATGTCGGCGAGCGCGCCTCCCGGGCGCCCGGCGATGCGGTGGGACTCACCTGGAATGACCACGACGCGGTCGCCCTGGAGGGCTGAGAAATGACACGTACCTTGGGCATCGTGACCATCGGACAGGCGCCACGCGACGACCTTGCCGGACTGTTCGCTGCCCACGCGCCGGCCGGCACGAAGGTCATCCTGCGCGGCGCGCTCGACGGCCTAACCGATGCAGAGGTCGACGCCGTGCCGCCGCGAGACGGAGCCGACACGCTTTACACCAGCCTGCGCGGCGGGCGCGACGTGAAGATTTCCAAGCAGGCCGTCATCGACCGTTCGCCGGCGGCGCTTGCCGGGTTGAGGGCCGACGGTTGCGACGCCATCGTCTATGCCTGCACCGGCGAGTTCCCGCCGATGGAGGGCGACGAGAACGTGCTGTTTCCCTCGCGTGTGCTGGCGGGCATCGCGCATGGTCTGCTGCCACGCGGCCGGCTCGGCCTGCTGGTGCCGTTTGCCGAGCAGGGCGAAAAGCTCGCCAAGAAATGGGCGCGGCCGGGACTGGACGTCGTGGTGGAGGCTGTCGTGCCGAGTGCGAGTCGCCAGGAAGTGGCGGCTGCCGCGCGCCGGCTCGGCCGGCACCGGCCCGACCTCGTGGCGCTCGACTGCATGAGCTACACGCCGGCTACAAAGGATGCCATGAAGGCGGACCTCAAGGTGCCTATCCTGCTCGCCATCACGGCGACCGGTCGCGTGCTGAGCGAAATGCTCGACTAGCAAAAGCGCCGTTCCGTCGACCTGGTCGTTCTGTTGCGATATGGGTCGGTCTTTCGCTAGGGAGCAGATGTGATGGCCGCCTTCCAGAGTTCCACGACGGTGCTGGACTCGATTCTGTTTCGCGACGCCTTCGGAACGCCGGGAATGCGCGAGGTCTTCTCCGACACCGCCTTCATCGCGCGTTGCGTCGAGGTCGAAGTGGCCCTCGCCAAAGCGGAAGCGCGCTGCGACGTGATTCCGGTTGCGGCCGCAGAAGAGATCGCCCGCCGAAGCGACGCGACGGCCCTCGACTACGACCATCTGCGCCGCGAAACCGATATCGTGGGCTATCCGATCCTGCCGTTGGTCCATCAGCTCGCCAAGCAGTGCGGCGAGTCGGGCCGTTTCGTGCACTGGGGAGCCACCACCCAGGACATCATGGACACCGCCGTCGTCCTTCAGTTGCGCGAGGGGCTGCGCATCGTGGGCGAGGACCTCGCTGCCCTGCGTGGTATCCTGGCCGCTCTCGCGCGAAGGCATCGCGACACGCCGATGGCGGGCCGCACCCATCTGCAGCACGCGCTCCCCATCACCTTCGGCTACAAGGTCGCGATCTGGCTGGACATGTTCGATCGCCATGTCGAGCGTCTCGAGCAGTTGAAGCCGCGCGTGCTGGTCGGCCAGTTTGCCGGCGCCGCCGGCACGCTGGCTTCGCTCGGTGATAAGGGGCTCGACGTGCAGGCAGCCTTGTGCGCCGAGCTTGGCCTCGCGGTGCCGGCCTCGACCTGGCACGTGGCCCGCGACGGCTTTGCCGAAGCCGTCAACTTCCTGGCCCTGGTCACCGGGTCGCTGGGCAAGATCGCCCTCGACGTCATGATCATGGCTTCGACTGAGTTCGCCGAGGTCTATGAGCCCTTCGTGAGCGGCCGCGGTGCCTCCTCGACCATGCCGCAGAAGCGCAATCCGATCTCGTCCGAGCTGATGCTCGCCGCCAGCAAGGCGGTGCGTCAGCACGCCGGGCTGATGCTCGACGCCATGGTGCAGGATTTCGAGCGCGCGACCGGTCCCTGGCATGCCGAGTGGATTGCGGTGCCCGAGAGCTTCGTGTTGACCGCCGGCGCTCTTCATCAGGCGAAGACCGCCTTGGGAGGCCTGATCGTCGATGAGCGCCGCAACGCGGTTCGCCGATGACTCAGCGACCGACCCGCCAGCCGGTTTCTGCCTCGAAGGCTTCGTAGAAATCGGTGTCGTAGGCGCGCTCCGGCGTCGCCCGCACCAGGCTGTCGATGCGTTCGGCGTCGCGGCCGACCAGGATGCGCCAGCGTTCGGCCTTTACGCCGTCAAGGATGATGCGGGCCGCCTCCGCGGCCGACGTCGGCGCCTCCTCGAGGAAGCGCCTCGCGCGGTCGGCCACGATCTTGCGGACCTCATCGTCGGACAATGCCGCGGCGTCCCGCCCCATCGAGGTGATGCGCGCCCGGGCCTGGGCGATCTCCTTGGGCGTCATGACGTCCGACTCGTTGCCGCTCTGGACCTTGCGCGAATTGGCCACGATCGAGGTACCGATATGACCTGGCATCACCACCGAGCACTTGATGTGCGGGGCGTTGATGCGGAGATCGGTGATCAGCGCCTCGGTGAAACCCTTCACGGCGAACTTTGCGGCAGAGTAGGCGGTCTGCGGGATGTGGGGGGCGATGAAGGCCCAGAAGCCGTTGACGCTGCTGGTGTTCACGATGTGACCGGCGTCGGCCTTCAGCATCAGCGGCAGGAAGGCGCGCGTGCCGTTGTAGACGCCGCCCCAGCAGACGTTGAAGGTCCGTTCCCATTCGTCCTGCCCGTTGACGACGAGGCTGCCACCGCCGCCGATTCCGGCGTTGTTGAACAGCAGATGGATGCGGTCGGTTTCCTGATCGCGGGCGACGGCGTCGCGAAAACCGGCCATCTGCACGGAGTCCGAGACATCCGCCACGTGGCTGGTGATGCGCTGCCCCTGGCTGAGACCGCCCGCTTCGCACAGGCGGCGGGTCTCGGCCATGGCACCGGCGGAGACGTCGCACATCGCCACGTTGCAGCCCTCGGCGACGAGTTGCCTGGCGAGCTCGCGGCCCATGCCCGTGCCGCCGCCGGTGATGACGGCGATCCTGCCGGCGAAGTCCTTCATGTCGATGCCTCCCTGGTTCGGTAGCGCTCCGTCCGTCGCCATGGTCGCTCAGTCGTCAGGCCTCGCCCAAACGTGCAGCAGAGCATTGAGGATCGCCTCTTCGGTTGCCTCTGCAGCGGCTCGGAAGAGGCTGGTCATCGCGTCGGGTGCCAGCATCTTCACGTTGCTGATCCTGTCGTTCTGGCCGATGTGATTGCCCGTCGAAAACGCAATGAAGATGTCGCCGCTTCCATTTGCGCCGATGCCGCCAACCCAGGAGAGCCCTGTCGTGGCCCGGCGGGCAAGCCGCTGGCATTGGAGCGGAATGAGAGGCGCATCGGTCGCCAGAACGACGATGATGGAACCTTCCGTCTGCTGCGGAGGGACAGCACTTCCGCCCGAGCGATGCGCCGGCACCACGTCTGGTCCAATCTCGCGACCGACCGGCACGCCATCGACGCGCAACAGGTCGCGGGCGCCATAGTTCGCCTGCACCAACGCGCCGACCGTGTAGTGCTCTCCATTCTCGACGACGACACGCGATGCCGTGCCAGTGCCTCCCTTGAACTCGTGACAGATCATGCCGGTGCCGCCGCCGACATTTCCTTCGGTGATCGCGCAGCCGCCGACTGCGCTGTCGAACGCAGCAAACGCATGCTCCTGCGTCAGTGGGAAGCCCTGAATGTCGCTGAGCCAGCCATCGTAGGTCTCGGCGACGACCGGCAGATGAAAGGCTTGGGAAGCGCCATCGCGAACTGCAATGGCCGTGATGGCGTCTCTTACGATGCCGACCTGGTAAGTGTTGGTGATCCCGATCGGCGCGCCGAGCAGGCCCTGCTCCGCGAGCCACGGAAGGCCGGTCATTTCGCCGTTGCCGTTGAACGAGAAGGTGCCGGCGAAGACGTAATCGGTCCAGATTTCCGGCCCGCGCGGCCAGATGGCGGTGACGCCGGTCCGGGCAATCCGCGGGTTGTCGTGGATGACGGTCGTGTAACCCACTTTGACGCCCGCTACATCGGTAATGGCGTTGAATGGTCCGGGTGGGAGAGTCCCGACTTTAAGGCCTAGATCGCGCAGGCGTGCACGGGGCATTGTTTTGCCGGTTCAGATGGGCCGGCCGGGATGACGCGGCAGGAAGGCCGTCAGCAGGCCGAGCAGCAACAGGAACGGCGTCACCTTGTAGACGGTGTCGATGCTGGTGAGGTCGGCTAGTTTGCCCAACGCGGCCGCGCCGAGCCCGCCCAGGCCGAAGGAGAAGCCGAAGAACATTCCGGCCACCAGGCCGACACGCCCGGGCAGGAGTTCCTGGGCGTAGACCAGGATGGCGGAGAAGGCCGAGGCCATGATCGCGGCCACCAGGACGGCCAGCACGCCGGTCCAGAACAGGCTGGCGTAGGGCAGCATGAGCGCGAAGGGCAGCGCGCCCACGATCGAGAACCACATCACCGGGATGCGGCCGACCTTGTCGCCGACGATGCCGCCGGCGATCGTGCCCATGACGATGCCGACCAGGAAGGCGAACAGGTAGAGCTGCGCCGTCTGGACCTCGACGCCGAATTTCTCGATCAGATAGAAGGTGAAGTAGCTGCCGAGGCTGGCGCTGTAGACGTTCTTGGAGAACAGCAGCGCCACCAGGACCAGCACGGCGCCGACGACACGACGGCGTGACAGGCGTGAGATGGCGGGCGCGGCGGCACCGGCCTTGCCCTGTGCGGCTGGCTTCGCAGCAGCCCCCTTCGATTCAGCCCGACGCCGGCTGTACCAGCCGCCGACCTGGAACAGCACCGCCATGGCGACGAGGGCCGCCCCGGAGAACCACACGATGCTGCGCTGGCCGGCCGGAACGACGATGAAAGCCGCCAGCAGCGGGCCTGCGGCGGAGCCCATGTTGCCGCCGATCTGGAACAGAGACTGTGCCAGACCATAGCGCCCGCCTGACGCCATGCGCGCCACGCGCGAGGCTTCCGGATGGAACACCGATGAGCCCATGCCGATCAGGGCAGCGGCAAACAGGATCAGCGGATAGGTGTCGGCGCGCGACATCAGCAACAGGCCGACCAGGGTGAAGCCCATGCCGACCATCAGTGAATAGGGTTGGGGATGCTTGTCGGTGTACATACCGACCACCGGCTGCAGCATCGAAGCGGTGCACTGGAAGGCCAGCGTGATCAGGCCGATCTGGCCGAAACTCAGAGCATATGAATCTTTCAGGATCGGATAGAGCGCCGGCACCAGCGACTGCATCATGTCGTTCAGCAGGTGGCAGAAGCTGAGCGAGAGGATGACCGCGAAGGTCGTGCTGTTGGCGGATGCCGACGGGGCAGGCGTGGCCGTCGGTGCCGCGGCGGGCGCGGCGCCCGCCGCCATGGTGTTGTCGGTCATGAATGCATCATATCAGCCGGCCTCCCGCGGACCAACGCGCGGCGGGCAAGCCAGCAATGCGGTGGCCTGCGCCGGCCCTCTTTACGCAGGGACGGGTCGGGCCCGCTGGTTGTACATCAGCTTGCGGATTCGGGCCTGTTCCTCAGGCGGCAGCTTGGTGTTGTCGACCGAGAGGTCGGCGCCGACCGCCATGCCCTTCTGGACGGCCGGACGGGCGCCCAGCTCATCGAACCAGCGCTTGAAGTACTTGAACTCCTCGATGTCCTGGCCCTGGAACTTCCAGTTGATCGTCCACGGATAGCAGATCATGTCGGCGATCGTGTACTGGTCGCCTGCGAGATACTTGTGCTTGTAGAGTCGGTTGTTGAGCACGCCGTAGAGACGATTCACTTCGTCGGTGAAGCGGGCGATGGCGTACTTCTGGTCGCCTTCCTTGGCCTGGTCGACGCGCCGGAAGTGGCCGCACTCGCCCGACTTCGGTCCCTGGTTGGCCATCTGCCAGATCAGCCACTGGTTCACCTCGTAGCGGGTTCGAACGTCCTGCGGATAGAACTTCCCGCCCTTCTCGGCGATGTACATCATGATGGCGCCCGACTCGAAGATGACGATCGGCTTGCCGCCACCGGTCGGTGCGTGATCGACCATCACCGGCATGCGGTGGTTGGGGTTCATCTCGAGGAACTCATCCTTGAATTGATCGCCGCGTCCGATGTTCACCGGCACGATCTTGTACGGCATGCCCAGCTCTTCGAGCAGGATGGTGACCTTCTTGCCGTTGGGCGTCGGCCAATAGTGCAGATCGATCATGGTTCCTCCTGTGTTGTGGGCGTGAGCCGCAGGCGTCGAGCGTCCGACGGTCGCCGCGGTTCGTCAATGGTGTATGCTGGCCGCCAACGGCATGGTTCGGTGAGAAGGTCCGGGAGGATCATATGTGGGTCAACAACGCCTGGTACGTTGCCGGCTGGTCGCATGATCTCGCACCGGGCCGCATCGAAGCTCGTCTGATCGATCTCGATCCCGCACGCCGCATGCTGCCGACCAGTCTAGAAGCCGGTCCAACACAGTTCTGCCGCCTGGTGGAGACGCTGCTCGCGCGCGATGGCCGGTCTGGCCCGGCCGCCATGGCGAGGGTGGGCTAGATGGTTGGCACCAGCCAGGACGCGCGGTCGGTCCGCCGTCTCGAGGATGCGCGTTTCCTGCTGGGACTCGGCCGCTACGTCGAGGACATTGCCAGCGGTGATGCCCTGCAGGGCTACGTGCTGCGCTCGCCGCATGCCCATGCGCTGATCAGGCGGATCGATACGGCGCTGGCGACGGCGCTGCCCGGCGTGCATCTGATCGCCACCGCCGCCGATCTTGCGGCCGACGGCCTTGGGCCACTGCCCTGCATGGCCGCCGTGAAGCCGCTGATCGTGCCGCCGCGACCGGCGCTGGCGGACGGGCGCGTGCGCCACGTCGGCGATCCGGTGGCCTTCATCGTGGCCGACAGTGTCGGGGTTGCACGCGAGGCGGCCGAACTGATCGAGGTCGACTACGAGCCGCTGGCCGCCGTCGTCGATGGCGCGGCTGCACTGGCCGGTGGTGCGCCCGCGATCTGGGATCAGGCGCCGGGCAATCTCGCCTTTCATTTCCGCAAGGGCGACCACGACGTCGTGGCGCGGATCATGAAGGACGCCGCGCACGTGGTTGCCGTCGAGGTGATGAACAATCGCGTCGTCGTGGTGCCGATCGAGCCGCGCGCCGGCATTGCCCGCTACGACAAGACGACCGACACGATGGACCTTGAATTGACCGGGCAGGGGCTGCACGGCATCCGCCGGCAGCTCGCCGAGTTCGTGTTCAAGGTGGCGCCCGAGCGTATCCAGCTTCATGCGCCCGATGTCGGCGGCGGCTTCGGCATGAAGAATTTCCTCTATCCCGAGTGGGTGCTGCTGCTGTGGGCGGCGCGCAGGCTCGGCCGGCCGGTGCGCTGGATCGCCGATCGCGCCGAGGAGTTCGTGTCGGGGGCGCAGGGCCGCGATATCGCCGGTTCGGCGAAGATCGCGCTCGATGCGGCGGGTCGCATTCTGGCGCTCGACGTTGCCATGGTCGCCAACCTCGGCGCCTATCTCTCGGGCAATGGACCCGGTGCATCGGCCATCGCCGCATCAACGTCTTCTGGACCGGCTAACAAACGTTCTAACTCTGCTTTTGCAGTTCGATAGTCATCGTTATCCGTTTGTTGATGATATTCTCGATGTTCTACCACACCTTTAAAGAAAGCGATTTTACTCTTGAGCATGAGATGAGCGCGCGCTGGGTAAGATTCAAGTCGCTGCTTAATCATATCGTTTTTAGTTCTGATTTGCTCTTGCAGTGCTTGCATTTCGATGAGAATGGTATCATTAATGTGAACTAACGGTGCGTATTCTTTTTTAGATAGGTTCCAAGCGTTTTTTTTGGCAATCGTTCGAAAGTCTTGAGTGTAATA
>RGPT01000060.1 GCA_010032545.1 Alphaproteobacteria bacterium
GAGGCGATCGTGCATCCGCTGGTGCACAGTCGGCAGCGGAAATTCCTGCGTGGTGCGGCACTCGCTGGCGAGCCGCTTGTCGTGCTCGATATCCCGCTGTTGTTCGAGGGGCTGGGCGAACGCCGGGTCGACGCCACGCTGGTGGTGAGCGCACCGGCATTCCTGCAGCGCCGCCGCGTCATGGCCCGGCCCGGCATGACGGCCGAGAAGCTCGCCGGAATCCTGCGGCTGCAGGTGCCGGACGCGCTAAAGCGGCGCAAGGCGAGCCTTGTGATCCCGACCGGGCTGGGACTCGCGCCGACCAGGGCGGCGCTGGCTGCCGCCGTGGCCAGACTCAAGCGGTATTCTGGCCGGTTCTGGCCCCCCAACCCATGGCGCGAGCGATTCACAGCTCAACTCGCACGCGCCCGTCGCAAATAGGGCGGCAACTGGCTAAAAGGTCGGGATGCGTGAAATCGTCCTCGACACCGAAACCACCGGCCTCGATCCTCTGGCCGGTCACCGCATTGTCGAAGTGGGTTGCCTCGAACTGGTGAACATGGTGGCCACCGGCATCACCTTTCACAGTTACTTCAATCCCGAGCGCGACATGCCGACGGGCGCACAGGATGTGCACGGCCTCACCGAGGAGTTTCTGTCCGACAAGCCGCTATTCAGTGACAAAGCCGACGAACTGCTGACCTTCCTTGGCGATGCCCAGCTCGTGATCCACAACGCCCAGTTTGACCTTGGCTTCCTCAACGCCGAACTGGAGCGCGCGGGCAGGGCGCGGATCGCCAATCCCTATGTCGACACGGTGTCGATGGCGCGGCGCAAGTTTCCCGGCCAGCGTGCCAGCCTTGACGCGCTGTGCGAGCGTTTTGGAATCGACAACGCACATCGCACCAAGCATGGCGCCCTGCTCGACTCGGAGCTCTTGGCTGAGGTCTATCTCGAGCTGAGTGGCGGTCGGCAGCGCGACCTGGGCCTCGCGCCCGAGATGGCGGGCACGTCCACCGACGGGACGTCGGCACCGAATAACCGACCACTTAGGCCGGCAAGGTCGCATCCTGTCAGTGCGGTCGAACTTGCCGCACATGCCGAGTTTCTGAAGAAGCTCAGCGACCCGCTCTGGCTGAAGGCCTGACGCGCCCTCGGCGCGGCTCTAGGCGTGCCCGACGGGTCCGTCGGAGATGCCGGGCATCCGGCCGCCGTTGGCTTCGAGCTGCTGGCGATAGAGTGCAACGAAATCGACGGGCGCGATGTTGAGCGGCGGAAACCCCGCCTCGCGCGTCGCATTGGCGACCACGGCACGGGCAAACGGGAACAGCAGGCGCGGCGCCTCGATGAACAGCATGGGGCCGTAGGCCTCCTGCGGCAACTCACCCAGGGAGACAGTGCCCGCATAGACCAGCTCGAGCATGAACAGCGGCTCCTTCTCGGGCGTCTGGGCGCTGGCCTCGATCGTGATCGCGACCTCGAAGGTCTTGGCGTCGAACTGGCGGTTGGTAACCTGCACATTGAGCGTGAGCTGCGGCTGGGTCTGCTCGATCAGGCTTTGCGGTGCGCGCGGGTTCTCGAAGCTGAGATCCTTGATGTACTGGCCGTGCATGGTCAGCGTGGCGGCAGCGGCCTGGGGCTGCTGGCCGGCTGGCGGGGCCGCGGGAGGGGGCGTGGTCGTCATGGCGCACCTTACACTGGTTTTGAGCGGGCCGGGCGGTACCACGCAGGGCTGCACCGCACAAGATGCGGCGAGTGATGGGCATTTGCCAATCGGACGCCGAGCGGCGATGATTTATTCCGTCGGCAACGGGATTTGGATGGCTATGGATCGGTCTTCTCTGCGGCCCTTGGTGGGCGTTACCGCCTGTCTCAAGGAGAACGGTCGCGGCGGCTGGCATCACACGGTGGGCGACAAATATGTCCAGGCCGCACTCCATGCCGTCGGCGCCTTGCCGGTTCTGATTCCAGCGCTCGGCCCGGAACTGGGCGACGATGCCTCCATGACGGCGGCGCTCGATCGCCTGCTCGACGCGCTGGATGGTGTGCTGTTGACGGGCAGCCCATCCAATGTCGAGCCGCATCACTACGGCCAGACCAGTCAGCCCGGCACGGCCCATGATGCTGCGCGCGACGCCACCACCTTGCCGCTCATCCGCCATGCGATCGATCACGCCGTGCCGCTTTTTGCGATCTGCCGGGGCCTTCAGGAGGTCAACGTGGCGTTGGGCGGGTCCTTGCACCAACGCGTGCACGAGGTCGATGGCCGGGGCGACCACCGCTCGCCCAAGTCGTCCGACATGGATGTGAACTATGCACCGGCGCACGGCATCGACATTGTCGAGGGCGGCCTGCTCCATCGCCTGCTGGGCGAATGTCGGGTGCGGGTGAACTCGCTGCATGCGCAGGGTGTCGACCGCCTCGCGCCGCGCGTACGGCTCGAGGCCACGGCCGAGGACGGCCAGGTCGAGGCCTTCAGCGTGCCTGACGCGCCCGGCTTCGCGCTCGCGGTGCAGTGGCATCCTGAGTACAAGGCGTTGGAGAATCCGGTCTCCATGAAAGTCTTCGGGGCTTTCGCTGCGGCGTGCCGTGCCCGCGCTGCAGCGCGGATGGGGGCTCTCGTGCGGGCCGCAGCCGAGTAGTCATGGTATGAGCGTCCGCCATGGCCGCTAGCACAACGCGCAACAACGCCCGCCGCGATTTCTATGAACGCATTGGCGGCCTGTCGATGGCGCCGTTGTGGGAGCAGCTGCACCAGCTCGTGCCACCTCAGCCGGCGCCCAAGTACCAGCCGGCGAGCTGGGACTACGACCAGGTCCGGCCTTTTTTGATGGAATCGGGCGCGCTGATCACCGCCAAGGAGGCTGTGCGCCGCGTGCTGATCCTGGAGAACCCGGGAATGCCGGGCAGCGCCTGCATCACGCCGACGCTCTATGCCGGGCTACAACTCATCCTGCCGGGCGAAGTGGCACCCAGCCATCGGCACACCCAGTCGGCCTTGCGCTTCATCGTCGAGGGCAACGGCGCTTACACGGCCGTCGATGGTGAGCGCACGATCATGCGCGAGGGCGACTTCGTGATCACGCCGACCTGGACCTGGCACGATCATGGCAACGATTCCTCAAAGCCGATGGTATGGCTGGATGGTCTCGATATCCCGCTGGTGGCGATGTTCAACGCTGGCTTCGCCGAGAACGGCGAGACCGACGAGCAGGTCGTCACCACCCCAACGGGTACGTCCGACGCCAGGTTCGCGAGCGGCCTGCTGCCGGTCGACTGGACGCCAGCGCGGCAGACCTCGCCGATCTTCAACTATCCCTACGCCCGCACGCGCGAGGCGCTGAATGGTCTGGCCAAAGCCGGCCCACCCGATGCCTGCCACGGCTACAAGCTGCGCTACGTCAATCCGGCAAGTGGCGGTGCGCCGATCGCCACCATGGGGACTTTCATGCAGCTCCTGCCAAAAGGCTTCGAGAGCGCCCCCTACCGCAGCACCGATGGCACGGTGTTCTCCGTCGTCGAGGGCCATGGCCAGAGCACCGTCGGCGATCAGGTGCTGCGCTGGAAGAAGCGCGACCATTTCGTCGTGCCGAGCTGGGCCAAGGTCGTGCACCGCGCCGACGCCGATGCGGTGCTGTTCTCCTTCTCCGACCGTCCGGTCCAGGAGAAGCTCGACCTGTGGCGCGAGGATCGCGCCGGAAAATAGGTCTTCAGCCGTCGAGCCAGCCCGCGGCCTTGACCTGATCGCGAAAGCTCTTGCTGACGGGCACACGCAGGCCGTTGCGCAGCGCCAGAATGGCGCGCCCGGCGTTGCGCTCGACCGACGCGATGGCGCCGTTGGCGACCCACCAGGACCGGTGCACCTGCTGCCCGCGCCCGGCGCCCAGTTCGCCGAGCGCGTCGCGCATGCGTAGCAGGATGAGGTCGCTGCCCAGCGCGGTGTGGATGCGCAGGTAGTGATCTTCCATTTCCAGCGCCAGCAGGTCGCGGCCCAGCGCCGGCGGGATGCGGCGGAAGAAATCGGGCGGTCCCGCATCGGTTGCGTTTGGCGGGCTGAGGGCGGCGACGCGGCCGCGTTCGATGTCGGCCGCGGCGCGCAACCGCTGCTCGACGAACAGGCCGACCACGACCGAGACGACGATCGTCAGGAAAGCGTTCTCCGGGAAAATGCCGGGCAGGACCCAGAGCGGGATCGGTCGGCCCATCCATGCATTGAGCAGGAAGATTTCGGCCGTGCCGGGCACGGAGGCCAACAGACCGACCAGCGCCATGCGCCCCACGACCGGCCAGCGATCGATCGGCTCGAGGGTGCCGAACCAGGCCGCCAGCAGGATCACCTGCAGCCAGTTCAGGGTGCCGAGCGCGACGAAATACACCAGCCGGTCGCCCAGGCCCATGAGCGCGTAGGTGCCGAACGGCCCGGTCACGGCCATGACGATGGCAAAGCCCAGGACCGGCGGCAGGTGGTAGGGCAACGATTTGATGTAGGGCGATTCGCGCATCGTAAACGGATGATTGCCGGCAGATCGCGAAAAAGGCCAGTGATTCCACGCAAGCGTGATGGATCGCCAGGACCGCCCGCTGGAGAGTGGCCGCAAATCACGTTCTTGCGGAGTTCATCATGCCGTCACTTCTTCAGGTCATCGTCAGCACGCCTCTCTGGGTGTGGCCGCTCCTGGTCCTGGTCCTTGTCCTTGGCTGGTATGGTCTGCGGCCGACGACCGTCCCGCCCGTGCGCCTGGCGATCTTGCCGCTGATTGGTGTCGGGACTTCCGTTGCCGCCCTGGTGCAGTCACCGCAAACCGGCGTCGCGACCGCCAGTTGGGTGCTGGCGCTGCTCGTCACTCTGCCTGTCGGCCATGCCATCGGCCGACGGCGCGCCGTCCAGTGGCTGCCCGACGGCCGCCTGGAAATCGCGCGGTGGCCGCCTTCGGCGCCGTTATCGCTTTCAGTTCCCCTGGCGATCTGCTGCGGCTGCCTGCCGGCGACAGCTTGCCAGGTTCCGACGCGTGGAACCGAGCGGAGATCCCGGCGGTCAGCCAGGTTACCGCGCGCGATGGCGCGCCACTTACCTACAGGCTTTATCCCGCGCGCGCCGATCGTGCCGTTGTGCTGGTCCACGGATCGTCTGGCACCAGCTTCTCCATGCATAAGCTCGCCCAGGCCCTGCAGGCGGCGGGGGCCACCGTCTATTCCGTCAGCCTGCGTGGGCATGGCGGGAGCGGTACGACCAACGGCGACAGTTCCTATTTGGGTCAGCTCGATGACGACCTCGTCGATTTTGTACAGGCGGAGCGTCTCTCCGATACCAAGATCCATCGCACGTTGATGGGGTTCTCGTCGGGCGGCGGCTTCGTGCTACGGACGGCAAGCGGACCCAACCGCGCGCTGTTCGACGACTATATCGCCATCGCTCCGTACATAGCGCACGATTCGCCGACCGGGCGACCAGCGTCGGGCGGCTGGACCAGAGTGGCGGTGCCGCGCATCGTGGCCTTGTCGATTCTCGATGGCTTCGGCCTGCCGTGGTTTCAGGACTTGCCCGTCGTCCGCTTCGCCACCGCCGCCAAGGCCGACGACAGGCGCACGCCGGTCTACTCTTTCCGGTTGGCAACCGGCATGCATCTGGACCGCGACTGGCGCGCCGCGATCGGGCGGATCGACCGGCCGACGGCAGTGATCGTCGGGGCTGACGACGAGCTGTTCCAGGCTGATCGGTACACGGCACTGTTTGCCGGACTCAATCCGCGAATTTCGGTCGAGGTTGTGCCGGGCCTCGGGCATATGGATATGATCGCCCAGGCCAGGGCCTGCGCAGCCGTCGCCGCCCTGTGGCGACGGCTGGCCGGCGATTGACGCGCCAGGCCGGGCGGTCGCTCAGTTCACGGCGGCAATGTCGACCAACGTGCCGGCCATGCCCTTGATCGCACCGACTTGCGTGGCCTTGCCGGTCGCGAGGTCGACCGTGAAGAGCATACCATTGGCGATCAGCCAGGCGGTGTTCTTGCCCTCGCTATCGCTGGCGATGTCCATCACGACATCGGCCGGCGCCGTCACGCCTACCGTGCCGTGGGTCTTGAGCACGCCGTCGTTGGGTGGGCTCTGCAGCACCAGGGCGCCGGTGTTGCCGTCGACATGGAACAGCTCGATGCCCTTGGCTCCCTTCATCGAGTTGGTGTAGGCGCCGGCGGCGACAGCCGGCTTTTTGCCGGCGTTGGCGTCGGCAGCATCGTAGTTGAGAGGCTTGTCGACCGTCGTGGCGCCGGTGGCGACGTCGATGCGCAGGCTCACGCCGTCGGCTGCGATCACGCGCAGCCGGTCGGCCACCGGATTGAAGTCGACGACCGGGCGTGGACCCAGCGCCACTTTCTCGGACAACATGCTGCCGGCCGTCGCGGCGCCGCTCGCGTGGTCGATGGTCACGATCTGTCCGCCGGCCGTCAGGCCATAGAGCTTGCCATCCGCCGGCCGCACGTCGATACCGACCACCTTGTCGGCGCCTGAAATCGCCATCGGAGCCGAAGCGGCCATCGTCCCCGTGTCGATCTTCACCAGCTTGTTGTCGGCGGTGAGCCCGACGATGGTCCCGGCGTGCGCCGAGGTCATGCCGATCGAAAGCGCCAGCAACGACGCGCCGCCAAGGCATGCCAGTTTGGTCGCGAGAGCCATATGATCCCCTCCTGTTCTGCGTTCCGTGCGAGGCCGCACGAACCTTGGACGCAACGGAGGGGCGGCCCGGATGCGCCGTCTCACAGGGTCGTGAAACGTGGTGAACGGACGCTAGGCGACCCGCCGCCTTTGCGCCGCCACCGAGCCGGCGCATTGGTCGGCCGGCAGGGGGCGCAGGTGGGTGTCGTAGGCGTCGGCGAATTCGACCTTCCAGACCGTGCCGTCGCGACGATAGAGCGAGACGAAAAGCGTGCAGGCGTCGGATTGGTAGCGCAACACGCGCGCTGGGCCGTCCTTGCGGTCGAGGGCGGCGCTGCCGAACGTGGTCGCGAGCTGCTGCTCGTCCATCCCCTTGATGCGATCGGCTGGGATCGGCGTGCCGGGGTTGCGCGAGGTGAAGACACCTTTCTCGCCACCGGCGAGCGAATACTGCGGGCTTGAGTCCGTGTCGCAGCCGCCGAGGAGCAGGGCCGCGGCGAGAGCCCCAAAAATCTTCTTCATGTCGCCAGTCTAGCGCGGGCCGGCCGGCTGAATAAGGGGCGGTTTCAAAGACTGCGCCACATGCACCATGGCAGCCACGCCCAGGACCGGCACGAACAGGTTCAGGATCGGGATGGTGCCCAGGAACACGATGGCGACGCCGGTCAGCCACAGCACACCGCCATTGGCCTTGCGCCAGGCCGTCACGTCGGCTGGATCGCGGCGACGCAGCGCCACCTGCTCGTAGTACTCCCGGCCGGTCAGCCAGCCGTTCGCGCCGTAGAACAAGGCCGCGCCCAGTCCGGCGATGAACAGTGCCACGAGATAGAACGGCAGCAGCACCAGGTTCAGCGCCACCAGGGTGAGCAGGAACACGACTCCCGAGCGGATACCGACCCAGACCGGGATGCCGCGCGCGGCCCCAAGCGTGGGGTAGTGCTCGGCCTCGACGATGTCGGCGATCTTTTCCAGGAAGATCGAGATCACGATCCCGAAGCTCGCCGGAAACAGCATCAGGGCCAGGACCATGACGGCGCCGCCGCCCAGCCAGCGGATCGCCTCGTTCAGCCAGCTCCATTGGAAGGTGGCGAAGGACTGGAGCGCCCACCAGGCAAGAACTCCGATGGCGACCTGAAGCACCAGGGACAGAAGCAGCGACTGCCAGATGATGACGCGCAGTTTGGGGTCGCCGAGCTGTCGAACGGCCAGTTCGAAGGCGCGAATCATTAGCGTGATGTCACTGCGGGCCGACGATTCCGGCCGCCTTGAGGTCGCCGATCTCCTTGGCCGAGAAGCCGCTCTCGCCCAGGATTTCGTCTGTATGCTGGCCGCGCTTGGCGGCCGGCCCCTGGATGCCTTCCTTGGTGCGCGAGAAGCGCGGTGCCGCCGCCGGCTGGGCAAAGCCCAGGACATCGACATAGGCGTTGCGTGCCTTGGCGTGCGCATGGTGCGGCGCCTCCGATACCGAGAGCACCGGCGCAAAGCAGACGTCGCTGCCTTCCATGATCGCGCACCACTCGTCGCGCGTCTTGGTCTTGAAGATGGCCGCCATCCGGCTCTTGAGCTGGGCCCAGGCCTTGCGGTCGGTCTGCGCCGGTAGAGTCTCGCCCTTGAGGCCGGTTTTCTCGAGCAGAAGTGCGTAAAACTGCGGCTCGATCGAGCCGATGCAGACGAACTTGCCGTCGCGGGTTTCGTAGGTGCCGTAGAAATGCGCGCCGCCGTCCAGCGTGTTGCTCTCGCGCTCGGCCTCGTTCCACAAGCCGGCGCCCACCATGCCGTAGATGCCGCCCAGCAGTAGCGCCGTACCGTCGACCATGGCAGCATCCACCACTTGGCCCTTGCCCGACTTCTGCGCCTCGAGCAGGCCGCACACCATACCGAAGGCCAGCAGCATGCCGCCGCCGCCGAAATCCCCCACCAGATTGAGCGGCGGTACCGGCTTTTCCTTTGTGCCGATGGCATGCAGCGCACCCGTGAGCGCGATGTAGTTGATGTCGTGGCCAGCCGCCTTGGCCAGAGGACCTTCCTGGCCCCAGCCGGTCATGCGGCCGTAGACCAGCTTGGGATTATGCTGGAGGCAGACGTCGGGGCCGACACCCAATCGCTCGGCGACGCCGGGACGAAACGGCTCGGTCATGCCGTCGGCTTTGGCGATCAGGCGCAGCACGACGTCGATGCCTTCCTTCCTCTGCAGGTCGACCGAGACCGAGCGCCGGCTTCTGTTGTGCACGGCGAACTTGGGATCGGCGAAGCGGTCCATGACATGGGCCTTGGTGCGGTCGACGCGGATCACGTTGGCGCCCATGTCGCCCAACATCATGGAGCACATCGGTCCCGGCCCGATTCCGGCCAGTTCGACGATCGTCAATCCCGAAAGCGGACCCGCCATGTGTTTTCTCCCGTAAAGTGCATGTTTTCTCGACAGCACCATGGTAGCTGAAGGGTCAGGCGTTACAAAATGTGTCGCGCGGGCTAAAGTCCGCGCCGCGAGAGACGGTCGGAGGAAGCGTATGGGGTTGGGCCGGTGTTTGACGGCGGGAGCACTTGCGCTCGCCGTGGTGGGCAGTGCGGTTGCGCAGCAGGCATCGCCGCCGGCAACGTCTCCGCTGATACCCAGGGAATACAATCAGCAGTTCCTGGTACCGGGCTCGTCTTTTCATGGCGTGCACGGGCTCGCCTTCAACAAGGACGACCAGCTTTTCGCCGGATCCGTGGTCGGACAGACCCTCTATCGCGTGCAGGTCGACACCGGGGAAGTCGATCGGGTGATCGATGCCCCGACCGGCATGGCCGACGACATCGCCTTTGCCGACGACGGCACCATGGCCTGGACGGCATTTCTGCTCGGTAAAGTCTACGTCCGCAGGCCCAACGGCAAGACCATCGAGGTCGCCCATGGCATGAGCGGCCCGAACTCGATCGCCTTCGGCAAGGACGGCCGGCTGTTCGTGTCGGAGGTCTTCCTCGGCGACGCGCTCTACGAGATCGACCTCAAGAACGTCGACAAGCCCGACTTCAAGCCGTTTCCGCGCACCGAGTTGCGCAAGATCGCCGAAAAGATGGGTGGCCTTAACGGCTTCGAAATCCACCGCGACGACGGCTTTCTCTACGGCCCGCTTTGGTTCAAGGGCGAGGTCGCCAAGATCAATCTCGAGACCGGCGCGATCGACGTCATCGCATCGGGTTTCAAGATTCCCGCGGCGGCGAATATCGACCCGCAGAACCGCGACAACCTCTACGTCGTCGATACGGGTACCGGCGGCATCTGGAGTGTCAGCCTGACCAGCAAGACCAAGAAGCTGGTGGCCTCGATGAAGCCCGGTCTCGACAATCTCGCGTTCGATTCGCGCGGCCGCCTGTTCGTGACGTCGATGACCGACAACGGCATCTACCTCGTCGACAAGCACACCGGCGCCGCCAAGACCATTGTCGAGGGCAAGCTCGCCGTCCCGGCCGACCTTGCCGTCACCACCGATGGCGGCAAGGAGACGGTGCACGTGGCGGACGTCTTCAGCTACCGCACCGTCGATGGCCAGGGCGGCGCGGTGTCCGATGTGCTTCGCGTGCACGGCGAGACCCACGCCTACCCGATCGGCATCTCCGTCGGGCCCAAGTATGTGCTGCTGTCGAGCTGGTTCTCCAACACTGTCGAGAAGGTCGACCGCAAGACCGGCAAGCTCGTGGCGACCCTGACCGAGTTCGCCGCGCCCGTCGACGCGCTGGAGTTCGTGGATGGGTCGCTCTATGTCGCCGAGCTGGCAAGTGGCAACCTCGTGAAGGTGAGCCCCGACGGCAAGACGCGCAGCATCGTTGCCAAGGAACTGCGCGGGCCTGTCGCCATGGCCCAGGGTCCCGGCAGTCTTGTCTATGTGACAGAGATCGCTGGCGGCGCGGTGCTTCAGATCGACGTCGCCACGGGCGCGCGCAGGGTCGTGGCCGATGGCCTGGCTGGCCCGGAAGGCATCGATGTCGGGCCCGATGGCCGGCTGTTCGTCGCCGAAGTCGGTCAGAAGCGCGTCATCGCCATCGATCCCGCCTCGGGTGCCCGGACGGTGATCGCCTCGAACCTCGATATCGGCCTGGCGCCATTCCCGGGCGGCCCGCCAGCGCTGGTGCCGACCGGTGTCGCCGTCGCCAGGTCCGGCGCTGTCTATGTCAGTTCCGACATCCGCAACGCCCTCTACAAGCTGACGCCGCCCACACCATAAGGACGCGCGATGCCCGGCATTCCTTTCATTAGAGATTTCAAGTTCGACTACGGCACGGCGACGGAGGTGACTCCGCTCATCCGCCGTGTCGTCGCCAACAACCCGAGCGCTTTCACGTTCAAGGGCACGGGCACCTACATCATCGGCCACGGCAAGGTGGCGGTGGTCGACCCCGGCCCGGACCAGCAGGACCACATCGACGCGGTCCTGCGCGCCGTGCGCGGCGAGACCGTGACCCACATCCTGGTCACTCACACCCATATCGATCACGTCCCGGCGACCCCGGCGCTCGCCAAGGCGACCGGCGCCAAGGTCTATAGCTACGGCCCGCACCCCAGGCCGCCCGAAGGCGTGACGACGGAGCAGGAAGGCGACTTCGCCTTCGCCCCCGACGTCAAGCTGAACGACGGCGATGTCATCCAGGGCGACGGCTGGAACGTCGAAGCGGTCTACACGCCCGGCCACATCTCCAACCATCTTTGCTTCGCGGTTAAGGAAGACAAGGCGCTGCTCTCGGGCGATCACGTCATGGGCTGGTCGACGGCGGTGATCTCGCCGCCCGACGGCAACATGGCCGATTACTTCGCCAGCCTGCGCAAGCTGCTGCCGCGCGACGAGACGCTCTACATCCCCACGCATGGCGCCGAGATCCGCAATCCCAATCCCTTCGTGCAGGCCTACATCGAACATCGGTTGGCCCGCGAAGCGCAGATCATGGCGCGGCTCAAGGAAGGTCCCCAGACCGTCCCGCAGATGGTGGCCAAGAACTACGCCGATACGCCGATCCACCTTCACGCCGCCGCCGGCCGTTCGATGCTGGCGCATCTGGTGCAGATGGTGAAGGACGGTCGCGTCAAGACCGAGGACGGCCGCGCCACCATCGACTCGACCTATCGGCTCTAGGAGACCGCGACATGGATATGAAGCTCGCCGGCCGCACGGTGCTGATCACAGGCGGCAGCCGCGGCATAGGCTTCGCCTGCGCCATGGGCTTCGCTGCCGAAGGCTGCACTGTTCACCTCGCTTCGCGTTCGAAGGAATCGCTCGAAGCGGCACGCGAGAAAATTCGCGCCCGCCACAATGTGCCGGTCGAGATCCATCCCGCCGATTTCTCCAAGGGCGACACGGCGCGCTCCGTGGTCGAGGCCGTGGCCCATGCCGATATCCTGGTGAACAACGCCGGCGCTATCCCGCGCGGCGACATCTTCGGCATGACCGAGCCGAAGTGGCGCGAAGCGTGGGAACTGAAGGTGTTCGGCTACGTCAACGCCACGCGCGCAATGCTGGAGAAGTTCTATGCCCGGAAGAAGGGCGTGGTGGTCAACATCATCGGTCTCGCCGGCGAGAGCTTCAACTACGACTACGTCGCCGGCACCATGGGCAATGCCGGCCTCATGGCCTTCACCCGCGCCGTGGGCTCCAAGAGCGTCGATCAAGGCGTGAGGGTGGTCGCGATCAATCCACCCGCCACCCGTACCGATCGCATGCTGACGCTGCTGCGTGGTCAGGCCGAGCAGCAGTACGGCGATCCAGAGCGCTGGCCCGAACTCACCAAGCACATGCCGTTCGGCCGCCCGGCCGAGCCCGACGAGGTGGCCGACCTCGCGGTGTTCCTTGCGTCGGACCGCGCCAGCTACATCAGTGGCGTGGTGATGACGCTTGATGGTGGTCAGGCGGCGCGCCACTAGGCGCGCCCACTCAGTCGCGGGACTGGTCCAAGATAGCGATGGCGAGTCCGGAGACGACCAACGCAGTGCCGATGGCGAGGGGCGCCGTGACGGTCTCGCCCAGCAGCACGATCCGGAGCGTGGTGGTGTAGGCGAGCATACTGGCGCGGCCTGCTGGCAGGCTCTGCATGCCGAGGTTGGAAAAGGCGAAGAAGCAGGAGAGTTGCAGCGCGCCGACCGAGAGCACTATCGGCTAGTCAGCACGATGCGGCCGCGCCACGCGGCCAAGGCAGGCCGGAAGAATGAAGGCAGTTGAGGCCGAGAGCGTCGTGCGCGCCGCCGCGAACCACAGTGGCGTCGACGCCTCCAGGCCGATCTTGATGATCGGCCAGCTGAGGCCAAACAGGATGATGTTGGCGGCAAGCTGCAGCGGCGCGATGCGTGGGATCTGCCTTGTCATCCTGAGCGGAGAGAAGGGTCTCGCCGAACGATCAAGCAGGTACCTGCGTTGCTGGCCTTAGGTCCTTCGCTCCGCTCAGGACGACATCGGTTCACGCTCTCTTCGCTTTGGCCAGAGACAACGGCTGCGGCAGGCGCGTCAGCATCTCCTTCGGGACGACCTGCCAGAACCGATCAAGGCAGCGATCCCAGTCGTTCAGCAGACGCGCGCCGAGCGGCGACTTGGTTTCGGCGACATGCTCCTCGACCATGGCCTTCAGTACGGCTTCCCAATGCGGGTGGTCCAGGCGCTGCCACACCACCGTCTCGGGATTGACGTTGAGTTTGAAGGCGTCGGCAGGGTCATAGACGAACGCCATGCCGCCTGTCATGCCGGCGGCGAAATTGACCCCGACGGGTCCCAGGATCACGGCAGTGCCGCCGGTCATGTACTCGCAGCCATTGCTGCCCACGCCTTCGACGACGGCATCGGCGCCGGAGTTGCGCACGGCGAAGCGCTCGCCGGCGAGGCCCGAGGCGAACAGCTTGCCCGCCGTGGCACCATAGAGAACCGTGTTGCCGATGATGGCGTTGTGCTCGGGTACCAGCGGACTCGAGATGGTCGGCTTCACGACGATGGTCCCACCGCTCAACCCCTTGCCGACGTAGTCGTTGGCGTCGCCGAACACTTCCAGTTTCATGCCGCGCACGGCAAAGGCGCCGAGCGACTGGCCGGCGGTGCCGCGCAGCCGCACGGTGACGGTATCGGGCTGTAGACCAGACATGCCGTACTTGCGCGTGATCATGGCCGCCAGCCGTGTGCCGACGGCGCGGTGTGTGTTCCGTACGCTGTACTGAAGCTGCATCTTCTCGCGATGCGTGAACAGCGGCTGGGCATCGCGGATCATCTGGGCGTCCAGCGTGTCGGGCACTTCGTTGCGGCCCTCGACCGTGCAATGTGCCACCTCGCGGCCGCCGTCGGCGCGCGTCAGCAGAGGATTGAGGTCGAGGTCGTCGAGGTACCGGGCGCCGCGGCTCACCTGCCGCAACAGGTCGGAACGGCCGACGATCTCGACCAGAGAGCGATAGCCGAGTTGTGCCAGGATCTCGCGCACCTCTTCGGCCACGAAGCTGAAGAGATTGACGACCTTCTCCGGCGAGCCGTCGAACTTGGCGCGCAGCTTCGGGTCCTGGGTGCAGACGCCGACCGGACAGGTGTTGGAATGGCATTGCCGTACCATGATGCAGCCCATGGCGATCAGCGATGCGGTGCCGATGCCGTATTCCTCGGCGCCCAGCATGGCTGCGATCACCACGTCGCGACCGGTCTTGATGCCGCCGTCGGTGCGCAGCAGCACCTTCTCGCGCAACCGGTTGAGCGTCAGCACCTGGTGCGTCTCCGACAGGCCCATCTCCCAGGGAATGCCGGCATACTTGATGCTGGTCTGCGGGCTGGCGCCGGTGCCGCCGCTGTGGCCCGAGATCAGGATCGTGTCGGCCTTCGCCTTGGCGACGCCGGCCGCGATGGTGCCGATGCCCGAGCGCGCGACCAGCTTCACGGCCACGCGCGCCTCCGGATTGATCTGCTTCAGGTCGTAGATGAGCTGCGCCAGATCCTCGATCGAGTAGATGTCGTGATGCGGCGGCGGGCTGATGAGGGTGACGCCCGGCGTCGAGTGGCGCAGCCGGGCAATCATCTCGCTCACCTTGAGGCCGGGCAACTGTCCGCCTTCGCCGGGCTTGGCGCCCTGGGCGACCTTGATCTCGATCTCGCGGCAGTTGTTGAGATACTCCGCCGTGACGCCGAAGCGGCCCGAGGCTACCTGCTTGATGGCCGAGGAGGCGTTGTCGCCGTTCGACCGGGGCGTATAGCGTGCAGGGTCCTCGCCGCCTTCTCCCGAGTCGGACTTCGCGCCGATACGGTTCATGGCGATCGACAGCGTCTCGTGCGCCTCGGGGCCGAGCGCACCCAGAGAGATACCCGGCGCCACCAGCCGCTTGCGCAGCTCGGTGATCGATTCGACTTCGTCGAGGACAACCGGCGCGCGGTCGGTCTTGAAGTCGAGCAGGTCGCGCAGATTGATCGGCGGCAGCTTGCGCACCGCGTCGCTGTACTTGCGGTACTTGGCATAGGACTCGGTGTTCACCGCATCCTGCAGCATGTGGATGAGCTCGCCCTCGAAATTATGCCGATCGCCGCCGCGCCGCGTCTTGTAGAAGCCGCCGATCGGGAGCGCGATGACGTCCTCGTCGAAGGCGCGGGCGTGCTGCTCGGCGATCTTCTCCTGAACGCCACGCAACCCGATGCCGGAAATGCGCGAGGGCATGCCGGGGAAGAACTCGGCAACCAGCGAGCGCGACAGGCCCACGGCCTCGAAGTTGCAGCCACCGCGGTAGGACGACAGCACCGAGATGCCCATCTTGGACATCACTTTGAGCAACCCTTCGTCCAGTGCCTTCTTGTAGTTGGCGAGGCACTGGCCGAGCGAGAGCTTGCCGAACAGGCCGCGCGCGTGGCGGGCGGCGATTGTCTCCTCGGCGAGATAGGGATTCACCGTCGTGGCGCCGACACCGATGATGACGGCCACGTAGTGAACGTCCATGCATTCGCCGGAGCGGACGTTGAGCGACGTGAAGGTGCGCAGCGACTGGCGAACGAGGTGGGAGTGCACCGAGCCTGCGGCCAGGATCATCGGCAGCGCCGCACGATCGGAATCGACGTTGGCGTCGGTCAGCACGATGTGCAGGCAGCCACGGCGCACCGCCTCTTCGGCTTCGTGGCAGATGCGGTCAAAAGCCTGGCGCATGGCGTCGAGCCCGCCCTTCGGATCGAAGGCGCAGTCGATGCGTACGGCGGTATCGCCCATGTAGTTGCGCATCGCCTCGAATTCGGCGTTGAGCACGATCGGCGACTGCAACGACAGCATCTCGCTCTGCTCGGGGCTCTCGTCGAGGATGTTGCCGAGATTGCCCAGGCGTGTGCGCAAGGTCATGACGTTGCGTTCGCGCAGCGAGTCGATCGGCGGATTGGTGACCTGGCTGAAGTTCTGCCGGAAGTAATGGTGCATGCCGCGGTAGGTGTCCGACAGCACCGCGAGTGGTGCGTCGTCGCCCATCGAGCCGACGGCTTCCTTGGCGTCCTCGACCATGGGATGGAGAATCATCTCGAGATCCTGGATCGACCAGCCGGCGGCGAACTGGCGGCGGCGGAGCTCGTCCGGCTTGAAGTGCTCGGCGGCCGGCGTATCCCGCTTGATCAGGGAGTCGAGTTCGACCGTGCGGCCGGTCCAGGCCGCGTAGTCGTGGGTGTCCGCGAGCAGGTCCTTGAGCTCGCGGTCCTTGTAGAGCCGGGGTTGATCCATATCGACGGCCAGCATCTCGCCCGGGCCGAGCCTGCCTTTCTCGACGATCCGCGCTTCGTCCTGCGGCACCATGCCGGCCTCGGAGCCGGCGATCAGCAGCGCATCGGACGTGCGAACGAAGCGCATTGGCCGGAGCCCGTTGCGATCGAGACCGACCAGGGCCCACTTGCCGGCGACGGCGGCGATGGCGGCCGGTCCATCCCACGGCTCCATGACGCCGTTCACGTAGTTGTACATGGCGCGGTGCTTCCGCGGCACGTTGGGGTTCGACGCCGATGCCTCGGGAATCATCATCGACTTGACCATCGGCAGGTTGCGATGGCCGCGCACCAGGAGCTCGAACACGTTGTCGAGCGCCGATGAATCCGATGCACCGGGCTGGACGATCGGCTTCAGA
This sequence comes from Alphaproteobacteria bacterium, assembly GCA_010032545.1. Taxonomy (GTDB): domain Bacteria; phylum Pseudomonadota; class Alphaproteobacteria; order Reyranellales; family Reyranellaceae; genus Reyranella. Next base: position 16,700 of record RGPT01000060.1, read on the forward strand.
TCCTCGATCGAGTGGCCGAATCCATCATGATCGAGCCGGGCCTCGTGGCTCTTCATCCAGTTGACGTTGCCCAGAATGGTGTTGATCTCGCCGTTGTGCGCCAGCACGCGGAAGGGCTGGGCCAGCTTCCATTGCGGGAAGGTGTTGGTCGAATAGCGCTGATGGAAGATCGCGAAGCGCGAGGTGAAGCGCTCGTCGAGCAGGTCCGGATAGAAGGCCGACAGATGTTCGGCCAGGAACATGCCCTTGTAGACGACTGAACGGCAGCTGAGCGAGCAGACGTAGAACTCGGCGATGTTCTCGGCGAAGGCCGCCTTCTCCATGCGCCGGCGCAGGATGTAGAGCTGCTTTTCGAACTCGCGATTGTCGAGCTTCGGATCGCCGCGCCCGATCAGGATCTGTTCGATCTCGGGCCGGGTCTCGTTGGCCTTCTCGCCGATCGAGGAAATATCGACCGGGACCTGGCGCCAGCCCAGGATCGTGTGTCCGAAACGCAGGATTTCCGTCTCGACGATGATGCGGCAGCGTTCCTGGGCGCCGAGATCGGTGCGCGGCAGGAACACCATGCCGACCGCGATGCGGCCAACCTGGGGCTCTTCGCCGCTCGAATCCCGGATATGCTCCTTGAAGAAATCCTGCGGAATCTCGACATGGAGCCCCGCGCCGTCGCCGGTCTTGCCGTCGGCGTCCACGGCCCCGCGATGCCACACCGCCTTCAGCGCATCGATGCCGGCCACGACCACGTCGCGGCGCCGCTTGCCATCAAGCGCCACGACCAGACCCACACCGCAGGAGTCCAGCTCCTGCGCCGGATTGTAGCCATAGGCATCGGTGAGCTCGGCAACGCCGCTCCGGTAGTCGCGGACGAACTGTCTGGCATCGAAGGGACGTACGGACATGACATTTATTCCCGTGAGGAGGTCTAGTCGCAGAAGAGCTTGCCGGCCTCGGCCCAGTTCTCCTTCTTGATATCGGTGAGGACGATCTGCACCGCGTCGGGCGTGCAGCCAAGCGCGCGACAGGTCCCTTCGGTGAGTTCCTTGGCCAAAGCGCGGCGCTGTTCGATCGTGCGGCCTTCGAACATCTGGACGTTGATCATCGGCATGGCTCTCTCCCTTTCAGTGCTTGTGGTTGATTGAAACGTGCCTCGGCTGGCTGGCGACGCGTGCCATCCAGGCGTTGATGCTGGGATACTTCGACAGGTCGAACTCGCCCTCGTGTGCCACGTGCGTGTAGGCATAGAGTGCGATGTCGGCGAGACCGAAACGCTCGTCGACGAAGAACAGGCGTGTCGCCAGGTGCTTCTCCATGATGTCGAGAGCCGCGTAGCCGCCCTTCATGCGATTGGGCAAATCCATCTCCTGCAGCGGCGTGAGCTTGGGCAGGTAGTGCTTCCAGAAACGTGCCACGGCAATGTAGGGCTCGTGGCTGTACTGCTCGAAGAACATCCACTGCAGCGTCTCGGCGCGCGCCTTGCGGTCCGTGGGTGCGAGCGGCGTACCTTCGGCCAGATACCAGACGATGGCGCCTGATTCGAAGATGTGGCTGCCGTCCTCGATCTGAAGGGTCGGGATGCGGCCGTTGGGGTTGCGCTGCAGGAATTCCGGTGTGCGCGTCTCGCCCTTCAGGATGTCGCATTCGACAAGCTCGTAGGGCAACTCGTG
>RGPT01000007.1 GCA_010032545.1 Alphaproteobacteria bacterium
AAAGTACCGAAAACACTACGTCTTTTTAATCCAAACCAATTTGTGCGAGGTTCGGTCGGAAAGAGACGGGACGCCTTCAGAGACCGGAAATCGGCCCGTCTGCAGTCTCCGTGGTTTGGTCGACTTCGCTAAACCCCTTTGAATACAAAAGGATTTCGGGCACTCCATCGACGCCAGCGAGAGTTTGCAACGAGGTAATGGCGGAGAGGAAGGGATTCGAACCCTCGATAGGGGTTTACCCCCTATAACGGTTTAGCAAACCGCCGCCTTCGACCGCTCGGCCACCTCTCCGCAGCCCGTTAAGACCCCGGCGATCGAAATATCCACGACGGATGCGGGGCGGTTCTAGCCGGGGGCTCCGGGGGTGTCAAACAAGCCTAGAATTTCGCAAGCGATATCAGGCCCTTGGCTTGCCGGCGCGCGGCATGCGACGCTGCCGGCATGAGTTCCCCCGCTTACAGTTCCATCCCCAGTTCGATCAACATGCTCCAGCGCCTGGTGGCGTTCGACACCACCTCGCGCAACTCCAACCTGGAACTTATCCAGTACATCCAAGGGTACCTGCGCGACCATGGCGTCAAGAGTACCCTGGTCCCCAACGAAGAGGGCACCAAGGCCAACCTCTACGCCTCGATCGGGCCCGACGCACCGGGCGGCATCGTGCTGTCGGGCCATACGGATGTGGTGCCCGTCGACGGCCAGGCTTGGGACACCGATCCCTGGACGCTGAGCGAAAAGCCCGACGGCAATCTCTATGGTCGCGGCACGTGCGACATGAAGGGTTTCATCGCCAGCTGCCTGTCCCATGTCCCCGCCTTCCAGCGCGCGCGCCTGAAAGTGCCGATGCATTTCGCCTTCAGCTACGACGAGGAGATCGGCTGCCTCGGCGCCCACGCACTGGTCGAGAAGCTGATAGGCAACGTACCGCGCCCGCAGGCCGTGATCGTGGGCGAGCCCACGATGATGGGCGTGGTCAATGCCCAGAACGCAGGGGGCGGCATCGTCGCCACCTTCACCGGCGTCGAAGCCCATTCCTCGATGACCCATCTCGGTGTCAGCGCCATCGCCTTCGCCGGCGACTTCATCCACTGGCTGAACGAACTGCAGGTCGAGCTGGCACAACGGAAGCGCACCGATATCGACACTGTGCCCGGCCACACCACGATCAACGTTGGCATCGTGAGCGGAGGTACCGCAGGCAACATCCTCGCCCGCGAATGCACGCTGCGCTGGGGCTATCGGACGCTGCCCGGCGACGACGCCTGGGAAGTTCAGCGCCGCGCCGAGCAATATGTCGCCGAATTGCTGCTGCCAAAGATGAAGGCCAAGCATCCTGATGCCAACATTCAGCTGGAGCGACGCTCCTTTGTGCCCGGACTGAAACCCGAGGAGAACGAGGAAGCAGCCAAGCTCGCCCTGCAATGGACGGGCGGCAACCGTACTTACGCCGTGCCCTACGGCACCGAGGCCGGCATCTTCCGCGGTCACGGCATCCCGACCGTGATCTGCGGCCCCGGCGACATCTCGCAAGCCCACCAGCCCAACGAGTTCGTCGCCCGCTCCCAGATGGACGCCTGCGATGCCTTCATCGGCAAGATGATCGGCTGGGCGGAGCGGCAGTAGATCTTCGTTGGACTCCCCCACGACGAACACAGTGCATTCCGAAGCTGTGTCGGCCGGCGACGCAGGATAGGACGGCCAAGGCCTTCATCCAGCTCGACCAATCGCCTGAGGCGTGGGGCTCGGCCTGTAGGCCTATGCTGGACATTTCGAGGCAGCGCCCCTCGATCTCCTATCGAACAGAAAAGAGCCTAGCCACGAAGGATTATCGCACACCCTCTTCATTTTTCTTATCCTGTTAAAAGCCGACCGATGCGTCAAGCTTGACGCCGGCCCCGGCATGTCGCCCGATCCGTCGTCATGCCCGCCCCGAACGCACGCTTCCGTCACGCCAGTCGCCGGCGTCTCCTGCAATTTCTGGCCGCCAGCCCGCTGCTGGCCGGCGCCGACGCACTGGCCCAGGTCACCCCCTTTCCAGACAAGGTGATCTCCTCGCCCCAGGAGGCACTGAACGTCTTCGACTTCGAAGCGGCCATGCAGAAGGCGGTGCCGCCGGCGCACTACGGCTACATGGCAACCGGTATAGATGGCGAAGCGACGCTGCGCGCCAACCGCGAGGGCTTCCAGAAATTTCAGCTCCGACCGCGACGCCTGGTCGACGTAAGTACGCTCGACCTCCGCATGGAACTGTTCGGCCGCACGTACGCCAACCCGATCGTCATCGCGCCCACCGCCTCCAACCGCGCCTTCCATGAGGACGGCGAGATTGCCGTGGCCCGCGCCGCGCGTACCGGCAACCACCTGCAGATGCTGTCGACAGTGGCCACAACCTCGATCGAGGAGGCGATCGAGGCCCGCGGCCAACCGGTCTGGTTCCAACTCTATCCGACCAACAAATGGGACCTCGGTGACGCGCTTGCCCGTCGTGCCGAAAAGGCCGGTGTCGAGACGATCGTCGTGACGGTCGATGTGCTGGCGCGGCAGAACTGGGAGACGCTCACGCGGCTGTGGCGCACCGACACCCGTAATTGCGCCTCGTGTCATGGTTGGGGTCTAAAGAGCTTTGTCGAACGCAAGCCGAACCTCAGCGGGCTCGATATCTCCGGCATCAACAACACGGGCGCCACCACCCTCACCTGGGATTATCTGAAGCGCCTGCGCGACACGGTGAAGACCAGAATCGTCGTCAAGGGCCTGCTCACGCCCGAGGACGCTCTCCTGGCCGTCGACAACGGCATGGACGGCATCGTCGTGTCCAACCATGGCGGCCGCGCCGAGGACAACGGCAGTTCGACCATCGAGGTGCTGCCCGACATCGTCGAAGTGGTCGACGGCCGCATTCCCGTCCTGGTCGATTCAGGCTTCCGGCGCGGCACCGACATCGCCAAGGCCCTGGCGATGGGCGCGCGCGGCGTCTGCATCGGCCGCCCCTATCTCTGGGGCCTCGGCGCCTTCGGCCAGCCCGGCGTCGAGCGCGTGCTGGGATTGTTGCTGCAGGAAACCCGCGCCGCTATGCAGCAACTCGGCGCACCATCGCTGAAGCATCTCACGCCGGCGATGGTGAAGCGGGCCTGAAGCCGGTATGCCGATCGCACTCCTGACTGTTTTCCATACCACCGTCAGCCTGGTGGGAATCGCGTCAGGGCTCGTCGTCGTGCTGGGCATGCTGGGCGCTCGGCGATTGCCGGGCTTGACCGCCCTCTTCCTCCTGACGACGCTGGCCACCAGCGCGACCGGTTTCCTGTTCCCGTTCACGCGGTTCGGCCAGGGCCATGCGATCGGCGTTCTGTCACTGGTCGTGCTGGTCCCGACCCTGCTGGGCCTCTATCGCTTTCGGCTGACCGGGCCGTGGCGGTGGATCTACGCAGCGGGAGCCGTGACAGTTCTCTGGCTGAACGTCGTCGTCGGCATCGCCCAGATGTTCGGCCGGCTGGCCTTCCTGCACGCGCTGGCGCCGACGCAGACCGAACCGCCGTTTCGCGTGACCCAGGTCGTCGTGCTGGGTCTCTTCATCGTCCTCGGCGTGTTCGCCGTGCGGCGCTTCCACCCGGCTGCAACCGCCTAGACTCCAGCGCAGACCGCCTGTTCGGTGCCGAACACGACCACGACCAGCAGCTTCGTGCGCTCGCGCAGCGTCCGGTTCAGCGAGTCGCGCGACTGTCCGGCGACGTTGAGCACGCTCAGGCCATCCGGAAACCGCGGCGTCACCTCGGCCGCCACGAACTCGGCCCACTGCGCCTCGGTTACTTCGCCGCCACCCTCGATGTCGCGCCCGAAATAGAGGTTTACTTCGAGGGCAGGCTTAAGTGGCGCGGTGCAGGCGGCGGGCGGCGACTGCGCACTGGCTGGCGTACCGGAGGCGAGCAGCAGCGCGGCCAACAACACACCCAACCTCACCTTGAGGCGGCCGCGCAGCGGCCGTCTCGATCCGGGCGGAGTAGCCTCCGCCCCATGGTGGACCGCGTATCCCATGCTTCGAGACGCGCCCTGCGGGCGCTCCTCAGCATTAGGTCGTTGGTGAGCTGACAACACGCCCATCAATTCAGATACGGCACCGCCATCCCCTTGGTCACGGCAGGGCGGGCGTTGACGATGTCATACCAGCGCTTGACGTTGGGGAAGTCGGCCAGGTTCACGGTGTGCCACTCGTGGCGCGCCGCCCACGGAAAGATCGACATGTCGGCGATCGTGTACTCGGCGCCGGCCGCGAAGGCATTCCCGGCGAGCTGCTTGTCGAGCACGCCGTACAGACGCTTGGCCTCGTCCACGTAGCGCTTCATGCCGTATTCGATTTTGGTGGGCGCGGCGCGCAGGAAGTGGTGCGCCTGGCCCAGCATCGGCCCGAAGCCGCCCATCTGCCACATCAGCCACTGCAGTGCGTCGTAGCGGCCGGCGCCCTCGGCCGGCAGGAACTTCTTCGTCTTGTCGGCGAGGTAGATCAGGATCGCGCCCGATTCGAACAGGCTGTAGGGCTTGCCGCCTGGGCCGTCGGGATCGACGATCGCGGGAATGCGGTTGTTGGGGCTGATGCGCAGGAACTCCGGTTTGAACTGCTCGCCCTTGGAGATGTCGACCTTGTGCACGCTGTAGGGCAGCCCGCACTCCTCCAGCATGATGGAGACCTTGCGGCCGTTGGGCGTGCCCCAGGTGTGAAGTTCGATCATCTCGGCAATTCCCCTTTATTGCGAATTTTCGACAGGTCCGATCAGGCGAGGCTATCGTCGTCGCCCATGCCCTGGTCGTACGACGCGGTATCGTAGTCCTCGGGCGCGGCACTCTCCACCATACGACCATCGTCCTGTGCCATCCGACCATCGTCCTGCGCCATCGCCTGCTGCTGGGCATCGGGCGTAGCACTTGCCGGCGTGGCCGCCGCTTGCTGGCCGAACGGGCCGGGATTGCTGCCCATGAGGCCGCGAATGCCCTCGAACAACAGCGCACCACCGGCCACGCCGGCCGCGGTCATCATCGCCGTGCGCAGGAAGCTGCCGCCCGCAGGGGCTGCGGCGGGGGCCGCTGCTGGCGCCACCGCAGCCTGTAACGGCGAACGGGATGAGGGCACCGACGCGCGCGGCGCCGGCTGCGTGCCCCAAGGGCTGATCTTTGGCGCGCTACCCAGGAAGCTGCCTGTTGTGGCAGGTGCGGCAGTCGCCTTGGCCTCGAGTTCGGCGATGCGTTCCTGCGCCGCCTTCAAGGCCTGCTCCTGGACCAGCACCGTCTGCACCAGCAGATAAGGAGCCGCGGGCTGGCGCGCTACGGAGCCCGAGATCAGCGCTTCGGCCTCAGGGTCGCGCGGCTGCGATGCAAATTGCTGGATCCGGCCGAATAGACCGGAGATGAGTTCGCGTTCCTGTGCCTGCATGAAAGTACCTCCCGCCCCTCTCGATCAGAGGGACAGGCACGAAGGTGGTTGTCTGTCGGCGAGGCGTCAAGGCCCGCGGTCGGTGCACCACGATGGCTATCCGGCAAGCAGGAGCGTGCGCTGCTCCTCGGCGTTGATGCCCGGCGTCTCGCGCGGTTCGGCGTCGGCCGGCAATGCAGGGCGATCATTTCGGTCGCCCCGAAAGAGCAATGATCTGGCACCGAAGCCAGACCATCCGTGCTATCGGGCGAAGCGTTGAATTACTAATGCTTTCATGAAGGAATTGTTGGCCTGCCGCGATGGTGCCGTGACATTATCCCTACCGGGAGGAATTCCATCATGGCCATATCGCTCTATGACCTCAGCGTCGCGAACTTCCTGCAGACGGTCGGTGCCGTCGAGGGTTTCCTCGCCAAGGCCGCCACGCACTTCAAGGAAAAGGGTGTCGACCCGAACGAAGTCGTCGAAGCGCGACTCGCAGCCGACATGCTGCCGTTCGGGTTCCAGATCCAGTCCGTCGCCCACCACTCGCTGGGAGCCATTCACGGCGTGCAGGCCGGGCAATTCTCGCCGGGCGGGCTGACGGCCGACACCTACGCCGGACTGCAGAAGATCGTCGCCGACGCGCACGAGGCGCTGAAGAAGCTCTCCCCGGGCGATGTGAACGCACTCGAAGGCAAGGACGTCACTTTCCAGTTCAAGGACTTCAAGCTGCCGTTCACGGCCGAGAATTTCCTGCTCTCGTTCTCGCTGCCGAACTTCTATTTTCACGCCACCACTGCCTACGACATTCTGCGGCACAAGGGCGTGCCACTCGGCAAGCGCGACTTTACTGGCAAGTTGCGGCTGAAGAGCTGACGTCCTCAGCCAGCGTGCCCATGCACACCAGTCAGAAGCACATTGGCATCGTGGCCTGCTCCGCCGAAGGGGCAGCCCTCTGCTACCGCACGATTTGCCTCGAGGGCGCCGCTTTGCTCGGGCCCCATGCACATCCCGAAGTGTCGATGCACACGCCGTCGCTCGCCGACTACATGGCCCAAATCCATCGCGGCAACTGGCCGGGCGTGGGCGAGCTGATGCTGGCCTCCGCCGACAAGCTCGCCAAGGCCGGCGCCGACTTCCTGATCTGTCCCGATAACACCATCCACCAGTCGCTGCCGTTCGTCGTGCCGCGCTCGCCGCTGCCCTGGCTCCACATTGCCGAGGTTGCAGCCCAGCATGCTGTCGAACAGGGTTTCCATACCGTCGGCATCACCGGGACGCGCTGGCTGGTCGACAGCGAAGTCTATCCGGAAAAACTCACGGCGCATGGCCTGAAGTACGTCCGTCCGAGCGTCGCCGAGCGCGACGAATGCAACCGCATCATCATGGACGAGCTGGTCTGCAGCCGCTTCACGCCAGACTCGGTCGCCTACTTCCAGCAGCTCATCCGCCGCCTGAAGGATCAAGGATGCGATACCGTCGTTCTGGGCTGTACCGAGATCCCATTGATCATGAACGACGCCAACTCGCCCTTGCCGATCCTCGATTCCACGCGTCTGCTGGCGCGCGCAGCGCTGAAGCGTGCGGTCGGGATCTAAAGCCGTCAGTTCGCCATCGCCTGATAGACGAGGTCGCGCATCAGATACCGGTAGCGCAGGCGAGCAGCCGGCGATTGCATCATGTAGACCACGAACAGGCGCTCCTTCGGATCGTGCCAGAAATAGGTGCCGAAGGCGCCGCCCCAGTAGTAGTCGCCGGGCGTTCCCGGCAGCGGATTGCGGCCAACGTCGTTGCGGACAGCGAAGCCCAGGCCGAAGCCCTGCCCCATGCGGCCGCTGGGCTCGAGCGCCTCGAAGCGGAACATGTCGGCGCCCATCTTGACGTCGGGTGGCAAGGCATCGGCCGTCATCAGGTCGATGGTCTTGCGCGAGATCAGGCGCACGCCGTCGAGCTGGCCGCCGTTGGCGAACATTTGCAGAAAGCGTGCGTAATCGGCCGCGGTCGAGACCATGCCGCCGCCGCCCGACCTCCAGGTGAATTTCTCGGTGACTTCGGGAATGGCCGGCAGCTCGTTCTTGGGTCCCTCCTTCATCGGCCTCGCGCCGCGCGCCTTTTTATCGGACGCGACCTCGAAGGCGGTGTCCCCCATCTTCAGCGGTTTGGTAATGCGCTCCTCGATGAACTTGTCGAGCGGCATGCCCGAGGCGACCTCGACGACACGGCCCAGCAAGTCGGTCGACATGGAATATTCCCAGGTCGTTCCGGGCTGGTAGAGCAACGCGAGCTTGGCCAGCTTGTCGGCCATTTCGGCGTTGGTCTGGCCGCGGTCGGCCGCCTTCATGTCGATATAGGACTGCTTCACCGGATTGGCGCCAACGGCGCCATAGGTCAGTCCCGAGGTATGCCGCATCAGGTCCTGCACCGTCATTGGCCGCGCCTGCGGCTCGAGGGTGTATTCGACCGTGCCATCGTCCTTCTTCTTCGGCACCGCCACCTTGGTCTCGGCGAAGGCCGGAACGAACCGGGACACAGGATCGGCCAGGGTGAGCTTGCCCTCTTCCATCAGGATCATCGCCGCCACCGTGACGATCGGCTTGGTCATGGAGGCGATGCGGAAGATCGTGTCGTTCGTCATCGCCACCTTGGCTTCCTTGTCGCGGAAGCCGAAGGGCTCGAACATGACGATCTTGCCGTTGCGCACGATCAGCACGACCGCGCCCGGCATCTCGTTGTTCTTGACGCCCTCGTTCAGCCGATCGCTCAGGGTCTTGAGGCGGGTCGACAGGAAGCCGACCTCCTCGGGCGTCTGCACCTTGGGAATACCCTGAGCAACAGCCGGCAACGCCATGCCGAAGACAAGTGCCGCCGCGGCAGCCGCACGGAATACCGACATGATCTCTCCTCCCGAATTCTTGGTGCCATAGAAGCAAAACGCCCCCGCTAGCGCGAGGGCGTTTCGCCGCGCGAGCCGCCGTGCGGTCAGGCGGTCGCGACCTTAGGTAACGGCGATGGGTCCGCCGTTCGACCCCGTGGCACCCTTGATGGGAGCCGGCGAGAAGATGTAGGCGAACTGATACTTCTTGTCGGCGATCAACGCAGTGAAATCGAGATTCTCGTGGTTGAAGATGCCCTGCTTGGCGATCAGCTCGGTATGCACGGCGAAAGCCAGGTCCTTGTTCGGGTTGGGCACCACCTCGGTCGCCCACTGGTCAGCTCCGGTCAGGCTGATGCCCTTGTCGACGCACCACCGGGCAATCTCGAGGCCGATGCCGGGTTCACCGCTGTTGAACTTGTCGTTGTTCTTCATCCAGAGCTTGCCCCAGCCGGTGTTGAAGAAGACGGCGTCGCCCTCCTTTACATCGGCCTCATTCATTCCCTGCTTCTGCATGGCAGCGCGAATGTCGGCGAGCGTGATCTCCTCGCCAGCTTCCAGCATGCGGCCCTTGAGAGCCTCGACATCGAACAGATGGCCGCGCGTAAAGAACGGCTTCACATGCTCGACGCCGAGCTTGGCCAGTCCATAGGCCGTGGCCATCTCCTGCTCGGTCACACCGTTGTAGTAGCGCATCTCGTTTTTGTCGCCGTCCTTGCCCATCTGAATGCCGATGTGACCGAGTCCGTCGAACTGCGTGCCGGTCTGGCCGATCTCGGTGGCCAGGAACTCGTCGTGCCAGATCACCTTGTTGGCGCCGAACGGACCACCCGTCGGCGATCCGGGGATGCGCAGCGTGAATGCGCGCTCGCCGAACTTCGGCATCGCGGACTCATAAGTCCGGCCGATCCGGTAGACCTTGCCGTCCTTGATCAGCTTGACCGTGTCGAGCGTCTTGGCCGGCGTCATGTAGTTCGAAGCGCCAGCCTGATCGTCCTTGCCCCATTTGGGATGCGGCCACCAGGGCTTGTCGGAGAGCGCCGGCGCCTGGGCGATCTGCTGCGCGTGGGCTGCACCGGCCACGAGCGTGCCCGCGACGACCGCACCACCAACCAATCCGGCAGTGAGAAAATTGCGGCGATCCTCGTCAACGGTCTGGGCCGCCTTCTTGAGATCTTCCTTGTCTTGCAGATATCGCGAGTCCATGGACGCTCCTCCTTCATTGTAGTTTGTTCCGGAACCGTCTCGCCGAGGCAGCCGAGCGTCAAGCCAAAGCGCCAATGTTACTTTGTTACATATGCGGAAATGGGAGGCTTGCGACATGAGCCTGTTCGATCGCGACAGATCTTCCGACCGCCTGCCCGTGGCGCTGATCACCGGCTTTCTCGGCAGCGGCAAGACCACGCTGCTCAACCGCGTGTTGGGCGATCCGCGCATGGCCCGTAGCCTGGTACTTGTGAACGAGTTCGGAGAAGTGGGGCTCGATCACCTGTTCATGGAGCAGGTCGGCGGCGACATGGTGCTGCTGCAATCCGGATGCGTCTGCTGCACCATCCAGGGCGACCTCGACCGCACGCTGCGCGACATTGCCAAGCGTCGAACTGCCGGCACTGCACCGCCGTTCGACCGGGTGCTGCTCGAGACCACCGGCCTCGCCGACCCGGCGCCCATCCTGCAGCTCCTGCTCAACAATCCCATGATCAGCCACAACTACCGCCTCGACGGCGTGATCACGACCGTCGATGCCGTGAACGGCGCGCGTCAACTTGACGAGCATCCCGAGGCGGTGAAGCAAGCAGCTGTCGCCGACCGCCTGCTGATCAGCAAGACCGACCTCGCAGAGATCAACGCCAGCGCCGGACTGCGCGCGCGCCTGGAAGAATTGAATCCGGGGGCCGGGCTCTACGAAATCGTGGACGGCGACATCGATCCGGCGCTGCTGTTCGATTCGGGGCCGTTCGACCCCGTCGGCAAGAGCGACCGCGTCCGGGCGTGGCTCAATGCCGAAGCGCATGGCCATCGCCATCATCACGTCGACCGCTCGCGCCACGACGCCCACATCGCATCGTTCTGCCTGACCTTCGAAGAACCGCTGGACTGGGACCGCTTCAACGAATGGCTGATGGCAGTTCGTGCCTCATGGGGCGACAAGCTATTGCGCGTAAAAGGCGTTCTGAACGTCGTCGGCGAGGAGCAACCGCTGGTCATCCACGGCGTTCACCGCACCTTCCATCCGCCCACCCTGCTCGCCCGCTGGCCGGATGCCGACCGGCGCTCGCGGCTGGTGTTCATCACCCGAGACCTCGGCCGCACCGAGGTCGAGGCGAGCTGGAACGCGATGGCATAGGGCCCACTCCTCCCGAGCATTCGCCCGGGAGGAGCGGGACAGACCTCAGGCCGCGTCCTGTTGCGGCAGGAGGTCGGCGTACTTCTTGAAGCCGGGCAGCTTCTCGACCCGGCCCATCCAGGCCTTCACGTTCGCGTAGGGCCCAAGATCGATGGCGCCCTCCTCGGCATAGGCCACGTCGCCATAGACGGCGACATCGGCGACGGTCGCCTCGTTGCCGACCAGGAAGGACGAGTTGGCGAGCGCGGCGTCGAGCACCTTCAGCGCGTCGTTGGCGAGGCCGGTGTAGAGGGCAACGACGTTGTCCTCGGCCTTCATGAAGCCGCGCTTGATGGCGCGGGGCCGGTAGATGTTCGACGCCAGGCGGTCGAACTCCCAGAACAGCCACTCACGCACGCGCGCCTTCTCCTCGGCGGTCTTGCCGCCCATCTTGCCGAACTTCTCGGCGAGGTGGAGCAGGATCGAGCCCGATTGGCAGAGCTTGAGGTCGCCATCGACCAGCGCCGGTACCTGGCCGTAGCGGTTGATAGCAAGGTACTCCGGCTGCTTGTGCGCGCCGGCGCGCAGGTCGACATGCTTGTAGGCGAAAGGCTGCCCCAGCAACGACAGGGCAAGGCCCGCCTTGTAGGTCGGGCCGCTCAGCCAGATCCCGTACAGCGTCATTTTCGACATCTTTTCCTCCAGTGGTGGGTGAATGGCGCGGCATTAGCACGCCGCCTGCGGGCAAGCATCGCACTTGAGCGTGAGGCCGTTAAGCCTGTATGACCGGGCATGAAAATTTCGGCTCGCGACATCGATCATCTCTCGGTCAGCCACACAGACTTCGAGGGCATCGCCACCAGGCTGGAGCAGCTCGGCTTCAAGCTGACGCCGGAAGGGGTGGAGCCGCGCTGCATCTGCTTCCAGCCCGACAGAGACGACATTCCCAACTACATCGAACTGCTCGCGGGCGACACCACGCGCATTGCCCTGGCGTTGAACGTGGAGGAACTGGACGGCGAGGAGCGCACGCACGCCTGGGAGACCGAGGACGGCTTCGAGGTCGACGCCGGCGTGGTCGTCGGCGAGACGGGCGGCCCATTGCCGTGGTTTCCCGTCAAGCACGAGACGCCCGACGCCTTCATGGAACCGGAATGGATCGTCCATCCCAACGGCGCCCTCGGGCTGATGGCAATCCATGCGGTAGCCGAAAATCCGCGGGAGACGGCTAAGGCGCTCAAGGCCGCCTGGAACGGCAAGGTCGAGGAGATCTTCGACGGCTGCATGATGGTGAAGGCTGGCTCCGTGGAACTGCTGATCTGGTCGCCGCTCGCCTACCAGCTCGAATACAAGGCGCTCGAGGTCATGGCGCCGACCGAGCTGCCGGTGGTGGTCGGCGCCGCGATCGCCATCGAGCGCTCGCGGCCGCTGCAGGCGCTGCTGCGCGCCAACAATATCGCCTTCCAGCTCACCGAAGGCGACCGCGTCCTGGTAGCCGCGGAACAGTCCGGCGGCCTGATGCTGGAGTTCATGCCGCAGACCTGACCGGAACGCATGCCCTAGAACGCCGGAACCGGCGCCTGGGGCACGTCCTTCCAGAAGTCGGGGTCGTGGCCGAAGAACAGCCGGGCGCCGCCGCGCTCCAGCGCTTCGAGCCGGTCGAGCGAGGCCAGCATCTGCTCGCGGTCGAAGACGAAGCGCGGCAGCCGGCGTTCGCGCAGGGTGCGGCAGAAGTAGCAGGCGTCACCCGTCAGCACGATCTCGCCCGCCTCCGTCCGCACTTTCAGCGACTGATGGCCCGGCGTGTGGCCATAGGTCGGGATGCAGACCACGCTGCCGTCGCCGAACAGGTCGTGCTCGCCTTCGACCTGCTTCACCGGGTGCCCGTGGTCGAAATCGGCCTTGAAGAAACCGATCTTGGCCGCCGTTTCGGGATCCTGCGCCGCCTGCCACTCGCGCCGCTGCACCACCATGGTGGCGTTGGGGATCAATTCATTGCCGCCGGCATGATCGAAGTGCAGGTGCGAGTTCACGATGTAGTCGACCTTGCCGGGGTCGCGATCGATCGCTTCCAGTCGCGACTTCACGTCGTCGTCGGCGCCGTACTGTTCGAAGCCGAAAATACGCGCCACGCGCTCACCGAGGCGGCCGGCGGCGTCGGTCCGACATTGCGGATGCATGCCAGTATCGAATAGGGCCCGGCCTTTGGGATGTTCGATCACGTACGACGGAATCGGCAGCGCGACCGGCCCGTCCTCGCCCTCGATCATGTCTTTCAGACGGCCGACCAGCCGGCCGCAGGTCATGGCATAGAGCTTGACGGCCATAGCGGCCTCCTCAGGCGTCGAGCGCCTTCTTCAGGAGCTCATTCACGATCTTGGGGTTGGCCTTGCCGCCGGTAGACTTCATGACCTGGCCCACAAACCAGCCCATCAGGGTGGGCTTGGCCCTGTAAGCCGTGACCTGGCCTGGGTTGGCCTCGATCACTGCCTTGATCGCAGCTTCGATGGCGCCGGTATCGGTGACCTGCCGCAGGCCCCGCTCCTCGACCAGGGTGGCCGGGTCCTTACCCGTCTCCTCCATGGCGACGAACAGGTCCTTGGCGATGCGGCCCGAGATCGTGCCGTCGGCCTGCAGATCGAGCAGCTTGCCGAGATGTTCCGCCGTGATGGGCGACTCGGCGATCGTGGCTCCACGCCGATTCAGCATCGCGAAGAAATCACCCGTGACGAGCTTCACAGCTTCCTTGGCGTCGCGGCCCTTGGCTACCGTGTCGAACAACGCGGCCGTCTCCTTCTCCAGCACCAGCACGCCCGCATCATAGGGCGTCAGGCCGTATTCCCTGATGAAGCGTGCTTTGCGCGCATCCGGCAGCTCGGGCAGCGTCTTGCGGATGCCGTCGACGTACTCCTGCGTCAGCACCAGCGGCAGCAGGTCGGGATCGGGGAAATAGCGATAATCCTGCGCGTCTTCCTTGGAGCGCATCGAGCGCGTCTCGCCACGACCCGGATCGAACAGGCGCGTTTCCTGCACGATCTTGCCGCCGTCCTCAATGATCTCGACCTGGCGGCGCGCCTCGTACTCGATCGCCTGCTTCACGAAGCGGATCGAGTTCACGTTCTTGATCTCACAGCGCGTGCCGAGGTCGGAGCCGGGTTTGCGCACCGAGACGTTGACGTCGCAGCGCATGGAACCCTCGTCCATGTTGCCGTCGCAGGTCCCAAGATAGCGTACGATCGAGCGCAGCTTGGTGAGGTACGCCGCCGCCTCGTCGGCCGAGCGCATGTCGGGCCGGCTCACGATTTCCATCAGCGCCACGCCCGATCGGTTCAGGTCGACGTAGGTCTGGCTGGGATGCTGGTCGTGCATACTCTTGCCCGCATCCTGCTCGAGATGCAGCCGCTCGATGCCGATCTTCTTCGTGACGCCGCCATCGAGATCGATCTCGACCACGCCTTCGCCCACGATCGGATCCTTGTATTGCGAAATCTGGTAGCCCTGCGGCAGGTCCTGGTAGAAGTAATTCTTCCGGTCGAAGATCGAGCGCAGGTTGATCTGCGCATTGAGCCCGAGGCCGGTCCGCACCGCCTGCTCGACGCAGCGCTCGTTGATCACGGGCAGCATGCCGGGCATCGCGGCGTCGACCAGCGAGACCTGTGTGTTGGGGTCGGCGCCGAAGGTAGTCGGAGCGCCTGAGAAAAGCTTGGCTTCAGAAATGACCTGGGCATGAACTTCCAGCCCAAGGACGATTTCCCAATCGCCGGTTTCACCCTTGATATATGACATGGAAGTCTAAATAGGAGTTTGCGAAAGCCCTGTCCATGCTTGGGCCACCACCAATGAAAATGCTCTCTGGGAGGCAAACAATGACTATTCTCCGCCGCCGTTCTGTACTTGTAGGCGCCGCCGCAGCGACGCTGGGCGCGCCCTCACTCGCGCGCGCGCAAGCCGATTGGCCCAAGGGGGCCATCAAGATCATCGTGCCCTTTCCGCCCGGCGGCTCGACCGACCCGGTAGCCCGCATTATCCAGGCCAAGATGATCGAAAACTCGGGCTGGAATATTCTCGGACAGCCACATTCCTCAATCCTGCCTTCGCGACCGGACTGCCGTACAAGGATTCGGAACTCTTCAACGTCATGCAGATCGGGCGTACGCCGCAGGCGATCTGCGCGCACCCGGACCGGCCCTACAAGACCTTCGCCGAGGTGATCACCGACGCCAAGGCGCGGCCGGGCAAGGTCAATGTCGGCGTGCTCGGCGCCAGCCAGGCGCTGGTGCTGATGACCCTCATCAAGAAAGAGAACGGCGTCGACCTCAATCTGATCCCCTACAAGGGCGGCGGGCCGCTCAACCAGGACATCCTGGCGGGCGTCACCGACGTCGCCATCGGCAGCCTGACGTCCTTCAGCCCGCATGTCCGCGCCAACAAGGTCCGGGCGCTGGCCGTGACCGGCGAGAAGCGCACACCGGCGCTCCCGGACACGTCCACGCTCATCGAGCAGGGCGTCAAGGCCTTCCCCTCCTACTCCTGGTGGGGCGTCTACGCGCCGACCGGCACCCCGCGGCTGCTCGTCGACCGCATGCATGCGGAGATCAAGAAGGCGGTCCTGGCGCCCGACGTGACGCAGAAGTTCGTCGACCAGTTCAACATGGAAATCCTGACGACCTCGCCCGAGGAGTTCGCCGCCTACCAGAAGAGCGAACAGGAGCGCTGGTTCAAGGTCATCAAGGACAACGACATCAAGGGCGACTGACCGCTCTCGATGCCGATTGCGCGTGGGCCGCTCAGCCGGCCCGCGCGCCGCGCACCAGGCGGCCCGGCAACGCACCCGTCGCCTCGCCGTCACGATACGTAACCTGGCCGTTCACGATGGTTGCGCGATAGCCGGTCGCTCGTTGAAGCAGACGCTTGCCGCCGGCCGGCAGATCCCACTTCATCACCGGCGCTTCGACGCGCAATTTGTCGAAGTCGATGACGTTGAGGTCGGCTTTCTTGCCGACCGCCACGACGCCACGGTCTTCGAGACCGACGGCCCTGGCGTTGTCCTGCGTGTGGCGCTTGACCAGCCACGACACGTCGAGACGGCCGCTCTTGCGGTCGCGGCCCCAATGCGAGAGCAGCGAGGTCGGGAACGAGCCGTCGGAGATCAGGCCAACATGCGCGCCGCCGTCGCCCAGCCCGATCAGCGTGTGCGGGCTCTGCATCATCTCGCTGCAGCAGTCGAGGTTGAACGCCGCGTAATTGGCGAAGGGTGCGAAGATGAAGTTCTTGCCCTCGCCTTCGATCAGGTAGTCGTACACGACCTCGCGCGGATCGCGGTTCTCGCGGCGCGCGCGTGCGCCCAGCGAGCTTTCCTGCGGCGGCTCGTAGTCCGGCGGATCGCCCAGCGGGAACATGCGATCAAAGTCGGTGAGACGCGCCGCCATGGCCGAGCGCAGCGGCTCCTGGCTCTCCTTCAGGATCTGCGTGCGGAATGTGGGATCGCGCATGATCGCCAGACGTTCAGCGACCGTCTTGTTCTGGATCGCCTTGTAGGAGGCGCACATCGAGAACGGGATGCGGCTCGCCTGCAGTCCCTGCAGGACGCCGATCGGGCGCGGCGCCACCTGCGCCTTGGCGCTATGGCCCTTGGCGACCAGGCCTTCGACCAGCCCGAGCAGTCTGCGCCAGCCATCCGGCCGCGAGTGGGCCTGCGCCAGCGACACGGAGAAGGGCCGGCCTGAGGCCGCGAGCAGCCGGTCGAGCATCTCGAATTCGCTCTCCGCGTTCGGCGTGTTGAAGTCGGAGATGAATTCGATGACGCCGCGGCCGGCATCCTTCATGCCGAGCGCGATACCCAGAAGCTCCTCTTCCGAGGCCCGCAGCGAGGGTGTCGGATCGCCCTTCACCGTGCGGTGGTTGAGCGTACGCGAGGTCGAGAAGCCCAGCGCCCCATCGCGCATCGCCTCGGCCGTGAGCTTGCGCATCTCGGCCACCTCGGCCGTCGTTGCCTCTTCCAGCCTGGCCGCGCGCTCGCCCATGACGAATACGCGGAGCGCGCCGTGCGGCAACTGCGCCCCGAGATCCATGTCGCGCGGCCGGGCTTCCAGCGCATCGAGATACTGGCCGAACGATTCCCACGACCAGCTCAGCCCCTCGTCGAGCGCGGCGCCGGGAATGTCTTCGACGCCTTCCATCAGTTCGATCAGGCGCTGGCGGTCCTCGATCTTGACCGGCGCGAAGCCGACGCCGCAGTTGCCCATCACGGCCGTGGTGACGCCGTGCCAGCTCGACGGCTGCAGGCGGGAGTCCCACGTGGCCTGGCCGTCATAATGAGTGTGGATGTCGACGAAGCCCGGCGTGACCAGAAGGCCCTTGGCGCCAATCTCCTCGGCGCCCTTGCCGGAGACCTTGCCGATGGCGGCGATCCTGCCGTCCGTCACCGCCACATCGGCTTCGCGGAGGGCAGCGCCCGTTCCATCGGCCAGATTGCCACCGCGCACGACCAGATCGAATTCGGCCATCGTCGTTCCTCCCGGATTTCCGGAAGTGTAACGCAAGTGCGGAGGCTAGGAGAGCAGTGTCCGGCGAAAAAACGCCGTCATTTCCTCTCGAAACAGCGCGGGCTGTTCGCCCTGCGAGCCAATGGTGGCACCGCGTAGGCCGTAGCCTGCCTTCAGCGCATAGACCGCGAGATCGCGGTCGGTGAGCTTGAGATCCGGCTTTCCCTCGGTCGGGTGCAGGAAAGCACCGTCATCGGCCAGATATCCGGTTGGCGCTGCCGGCGAGACGGAAGCCTCGGGAACATGCTGGATCGGCTCCTCGCGGTCGAAGCTGTGTTCGGCACCGGCAACGATACGGATCGTGGCGTCGGCACCCCGCAGGCGAAGCGCTTGCACATATCCCTGGGCCTGCTGAGGCGACACCCAGTCGTCCTGATCGCCGACGATGACCCGCACCTCGGTAGCACCGACGTCGGGATCGAGGAACTGGTGACCGCACCAGGGATAGGCCGCCAGAACCGCCCGCACGCCAAGCGCCCGATCATGCACCGTCTCGCAGAAGAGGCGTGCCACGCCGGTCAGCACCGCCGAGCCCCCGCGACTGTGGCCCTGCAGGCCGATGCGTGTGCGGTCGAGCGCCGGATGCCCGGCCAGGACGCCGACTGCCGCGGCGACGTCCCAGGCCGAGGCCGCGAACGAGAATTGCGCCTGGTTGGCCACCGTCGAGGTCACGCCACGTGCACCGAAGGGATCGAGCACGAAGGCCGCGATGCCCATGCCGACCAGGGTTTGAGCATGCTTGAGATGCGATGCCGCGATGCTCAGACTGCCCGGCACGATAACGACCACCGGCGACTTTCCCTTCGCCTCTGCCGGCAGGAACAACTTGCCGTCGACAGTGACGCGCGGCATCGCCGTCGGATCGCTGATCGCCTGCCAGTAGTTCAGCGGATTGGCGCTGGGAATGTCGATCGTCTCGCCCCGCACGCCATTGGCGAAGACGACGTCGCGGTCGCGAAAGCGCTGCGGTGTGCTCATCGTTCCCTGCCCTGTGCGTGCCGCATCATTCGATGGTTATGTTGCCGTCGCGAACGACCTTGCCCCATTTTCCGATTTCCTCGGAGACGAACGCGGCAAAGTGCGCGGTCGGCGCGCCACCCGGCGACGCCCCCTGCTCGAACCAGGCCTTCTTCAGGTCGGCCGAGGCGAATGCCTTCTCGACCGCGGCCTGCATCCTGGCGATGACTGTAGCGTCGGTGCCGGCGGGGGCCCACAGCCCGTACCACGACAGCGACTCGAAGCCCGTAAGTCCAGCCTGCGCCGCCGTCGGAATATCGGGGAAGGCCGGCGAACGCTCGGCCGAGAACACCGCGAGCGCCCTCGCCTTGCCGCTTCTAATGTAAGGCGCCGCGCTGCCGAGGCCCTCGAAGACCGCCGTCACTTCGCCGCTGATCAACGCCGCCGTCGCCGGGCCCGACCCCTTATAGGGAACGTGAGTCATGACGGTGCCCGTCTTAGCGTTGAAAATCTCACCGGCAAGATGGCGGGTCGTGCCAAGACCGGCCGACCCATAGTTGACCTTGCCCGGATTGGCCTTGCAGTAGGCGATGAACTCCTGAAGCGTGTTCGCCGGAATTCCGGGATAAATCACCAGCACGTCCGGGACGGAGGCCACGCTCGTGACCGGGGCGAGGTCCTTCTGCAGATCGTACGAAAGTTGCTTGTAGGCGGTGACGGCAACGGCGTGATGGACGGAACCGAGGAGAAACGTGTAGCCGTCCGGTTTGGCCTTGGCGACCATGGCGGCCCCTACGGTACCGCCTGCTCCGGCGCGATTGTCGATCACGACCTGCTGGCCGAGCTCCTGCGACAGCTTCGCCGCGAAGGGTCGCGCGAAGGTGTCGGTGCCGCCGCCAGGCGCAAAGGGAATGACCAGCGTGATCGCCCGGGTGGGCCACGCCTGTGCACGGACCATCCCCGGCAGAAGCAGGGACGCTGCGGCGCCCACTATCGCGGCGCGACGCGCCGGCCCCTTTCCCATCGTCATTGCGACCTCCGTCGTTCGTTCGTCCGCCTACGCATTGGCCATGACGCTTTCATGAACAGAGACTGGCACGCAGGTGTGCCGATGTCGCTGCGGGAACTCAGTACCCCGCGGGTCGCATGGTGAAAGCCGCCGCCTGTTCCAGCGCGGCAGCGGCACGCAGCATCGTTTCCTCGTCGAATGCGCGGCCGATCAGCTGCAGACCGAGCGGCAGGCCGTCCTTGTCGAGGCCGGCCGGCACGGAAATGCCCGGAAGGCCCGCCATCGAGGCCGGAATGGTGAACATGTCGTTGAGATACATGGTCACCGGATCGTCCATCTTCTCGCCGGCGGCGAAGGCCGCCGTGGGCGCGGTCGGCGTCAGCAGCACGTCGCACTTTTCGAAAGCCTGGCTGAAGTCGCGGGCGATCAGCGAACGGATCTGCTGCGCCTTCTTGTAGTAGGCGTCGTAGTAGCCGGCCGACAGCACGTAGGTTCCGATCAGGATACGGCGGCGTACTTCCTTGCCGAATCCGGCGCCACGCGTGTTCTGGTACATCTCGGCCAGGTCCTTGCCCGGCACGCGCAGTCCGAAGCGCACGCCGTCATAGCGCGCCAGGTTGGACGAGCACTCGGCCGGCGCCACGATGTAATAGGCGGGCAGTGCATATTTGGTATGCGGCAGCGAGACCTCGACCGTCTGAGCTCCAGCTGCCTTGAGCATCTCCATGCCCGTCGACCACAGGGCGACGATCTCCGGCGACGTGCCGTCGACGCGGTACTCCGTTGGAATGCCGACCTTCATGCCCCTGATGTCGGGGTTACGTGCGGCTGCCGCAAAATCAGGCACGGCACGTGGCGCGGAAGTGGAGTCCTTCGGGTCGTGACCGGCCATCGCCTGCAGCAACAGCGCAGAATCTTCGACGGTGCGGGCGAAGGGACCCGGCTGGTCGAGCGAGCTGGCGAAGGCCACGACGCCCCAGCGCGAGCAGCGGCCGTAGGTCGGCTTGAGGCCGACGATGCCGCAGAACGACGCCGGTTGGCGGATCGAGCCGCCGGTGTCGGTGCCGGTGCTGCCTGGTACCATGTAGGCCGCGACCGCGGCAGCCGAGCCGCCGGACGAGCCGCCAGGGACCAGCTTGCGGTTGTCGCCCCGCCGCTTCCACGGATTCTCGACGCCGCCGAAGTGGCTGGTCATGTTCGACGAACCCATGGCGAACTCGTCGAGATTGGTCTTCCCGACCATCACCGCGCCCGATTTCCAGAGATTGGCGGTTACCGTGCTCTCATACTGCGGCACGAAGCCCTCGAGGATGTGAGAGCCGGCCGTGGTCTGCACGCCCTCGGTGCAGAACAGGTCTTTAATGGCAAGCGGGATGCCTTCGAGGAGACCCGCCTCGCCCTTGGCGCGCCGCGCGTCGGAAGCCGCGGCCATGGTGTGGCCCTTCTCCGGCGTCTCGGTGATGAAAGCATTGAGCCCACGGTGCTGATCGAGCTTCGCGAGATGGGCGCCAGCCACCTCGACGGCGCTGACCTCCTTCTTGGCAAGTGCTGTGCCAAGCTGGGCGATGGTCAGGTCGGTGAGCGACGCCATCGTCTACTCCACGACCTTGGGAACGGTGAAGAAGCCACCGGCATTCTTGTCCGACATGTCGATATAGACAGCACCGCCCGGCGCATTGGCCAGCACCTTGGCCGCAATGCCACCATCGGTCACCTTGTCGGCGCGCAGCGGCAAGGTCACGTCCGAGACGCTCGACAGCGGCTCGACGTTCCGGGTATCGACCTCGTTCAACTGCTCGATCCAGGCGAAAATGCCCGACAGCTCGCCGGCCAGCGGCGCCAGTTCCTCGTCCGGCACATTCACACGGGCAAGCCGCGCGATGCGTGCCACAGTGTCTTTGTCGAGCGCCATTCCGTTATCTCCAAAGCCCGTAATCGGCGCGGTTGGTAGCCGTTTTGCCCTGCGCGATCAACCAATCGCAGGGTGAGCTCTAGGAAGCAGCCTTGTTATCGCTCGCGTTCGCAGCGCTCCGCCGCGACGTCACCGCCTCAATCTCGGCGCGAACCTCGGGCCGATGGGCCAGCAATTTATTGAAGTCCTTCTTGTAGAGCACCAGGAGGTGGCAGTAGCCGTTGGCCACAACGTCCGCATTGCGCGGCTGGGCGCTGAGCAACCCCATCTCGCCGAAGAAGTCGCCTTCCTTGAGTGTCACCAACGCGGTTCGGAGGTGGACTGTCACCTCGCCGGCAGCGACGAAGTACATTGCGTCCGGCGTACCGCCGACGGCAACGACCTTCTCGTCTGGCAGCGCCACCAGCGCACGCAGGCGCTTGCTGACGGCAAAGATCGCTTCGCGGTCGAGCGACGCAAACAACGACACCCGCCCGATCATGGCGGCCAGCTCGAGACCGAGGTCGAGTGGCGGCCGCTCGCTGATTGCGCCGCGTCGCTCAGCAAGCTTGTCCCGCAAGTCGTTGTAGACTTCGCGGCTGATGATGCCTTCGCGAAGGCGCCGGGAATACTCCGCCGCTTCGAAGCGGATGGCCGCCCGCTCGAACTGCCGCGCCTCGATCGATTCGGCGTAACCGGGATACTGCAAGGAGAGTGCCTTCAGAGCGCTGTCGACCGCTGCCTGGCGCTTGCCGATCACGGCTGCCAGCCGCGTCTCGGCGTCGGCGCCGAGCAGGTCGGCAACCGAGCTGATGTTGAAGGCCGCCAGCTCCGCGAGCATGCTTTGCGAGACCATCAGGATCTCGAACCGATCCGCGAGCTGCTCGGTCAGCGGGCCTGCGATTTCGAACCGGCGGTGCAGCCAAAGTGCCGCCCTGAAAGCGAGATCGGGATGCTGGATGTTCTCGAGCCATTGCGCATAGCCCGCCTCGCCACGATCCCGAACGGTGTCGATCAGGCGATCAGCCCTTGCCGCCAGCAGCGCCACCATGCGTCGTGACAGGATCTGCTGCTCAAACAGGTCGAGGTAGAGTTCCTTCTCGCGCGTCGAGAGCGTCACCAGGCCGATCTTGATCCGCTCGTCGATGTCGAGTGCAAGGCTCTCGGGTGCGGGCGTGATCTCGGCGTCGCCGGCGGAAACAGGATCCACGTCGACGGTCCCGGTGCGTGCGTTCTGCTGCCGCATGATCTGTTGCAGATGGTGGGCGACATTGACGCGAGACAGCGCAAGCACGCGGTCGCGCAGCGCCAGTTCGAGTCGGCTCAGCTTGTCGAGTCCAAGCACATGCATTACCAGGCCGAGCGTCGTGGCATTGACGAAGAGCGTGAACAGCACGAACAGAACAGCGGAGATCGCGATGAAGTCGCGCACGGCTTCCGGCAGCCTCTGGTCGCCGGCGGCGACCATCGCCAGCACGATGGTCACCGCACCGCGCAGGCCGCCCCAGACGAGGATCGCCTTGTATTGCTTGTTGACCGGCTGGACGAGCTTGGTGGCCTCGAGCACAGGAAGCATGCCGAAAACGACAAGAGCACGTGCCAGGAACGCACCCGCGGCGACGGCGACAACGCCCCAGACATAGAGCCAGGTAATCTGCAGCAGAACATTGGCCGCCTGCATCGATGCGAGCACGAAGATCAGGCAACTCGCCCAGAACTCGAGCTGCATCCAGATCTGGCGCAACGCCGTCCACTGGCGCGGATGAAGATGTGTGGGCCCATAGGCAGCCATCGTCAGCGCCGCCATGACGACGGAGACAACGCCGGAAACATGGAGATACCGGTCGGCCAGGACGAAGCTCAGGTAACAGAGGCTCACCGTCACCGAAGCAATGGCGGCGTCCGACTCGCCCAACCGCGGCAGGATCACCATCGCACCGCGCGCCATGATGAACCCCAGCAGCAGCCCGCCAATGAATTCGCGCAGGAACACCGCGATCGCACCGGTCGGGTCGCTCGCGATCTCCGCCGTCAGGGGATCGCCGAACGAACGCGATACCAGGATCCCCATGAACAGGCCGAAGGCTGCGATGGCAACCGCATCGTTCAGGAGCGACTCGCCTTCGGCCAGGATCGACAGCCGCTTGGGCGCACCGACGTCACGGAAAATGCCGATGACCGCGGCCGGGTCGGTCGTCGAGACGACAGCGCCGAGCAGCAGGCAGACCACGATATCGATCCCTGTGGCCAGATGGACGACACCGGCCACGCAGGCGATGCACACCAGGACCGCCACGATGGCCAGCAGCAGCACGGCATGGATCTCGTCCATCAGGCGTCGCACGTCGATGGTGAGGCCAGCGGTGAACAGCAGAGGCGGCAGAAACAGCGGCAGGAAAACATCGGTGCCGACCTCGAGCTTGTCGAGGCCGACGAAGGCGTCGCCCAGCGCCCCCAACTTCATATCGACGGCAAGTATCCATGACCCGAGAAAGCCCATTCCCATGCCGGCAATGGCCAGGAGGACGGTGTGCGGCAGGCGGAACCTCTCGGCCAAAGGCACGAGGACGCTGACCACCAGCAGCACCATCGCAATCGCCAGAAGCGCGTAGATCGTGTCGGTCACTTGCCTAACCTACTCCGGCTGCGGCCCGTGTCGACCCGGGCCGCCTCCCGTCTTATAACCTCGGCAATGGCCGGCATGGCAGTCTTCATTCATGGCATGTGGGGTATGCCCGACGTGTGGCGAAACTGGCGCGCCTTCGCGGAGGCGCGCGGCTGGCAGACCATGGCGCCAGCGCTTCGTCACCACGACGCGCCTCCCCTCGAACCGCCAGCAGGGCTCGGCACGACCAGCCTTCTCGACTACGCGGCCGATCTGGAGACCTGCCTGCGCGCGTTGCCCGAAAAGCCCGTCGTCGTCGGCCATTCGATGGGCGGGTTGATCGCGCTCATGCTCTGTGCCCGCGGCGTGGCGCGCGCCGGCGTCCTGTTGACGCCCGCGCCGCCGGCCAGCGTGATCGCGCTCCGCCCTTCCAACATCATGGCCTTCGCACGCATCCAGGCGCGCTGGGGCTGGTGGCGCAAGCCGCACCGCGCGACACGCGCCGAGGCCTTGTCCCACACGTTCAACACGACCGAGCCTGGTCTTGGCACCGAACTGCATGCCGCATTCGTGCATGAATCGGGCCGCGCCCTTTTCGAGATCGCGCTTCCCTGGCTCGACCGCACCAAGGCTGCCACCGTCGATGTCCGGAGCGTGACGGTGCCGCTGCTGTTCGTTGCGGCCTACAAGGACAGGCTCGTGCCGCCGGGTGTCGTCCGCCGCACCGCCCGCCAGTTCGCGCCGGTGGCGGACTATCGCCAGTACGCTGGCCACGGCCATTGGGTTCCGGGCCAACCTGGCTGGGACCTGATCGCAGCCGATAGCTTCGCCTGGCTCGATGCCTTGGCCAAGAAGGCGCCCACCTAGTGCCGATCGTCGATTTTACCGGTTTGCAGGCGCTGCTGGTGCGCGACGGACGACTGATGGCGCTCGATGTCGGCAGCAAGACCATCGGCATCGCCACATCCGACGCGCTCCGCATGCTCGCCACGCCGCTCACGACGCTCCGGCGCGCCAGGCTCGCTGCCGATCTGGCCGCCCTTGCCGAGCTGACGCGGAAGCACGAAATCAAGGCTCTGGCGATCGGCCTACCGCTCAATATGGACGGCACAGAGGGCCCACGCTGCCAGTCGATCCGCCAGTTCGCGGCCAACATCGCAGCCCATGGACCGCCAGCGCTTGCAACGCTGCCGATCGTGCTGCAGGACGAGCGCATGAGCACCGCCGCTGTCACGCGCGGTATGATCGACGACTACGACATGAGTCGCGCCAAACGCGCCGAGCGGGTCGACGCGGCTGCTGCCGCATGGATCCTGGAATCAGCCCTCGCCAGGCTGCGTCCAAGGCCCGCCTAGGGACACAGCGGCGGCGGCGACGGGCGCGGCGGCGGAGCGGCGTCAAGCGAACGAAGGAAGGCCACGAGGTCGCTGCTCTGCCCGGCGGACAGGCCGAGCGCACGGACCAACGGCGTGCCGTCGCTATGCAGCCGGTCGGGGCTCACCTCGGAGTAGTGCCGGACGACGTCCTCAACCGTGGCCAAACTGCCGTTGTGCATGTAGGCCGCCGACCGCCCGACCTGCCGCAATCCGGGAACGCGGAACTCGCCGAAATTGCTGTGCAGCCGCCGCACATGCCGCGTGCGCCGCGCGTTGGCGCCAGACGCGTCGTCGTTGTAGCGGCCGAGGAGGTTGAACGGGCTGTCGGCCAGTGCAGCGATCCCGCCGAGCCGGCCGGCGTCCACTTCGCCCGGACGAACGAAGAACCCGATGCCGATGTCGCCGAACTCGCCGTTGGTGAAGCGCGGTCCGAAGTGGCAGGCGTTGCAGTTGGCCTCGCCGATGAACAATTTCAAGCCACGTTGCTCGGACTGTCCATAGCGCGCGGCCGCCTCGCGATCTCCGGCCATCAGGGCGTCGCGGAAGTCGTCAAACCGCGTGCGCGGACTGACCAGCGTCGCCTGAAAGGCGGCCAACGCTTTCGCGGCATTGACCAGCATCTGCTCGTCATCGCCATCAGGCTTCCTGCCGAAGGCCCGCTCGTAGCCGCAGGCGAGTTCCTTGTCCTCGCGCAGCAGGCGGGCCACGCGCGCGCTGCTGCCTGCCATCTCCCGAGCATCGAGAATCGGCTTGATGGTATGCGCCCACAGCGAGTCGGCCGCACCGGACCAGCCGAACCAATGGGAGTACCCGACGTTCCACAGCGAAGGCGTGCGTCGGTCGAGATCGGCACGCCCCTTCCCCAGGGCACGGCCATCGCTCCAGTCGCGGCCCTCCTGGTGACAGGTAGCGCAGCTCACGAGGCCATCGCCCGACAGGCGCGCATCGCTAAAGAGGTGTTCGCCCAGCACGATTCCTACGGGCGTAGCCGATACGCGGTTCGAGGGATCGCGCGCTGGCGGCGGCGGCCACGGCCCGTGCTGGCCGACCAGCCGAATCTCGGCTTCCGACCAGTCGAGCGTTGCCTGCGCCGCAGCAGGCGCGGCCAGCGCTGCCAGCAGCGCGGTCGTCAGAAGCGCCCGCCTCACTTGATATAGAAATCGTGCGTAAGGCGTTCGATCTCCTCGCCCGCGCGCACATCGATGGAGATCTCCCAGTGTCCGGCCATGTGAAAGACCAAGCCCTCGGCGCGAAACCTTCCGTCGCCCTTCGCCACGATGCTGGGGTGGTAGTTCATCGCGTGCTTGTGTTCGGGCATCTGGGCGTCGACCGCGACCAGCTCGCCGGCGGTGCCCGACTTGGTGCAGACGTTGAACACCAGGGCAAACGGCTCACCGACCTCGATACGCAAAGGGTCGGGGCGAAAGGCGATCATGTAGTGATCGGAGAAGATCACCAATCCGGCGCCGCGTCCAAGGTCGAGCGGACAACCAGCCCATGCGGGGCCGGTGACGAAAAACGCGACCAGGGCCGCCAGCAGCCTCATTGGCTCCCGCCGAACAGACGATCGCCGTTCTCGTAGGCGATCTTGCGGGCAACGTCAGGAGGCAGGTCCGCAAGCCACTGCCGCGACCATCGGGCATGCTCGACCACGTAATGCCAGCGCTCGGGCGTAAAGGTATCGGTACCGACCACGAACCGGTCGGGAAATTCCAGAAATGCCTCGCGCCAACCCGGCGCCACCTTGCCGCCAGAGGCATGCGAGGTGAGGAACGCCAGGTCGCAGTAGAGTTTGGGGTAGCGCCGCAGCATTTCCCGAATCTTCTCGGGCCGCTCGAAGCCGGAGTGGGCCCACAGAACCTTGGCATCCGGGTCCTGCTGGAAGTGACGCACGACGGCATCGGCGTCGGAATGGGAATGCAGATAAAGGCCGTACTTCTTGGCGAGCTGGACGACGCCGCGCATGTTGGGCAAGTCGGCATCGGCGCCAAAGATATGAAACTCGCCAATGGCAACGTACTTCCGCTTGGAAAGAAGGTCTTCCAGGAACGGCAGGACAGTTGGATCCCGCTGCCAGGTCGACAGCTCTCCGCGCGAGCGGTAGGGCCGCAGTTCGGGCACGATCACCTGAGGCGCTACATCCTGCAGCATCTTGGTGCCTTCGTTGTTCGAGCTCGACACCATGGCGCGCTTCACGCCCGCCTTCTTCAGGATTTCCACGACCTCCTTGGGCGGCACGACCGTCCAGGCGTCATGGCTGTAGTGCATGTGCGCATCGAAGATCGGCAGTTCCTGATCGGCATGGGCCACGCCGGCTGCGACAACCAGTGACAGGGTGGCAAGTGCATGGCGCATGCGATCTTCCTTCAGGGACGGGACTTTCGAATCCCCGTCTTGAGAGTCCAAGCGTAATTGAAGCTAATCGAGATGCGCTCGCCGGAAAAGCGCGCCGGCGGTACTTCGTGCCGCAGCCAGCTCTCGAACAGGACCAGGTCGCCGGGCTTCGCCGGGACGCCCACGAACGAGCGAAAGGCTTCGGGCGCATCGGCGCGCCGGGGCGGCGCGGCCATATGGCGCGATAGCCTGGGGTCCTCGAACTTCAGCGCACCGGCCCCCCTCGGCACGGCCGCGTAGTAAGTACCGCTGATGAAAGAGGTCGGGTGCAGATGCATCGAATGCGCCACGCCGGCCGGCATGACGTTCGCCCAGCAATCCGTCATCGCCAGCGCCCGGCTCCGGAGGTCGTAGTGCAGGCTGGTCGCGAACTTCCTTACATAGGGGTCGATACGGCGCCGCAGGCGATCGAACAAGGACGACAGCAGATGGAGCCGGTCGAGCGAACCGTAGGACGTGTAGCCGCCCAGATAATGCCGCGACGACCAGCGCCGGCCGGCCCCATCCGAGAGCGCAAGCGAGCTGCACTCGTCGGCCAGGCTCTGGTTGAAGGCAGGCCAGCCCGGCCGGGTCAGGGACTCGTGGAGGATCAGGGTCGGAAAAAGGGCACGGATCGCCATACCGTGATTATCGGCCAAGCCGGCCGGACGTGCTATTGTTTCGCATGCTCACCGACACGCAAATCGAGACGTATCGCCGCGACGGTTACCTGGTGATCCCCCGGCTGATCGAGGGCGCACAGCTCGCCGAGCTGCGCGCACTGACCGATCGCATCGTGGCGGATGCCCGCGGCGTGGCGGCCAATGACGAGCTATATGACCTCGAGCCCAGCCACACGGCGGCGCTGCCCCGGGTCCGACGGCTGAAACCCCTCATTTTCAAGCGCTTCAAGTTCTTCCACGATCTCGTGCGCGAGCCCAAGATCACCGCCATTCTTCGCCAGTTGCTCGGCCCCGACATCCGACTCTACGGCGGCAAACTCAACATGAAGTCGGCAGGCTACGGCTCGCCGGTGGAATGGCACCAGGACTGGGCCTTCTACCCTCACACCAACGACGATGTCCTTGCCACTGGCATCTACCTCGACGATTGCGACCTCGCCAACGGGCCTATGATGGTGTTGCCCGGTACCCATCTCGGCCCGACCTACGACCATCACGCCAACGGTCGCTTCTGTGGTGCCATGGATCCCGAGGCCTGCGATCTCGACTTCGACAAGGCCGTCCCGCTCATGGGCCCGGCGGGGTCGATGACCATCCACCATGCCCGCCTCGTGCACGGCTCGGCGCTCAACACGTCCAATCAGCAGCGTCGGCTGCTGCTGCACGAGTATACGGCCGCCGACGCCTGGCCGTTGATGGGCGTGGCCGATTTCGACGACTTCAATGCCCGCATGGTGGTGGGCGAACCCAATGTCGAGCCTCGCGTCCGGCCGGCGCCGGTGCGCATGCCCTTGCCGCCGGCCGACCACCAGGGATCCATTTACGAGAACCAGCGTGGCGCGGGCCGGCACTTCTTCAAGACTCACGAGGAGCGCGCCGGCGTTGCCAATTGAGCGCATACCGCTCGGTGGGCAGAACGCGTTCGGGCCGACTTACCACGCCGCCGCCAAGACGCTGCACTGGCTCACTGCCGTGGCGGTTCTGGGCCTGCTTGGCGTTGGCCTCTGGATGACGGGTCTGCAGGTCAGCCTGCTGAAACTCCAAGTCTACAACTGGCACAAATGGATTGGCGTCGCAGTCCTCGTGTTGACAGCGCTTCGCTTGTTGTGGCGCTGGCGAAACCCGCCGCCGCCGCTGCCCGATGCTGTAGCGCGCTGGGAGCGCGCCTTGGCACCCGCCGGCCACAGGGCATTGCTGCTTCTATTACTCGCCATGCCGCTGAGCGGTTGGCTGATGAGTTCGGCCGCGGGCATCAGTGTTATCTGGTTCGGCATGCTGCCCCTGCCCGACCTGGTGTCGCGCGACACGGCTCTGTTCGAAGCCCTGCGCACCGCACATTTCTGGCTGTCGCGAGCTCTGATCGTGGTCGTGGTGCTGCACGTCGCTGCCGTTTTCCATCACGACGTCATACGCCACGACGGCATTTTCCGCCGCATGTGGCTTACCCGGAGAGCTTAATGCGCCGTTTGCTGACGATTACCGCCCTCTTGCTCACCAGCCCCGCTCTGGCCGGGCCCCTGGATGTCTGGACGATCGACCAACGCACAAGCTCGCTGGCCTTCACAGCAACGCAGGTCGGCTCTTTCGTGAATGGAAAGTTCCCCACCTGGAGCGGCGAGATTGTGCTCGATCCGACGGCGCTGGCCGTGGCCCGGATCGATATCCGCATCCAGATGCCGGCGGCAACGGCTGGCAACTCCGACGTCGATTCCCTGATGAAGGGCCCCAGTTTCTTCGACGTCCGGAAGTTCCCCGAAGCCCGGTTTGTCGCCAATTCCGTCGTCGCCTCGGGCGGCGACCGCTACGAAGCGCGCGGCAAGCTCACGATCCGTGACGTCACACGCGATGTCGTACTGCCGTTTACCCTCACCATCGTCGACGACCCAGCGCGACCCGGCGCCGTGCGCGGCACCGCCCGTGGCAAGCTGCTGATCAAGCGCCTCGATTACGGCGTTGGACAGAACGAATGGGCCGGGACCGGCCAGGTCGCCAACGACGTCACGATCGACCTCACCGTCGTGGCCAGTCGCACAAAATGATCGGTCGCGCAGAAGTGATGGCCGTTTCCAACTGGCAACCGCTGTGCGGCCGGCGATTTCCTCGTCATCGTCCGCGGGCGCATGCTGCCCCATCATATTGAAACGAGACATCTCAATTCTCAGAAGATTTGCCGTCGCCTTCGCCGCCGTTGCAATCCTGGCGACGGCTGCCCATGCCAAGCCCGTCACGCTGCGGATCGATCCCAGCCACATGTATGTTGGCTTCACCGCCCCCCACCTCGGCTACTCCATGAGCTACGGCCGCTTCAACGACGTGAAGTGGCAGATCGTGTTCGACAAGGACAATGTCTCGGTGAGCAAGGTTATGGCCACGATCCAGACCAAGAGCCTCGATACCAACTTCCAGGCTCGCGACACATACCTGAGAAGTGCCGACTTCTTCGACGTGGAAAAGCACCCGACGATGACCTTCGTCTCGACCGCGATCGAGAAGACGGGCGAGAACACGGGACGGCTTACCGGCAATCTGACGATGCTGGGGGACACTAAGCCCGTGACGCTGGCCGTGAAGTTCACCCGCATGGCCGAGCAGCCATTGCCGGCCTACAAGAAAGTGCTGACCGCCGGCTTTTCGGCGCAGGGCAAGGTAAAGCGCTCCGAGTTCGGCATGACCAAGTTCCTGCCGGCCATCCCCGACGAGATTGATATCGTCATCAATCTCGAAGGGGCGCGCTGCGAAGGCGAAGCCGCCGAAGCGCCGAGCTGCAAATCCTGAGCCTTGCCGTCAGGCAGCCGGCCGCGGCCCGACATAGCTCGACTGCGGCCGGATGATGCGCCCGCCCTTCTCCTGCTCGAAGACGTGGGCGCACCAGCCCGCCACGCGGCCGACCGCGAACAGGGCGGTGAAGGCGCTCCGCGGAACCTCGAGCGCCTCCAGCAGAAGCGCGGTGTAGTACTCGACGTTGGTATCGAGCCTGCGGCCCGGCTTGTGCCGGCGTAGTGCCGCGATGGCGCTCTTCTCGACCTCGACGGCGAAGGCGAGACGTCCCGTCGTCTGCGGCAGGCTCGCCACGGTGTTCTTCAGCACATCGGCACGCGGGTCGCGCACCTTGTAGATGCGATGGCCGAAACCCATCAGGGTCGTGCCTTTGGAAAAGGCGTCGTCGAACCAGGCGTCGGCGCGATCGAGCGAGCCGATGTCGTCGAACATGTCGAGCACGGGACCGGGGGCGCCGCCATGGAGCGGCCCTTTGAGAGCGCAGAGCCCCGCCAACACTGACGAGATCAAGCCGGCGTGTGTCGACGCGACGACGCGCGCCGTAAAGGTCGAGGCATTGAAGCCATGGTCGGCAACGGTCGCGAGATATGTATCGAGACCCATCTCGAAAACGGCATCTGCACGCTGACCACGGATCATGCGCAGCAGATCCTGCGCGGTCGTAAGCGCGGGATCCGGCGCCAGAGCCGGCTTGCCGTCGGCGGCCCGCAGGAGGGCGGCGAGAAAGACCGGCAAGGCGCCGCAAGCGAGGTAGTGGTGCGGCATCGGATCGGAATCAGCCATCATGCCGAGACCGACGCGCAATCCCTCGACCGGCGTCAGGCCTTGGGTCGCCTGCAACAACGCCGGAACCAATACAAATGCCCGTTCCCGGGCCGCAGCAAGCCCGTCACGGACGGCAGCCGCGTCGCCCCCGCCGGTCCCATAGCCCTCCCACAGCAGGGCAGCCACGCCTTCGAACCCGCGCGCGGCCACCAATTCCTCGACCGCGTGCCCGCGCACGATCAGCTGACCGGCCTCGCCGTCGACTTCACTCATCACCGTGTCGGCGACGATCACGCCGTCGAGGCCACTGTTCACCCGTGTCTGCAGCATCGGATCCCCCTTGTTTGCACGGCCGGGAACGTCGTTCTGATGAAATATATTGTCAATCTTGATTGCATTGATCAATATATTACATGGCATTGGAACTTCTGACCTCCAAGGAGGCCGCGCGGCGGCTGGGCGTGTCGGCCGCGACACTCTACGCTTACGTCAGCCGGGGTTACCTGCGCTCCGAGGCGGTCGATGGCAGCCGCGAGCGGCGCTATCGCGCCGACGACGTCGTCCGCCTGAGGCGCCGGCGCGATGTCGGGCGCAAAGCCGAGTCGATCGCCAATCACGCGCTCGACTTCGGCACGCCTGTCCTTGAATCGGCCCTTACGTTGATCGAGGACGGGCGACTCTATTACCGCGGCGTCGACGCCGCCGGGTTGGCGCGCACGGCGTCGCTGGAAGACGTCGCCCGCCTGCTGTGGGCGTGCGACGACAAGCCCTTCGCCGCCGCGAATATGCCGCCGCTTACGACGGCACTGCGCCGCGCCTGGATTGCCGCCGCCACCCTGTCGCCGCCCGATCGCTGCCTCGTGCTGTTGCCGGCCGCGGCCGCGCTCGACCACCCGAGCTGGGTCGAAGACCGCACCGCCATGCTGGAGACCGCCGTGCGCGTGCTGCGCCTGCTGACTGCAGCCGTGACGGCCCGGCCGATATCGGCCCTGCCCGTCCACGAACAGCTCGCGACGGCTTGGCGCGTGCCACCTGACCGCGTGCCGGTGCTGCGCGCTACCCTGGTGCTCCTGGCCGATCACGAATTCAACGCCTCGGCTTTTGCCGCCCGCGTCGTGGCCTCGACCGGCGCCAACCTCTACGGCGCGACGATGGCGGGCCTGGCGGCGCTGAACGGTCCGCGGCATGGCGGTGCCACACGCCGGGTCGCAGCGATGTTCGACGACCTCCGGCACAGCACCGACCTCGATGCCGAACTCGCCCGCAAGCTGCGCGCCCGTGTCTACATCCCGGGCTTCGGCCACCAGCTCTATCCCGACGGTGATATTCGCGCCGTCACACTGATGGCCGCGTTGCGCGCGGCGATGCCGGACTCGGCCGAACTGGCCTATGCCGACCGGCTGTCGGCCGCGGTCGAGGGGTTGATCGACCGCAAGGCCAATATCGATTTCGCCAATGTGACAGTCGAGCGCGTGCTCGGCCTTCCCAAGGATTCGGCTCTGGCCCTCTTCCTGCTCGGCCGCACGGTCGGCTGGATCGCCCATGCCCTGGAGCAGGCCGCGCACGGAGCCTTGATCCGTCCACGCGCCCGCTACACCGGGCCGCGTCCGGGCGCGTAGCGGTTATCCACCAAAACGCCGCCTTGCCCGACCGGCATGCGCGTGCTTAACGTCGCGCTTTAGTGACAAAGAAACGCATGGGCCTGCCGAGGCTGCCCAACCTCCTCGGCATAGAGGGACTTGCTCCCGAGACGATTTCGGGATTGCTCGACCTTTCCGAAAATTACATCGACCAGAACCGATCGATCGACAAGCGGCGCGACATGCTCGCGGGCCGCACCGTCATCAATCTGTTCTTCGAGAATTCGACGCGAACGCGTACCAGCTTCGAGGTCGCGGCCAAGCGGCTGGGCTCGGACGTCATCAACATGGACGTCGCCACCTCGTCGGTGCGCAAGGGCGAGACCCTGCTCGACACGGCGATGACGCTGAACGCCATGCGGCCCGACGCCATCGTCGTGCGCCACCACGAGTCCGGCGCCGTCAATCTCTTGTCACAGAAGGTCAACTGCGCCGTCATCAACGCCGGCGACGGCCAGCATGAGCACCCGACCCAGGCGCTGCTGGACGCGCTCACCATCCGGCGACGGCGCGGCAGCCTGCAGGGTCTGCTGGTGGCGATCTGCGGCGACATCATGCACAGCCGCGTCGCGCGCTCGAACATCCACCTGCTGCAGATCATGGGCGCGCGCGTGCGCGTGGTCGGCCCGCCCACCCTGATGCCGACCGACATCGACAAGATGGGGGTAGAAGTCCACTACAGCATGAAGACCGGGCTCAAGG
Source organism: Alphaproteobacteria bacterium (assembly GCA_010032545.1). GTDB lineage: Bacteria > Pseudomonadota > Alphaproteobacteria > Reyranellales > Reyranellaceae > Reyranella. Next base: position 33,927 of record RGPT01000007.1, read on the forward strand.
ACGTCGACATCGTGATGATGCTGCGCCTGCAGACCGAGCGCATGCAGGGAACCTTCGTGCCCTCGATCAGTGAATACTTCCATTTCTTCGGCCTCGACCACGCCAAACTGGAATATGCCAAGCCCGACGCGCTGATCATGCATCCGGGACCGATGAACCGCGGCGTCGAAATCGACTCCGAGGTCGCCGACGACCTCGACCGAAGCGTCATCCACGAGCAGGTCGAAATGGGCGTGGCCGTGCGCATGGCCTGCCTGGAGGCGCTGATCGGCGGGCGGCGCAACGCCCTGGTCGGAGCTGTCGCATGAGATGCGTCGTACTCCATAGCGAGCAAGCGCCGGGGGCGCGCCCCCGGCCATGAGCGGCACGATCCACAAGACGGCGCAGCCGCATGCAGGCTCCACCGCCTACATCAACGCCCACATCGTCGATCCCGTCGACAGCAACGAATATCGCGGCGCTGTGCTGATCAGCGACGGCAAGATCGCCGACTTCGGGCCCAACCTGTTCGCCTCGGGCGCGCCCTACGGCATCGAGTCGGTCGACTGCCGTGGCCTGGTTCTGGCGCCGGGGCTGGTCGATACCCGTGTCCATACCGGCGAACCGGGCGAGGAGCACAAGGAGACGCTGGAGAGCGCAGGCGCCGCCGCAGCGGTCGGCGGCATCACCTCGCTGGTGTTGCTGCCCGACAACGAACCGCCGTTCGACGATGCTTCGCTGATCGAGTTCGTGGCCCGCCGCGCCCGGCTGATCAAGCTGGTGAACATGTACGCCTACGGTGCGCTCACGGTGGGACTCGAAGGCAAGGAACTGGCGGAGATCGGCCTGTTGGCCGAGGCTGGCGCGGTGGCCTTCACCGACGCCGACCATGCCGTGGGCAACGCCCAGGTGATGCGTCGCGCGCTTTATTACTGCAAGGCATTCGACGCCCTGATCGTCCACCTGCCGCAGGAACCAACCCTGTCGGGCGGACACATGACCAGCGGCGAGATGGCGACCCGCCTTGGCCTCGCGGGCAATCCGCCGCTTGCCGAGGTCATGATGGTCGAACGCGACATTCGCCTGGTCGAGATGACCGGCGGTCGGATGCACCTGGCCAAGATCTCGACCGCGGAGTCTGTTGCGGCCATCGCCGCGGCCAAGGCACGTGGCCTCAAGATCACCTGCGATACAGCAGCACCCTATTTCGCGCTGAACGATCTCGCCGTCGGCGACTATCGAACCTTCGGAAAACTGGTGCCGCCGCTGCGCGCCGAGCGCGATCGCGCGGCCATCGTCGAGGGGCTGAAGAGCGGAGTGATCGATGCCATCGTCTCCGACCACCGGCCACAGGACCAGGACAGCAAGCGCGTTCCCTTCGCCCAGGCGCTGCCGGGCGGCATCGGGCTCGAAACCCTGCTGCCGATCTCGCTCGAGCTGGTGCACAACGGCCATCTCACCATGCCGCAACTTTTCCAGCGCCTGTCGAGCACGCCGGCGCAGCTGTTCGGCCTGCCGGGCGGTCGCCTTGCCAAGGGCGCGCCGGCCGATCTCGTGGTGTTCGACGCCGACTTCGCCTGGAAAATCGACCGCACCGATCTCTGGAGCAAGACCAAGAACACGCCGTTCGACGAGCGGCCGGTCCAGGGGCGCGTGATGGCCACCATCGTCGCCGGCCGCACGATCTACCGCGACGACAGCTTCGTTACCGCCGCCGTGGCGGCTTAGCCACCGGGGACGGCGCCGGAATTGCCGCCTCGAAACCGCCACTTCGTCTGGTATTGTCGCGGCGTTCTCACAAATCAGGGCAATCGAAGATGCTTCGAAAGACATTAACTCTTGGCGCAGCGATGATGGCCATCGCCAGCGCCGGTCACGCCCAGACACGCGGCCAGACGCGCGAGGACCTTCTCGACGCGCTCACCCGCCATATCCAGATTTGCGGCGAGATCACCGAGCAGCAGGCGAAGCTCGCCTGCTACGACCGCTTGCAGACCCAGGTCGGCGGCGTGACGGCGCCCGCCGCCACGACCTCGGCCGCCACGCCAACGCCGCTGCGCCCCGGCAACACGCCGGCGGCCCCGACCGGTCCCTCGGCCAACCCGTCGACCGGCTCGTCGACCGGCTCGTCGATCAGTTCGACGCCACTCACACCGCAACCGCTGGCGCCGCTGCCGTTGGGCGTGCCCGGCGGCGGCGTGGCCACGCTGGGCGACACCGCGCCAGCGCCGCTGGGCTCGCCCGGCCAGCCGCAAGACCCCAATGCCGCCTTCGATCCCCGCACCGCGACCCAAGCGCGCCCGCCCGAGGGGCTACAGCCCAAGCCGCGGCCGCCCGTCCGGCGTACCGGTGCGCGTCCCATTCCCTATTCGGCGACGCCGCAGCCGCTGGTGGTAATCGGCGCCAACAACCTGACCTACGGCGATTCGCGCTACTGGCAGGTCTCGATCACGCTGACGTCGAACACGCCGCGTCCGCTCGAGACCCAGGCCATGTGCACCTTCGTGAACGCCGGCCGCCCGATCGAGGACGTCTACTTTGGGCCGGTTACAATCCAGCCCGGCGAGCAGATCAGCACCGAACTGATCGGCCCGCCGACAACCGCCTATGTCGACTCGACCAACTGCCGGATCGTGAGCCCCTGAGCCGACGCGCATGGTCTCGACGCTGATCCTGCTCTTCGCGCCTTTCCTGCTGGGCTACCTGCTGGGCTCGATTCCGTTCGGACTGCTGCTGACCCGCGCTGCGGGCCTCGGCGACATCCGCAAGCTCGGCTCCGGCAACATCGGCGCCACCAACGTGCTGCGCACTGGCCGCAAGGGCCTGGCGGCCGCCACCCTGCTGCTCGATGCCCTGAAGGGCCTGGTCGCGGTGCTGGTGGCCGACCAGATCGGCGAACTCGCCGCCGTCGGCGCGGGGGCAGGCGCGGTGCTCGGGCACATGTTTCCGGTCTGGCTTTCCTTCAAGGGCGGCAAGGGCGGGGCGACCGTGCTCGGCGTCTTCCTGGGCTTGAGCTGGCCGATCGTCGCCGTCGGTGCCGGCGTGTGGCTGCTGGTCCTCGTGACCTTGCGCTATTCCTCGCTGGCCACCCTGCTTTCCACGGCGCTCGCCGCTGCTTCGGCCTGGTGGCTCTCGCCCCGCCCGGTCGCAATGCTCGCGGCGGTGCTGGTGCTGCTGGTGTGGGCCAAGCACCACGAGAATATCCGCCGCCTGCTCGCAGGCAGCGAGCCGAAGATCGGAAAGAAGTAGCAGGCAGGCCCAGCGACGTCGTTGCCGCCGGCCTCGTCAAGCGCGCGGGTCTGCGTTAGGGTCGCTGCACAACAACTGCAGGAGGCAATGACCATGTTCGTTGCTCGTATCGCCGCCCTCACAGCCGCCACGCTTTGCCTCGTAACCGCCGTCGAGGCCAAGACCTTGCGCTGGGCCAGCCAGGGCGATGCCCTCACCCTCGATCCCCATTCTCAGAACGAGGGGCCGACCACGGCCATGAACCAGCATGTCTACGATCCGCTGATCCAGCGCGACCCCAAGCTCGTCAAGGTGCCGAACTTGGCGCTTTCGTGGAAGCCGATCGCGCCCGACACCTGGGAATTCAAGCTCAGGCCCGACGTCAAGTTCAGCGACGGCACGCCGTTCACCGCCGACGACGTGGTGTTCAGCTACAACCGCGCGCTGGCGCCGACTTCCGACTTCCGCGCCTACATCTCGAGCGTCAAGGAAGTGAAGGCGATCGATCCGCTCACCGTACACATCGTCACCAACGGGCCGAACCCGATCCTGCCCGACTACACGACCAGCATCATGATCATGTCCAAGGCGTGGGCGGAGAAGCACAACGTCACCAAGCCGCAGAGCTACAAGGACAAGGAAGAGACCTATGCGGTGCGCAACGCCATGGGCACGGGCCCCTACATGGTGAAGCAGCGCGACCCCGACGTTCGCACCGTGATGACCAAGAATCCGACCTATTGGGGCACCAAGCTATTCCCCAACTACCCCGACGAGCTTGTCTACACGCCGGTCAAGGAACCCTCGACCCGCGTTGCGGCGCTGATCTCGGGCCAGGTCGACTTCGTGCTCGACGCGCCGCTGCAGGACATCGCCCGCATCAAGCAGACGGCCGGGCTGAAGACCGAGGAGACTTCGCAGGTCCGTTCGATCTTTCTCGGCCTCGATATCGGGTCGGCCGAGCTCAAGTATTCCGACGTCAAGGGCAAGAACCCGTTCGCCGACAAACGCGTTCGTCAGGCCATGTACCAGGCGATCGACATCAACGCGATCAAGGCCAAGGTGATGCGCAACTTCGCAGCCCCCGCCGGCTTGATCACATCGCCCGGCGTTCACGGCCACACCGCGGCCCTCGATCAGCGGCTCAAGTACGACGTGGCGGCGGCCAAGAAGCTGATGGCCGAGGCGGGTTACCCCAACGGCTTCGGCGTCACGCTCGACTGCCCCAACGACCGCTACAACAACGACGAACAGATTTGCCAGGCGGTGGCCGGCATGCTGGCCCAGATCGGCATCAAGATCGATCTGCAGGCGCGGTCCAAGACGCTGCACTTCCCCAAGCTGCAGAAGAAGGACAGCAGCTTCTTCCTCCTCGGCTGGGGTGTACCGACCCTCGATTCCCACTATGTCTTTACGTTCCTTTACCAGACAAGCGACGCCGCGAAGAAGGTGGGCAGCTGGAACTACACCGGCTACAGCAACGTCAAGCTCGACGAGCTCGCCGACGCGATGCTGAAGGAGGTCGACCAGACCAAGCGCGACAAGATGGTCGCCGACGCCTGGGCCGCCGTTGTCGCCGACATGCCCTACCTGCCGCTGCACCACCAGGTGATCGTGTGGGCGATGAGCGACAAGGTGACCATGCCGATCTTCGCCAACGACACGCCGAACTTCAAATACGCGACGATGAAGTGAGGCCTGGCCGAGTCTGCCGAAACTGAGCGAAGGCCGGCGTCGTGCTGGCTTTCATCGTGTCCCGTCTCCTGCAGTCGCTGGCGGTCATGCTGGCGGTGTCGTTCCTGTGCTTCGTGCTGTTCAACTTCGTGGGCGACCCTGTGAACAACATGGTCGGGCAGGAATCGTCCCAGGCCGATCGCGAGGAGATGCGGCGCGACCTCGGACTGGAGGATTCCGTGGCGGTGCAGTTCGTGCGCTTCCTCGGCAACGCCGCGACCGGCAATTTCGGCAAGAGCTATCGCCTCGCCCGGCCGGTCTCCAACCTGATCGTCGAACGCATGCCAGCCACCCTCGAACTGGTGGCGGTCGCGGCCCTGCTGGCGCTGGCGATGGGCATCCCTCTGGGTGTCGTGACGGCGTTGCGCCGCAACAGCATCGACAGCGGCGCGATCATGACCTTCTCGTTGGCGGGCGTCGCCATGCCGACCTTCGTCATCGGCATCCTGCTGATCTATGTCTTCTCGGTCGAATGCAAGAGCTGGGCGCCGGGCATCGGCCTGCCACCCGATTGGTGCTTTCCGTCGTTCGGGCGTGGCGAGACGGTGAAGCTCGGCTGGTGGAACACCGGACTGCTTACCGCCTCCGGCCTCAAGGCGATCGTGCTGCCCGCCTTCACCCTGTCCCTGTTCCAGATGACGCTGGTATTGCGCCTCGTGCGCTCGCAGATGCTCGAGGTGCTGCGCACCGACTACATCAAGTTCGCGCGCGCCCGTGGCCTGACCGATCGCGCCGTGCATTTCAGGCACGCTCTCAAGAACACGCTGCTGCCCGTGATCACGGTGATCGGCATCCAGCTGGGCGGCCTGGTTGCATTCTCGATCATCACCGAAACGGTGTTCCAGTGGCCGGGCATGGGCCAGCTCTTCATCCAGTCGGTGCAGTTCGCCGACATCCCGGTGATGGCCGCCTACCTCGTCATGGTCTCGTTCATCTTCGTGGCGATCAACTTCTTCGTCGATCTGCTCTATGCCGCCATCGATCCGCGGCTCCGGCTGGATCGCGCGCAACTCGGCACAGCCGGCGGATGACCTCGACCGCGTCGCGCACCCTGCCTCTGGTTCTGCCCTGGGCCCTGATCGGTGCCGCTTGCCTCGGCTCGTTTGCCGCGACTTCGAGCGGCACAACGCGCGCGCCATTTCTACTGGAGATGTCTCAGGATCTCGGCGTCAGCATGCCGCTGGTCGCCAACCTCGTGTCGCTGACGGCGACGGCCTGGGGCATCACGTCGGCGCTGGGCGGCTGGTTGTCCGACCGTATCGGCCGCCGGCCCCTGCTGATCGCCGCGCCCTTCGCACTGGCGCTGTCGCTCCTCGTCCAGGCGTGGGTCGGGTCGTTTTTCTGGGTCGCGGTGTGGGCCGCGGTCGGCGGCGGCTGTGCCGGCGCCTTCACCGGCGTCATCTTCGCCGAGGTTTCCGGCCGCGTACACGACAGCCAGCGCGGCCGGGCCCTGGGCTGGGTAATGAGCGGCCAGTCGCTCACGTTGGTCGTCGGCGTCCCCCTTGCGGCGGGCATCGGTGCGCTGATCGGCTGGCGCGGCTGGCTGGTCTGCGTTGCGGGCCTCTCCCTGGTGGCCTGTCTCAGCCTATTCTTCACCGTCGGGCGCGGTACTGCCGGTCACACCAGACCGACGGTACGACCGTCGCTGCGCTCGGCGCTTTCGCCACGCGTGCTGGCGCTGCTCACGACCGGTATCGCCGAGCGAATCTGCTACGGGCTGGCGGCCGTCTACTTCGCGACCTTCCTGCAGGCGACCTACGGCATGTCGTTGGCCGAGATCGCCATCCCGCTCGCCGTGTTCGCGCTCGGCAACGTGGCCGGCACTCTCTTGGGCGGCCAGATCGCCGATCGCGTGCGCGACCGTCTGATGACCTTCGCCGCCGCCATGGCGCTGTCGGGGGTGGCTGCGCTCTTTCTTTTCATGTGGCATCCCGGGCCGGCGGTTTCGGTGGCCCTGGGCTTCGTCTACGTGCTGCTAAACGCGCTCGGCCGGCCGTCCTTCATGGCGGCCCTCGCCGCAGTGCCTGAGGACGTGCGCGGCACGGTCCTGGGCCTGAACGGCACGTCAGCCAGCATCGGCTGGATCGGCGCCGCCGGCCTGGGGGCAGCGATGATCGGCTGGGCAGGCTTCGACGGCTTCGGCCCGCTGGCCGCGGCGCTCGCATTGCTGGGGGCCGTCGGCGCGCTTCTCAGTCGGCGGACGGCCGCGTCATGAGCGACCACAGCTCGACCTTCGCCCGCTTTCGCGACAGCGACATGTGGTGGAGTTTCCGCCGTTCGCCGCTCACCATCGCCGCTGCCCTGGTCACGCTGGTCTATTTCGTGGCGGCGGCCTTCGCGCCGTGGGTGGCCCCGTTCGATCCCTTCGACGTGAAGTCGCTCAACCTGATGGATGCCTTCACACCGCCCGTCTGGAACGACGGCGGCACGGCACGGCACCTGCTGGGCACCGACAATCAGGGTCGCGACATGCTGTCGGCCATCCTCTACGGCAGCCGCGTGTCGCTGATGATCGGATTGGCCGCGATCGTGCTGTCGGTGACGACCGGCGTGCTGCTGGGTCTGCTCGCCGGGTTCCGCGGTGGCTGGGTGGAGGCGGTGATCATGCGGCTGGCCGACATCCAACTCACCGTGCCGGCCATCCTGATCGCGCTCACGCTTGATGGCGTGGCGCGCGTCGCCCTGCCCAAGGATGTCCACGACAGCGTCGCCATCTGGGTGCTGGTGCTGTCGATCGGCTTTGCCTACTGGCCGCAGTTCGCACGCGTCACGCGGGCGACGACTCTGGCCGAAAAGAACAAGGATTACGTCAACGCCGCCCGCATCATCGGCGTGCCGGGGGCGCGCATCGCCCTCACCCACGTGCTGCCGAACGCCTGGGGGCCGGTGCTGGTGATCGCCACCATCGAGCTGGCGCTGGCCGTGATCGCCGAGGCGTCGCTCTCCTACCTCGGCGTCGGCATGCCGGCGACCCAGCCATCGCTCGGCACCCTCATCCGCATCGGCAACGCCTTCCTGTTCTCGGGCGAGTGGTGGATCGTGATGTTCCCGGCGCTGGCGTTGGTGGTTCTCTCGCTCTCAGTGAACCTCCTGGGCGACTGGCTACGCGATGCCCTCAATCCCCGATTGCGCTGAATTCTACTTATAGTTGTTTTACATTATAATAATTCACGCATAACGTGGAAGCCATGTTTGACGGCACCCGCACTCTAGACCTGGATCCCCTGGAGCGCCGCGCCCGGCTGCGCCTGGCACGCGGCACACGCATCGGCCCTGTCACCTTCCACGAGGCGCTTGCGCATTACGGATCGGCACGGGCCGCCTGCTCCGAACTCCCTGCCTGCGCCGAGGCCGACATCGACCGCGAAGAAGCGCGCCTCGCCCGCGCCGGCGGCCAGTTTCTGGTGGCGGGCGACGCAGCCTACCCTGCCGCCTTGGCCGCCGTGCCCGGAGCACCGCCGGTGCTGTCGGCTCTCGGCGATCTGGCACTCCTCGGCCGGCCATGCCTGGCGCTGGTCGGCGCGCGGGACGCTTCGTTGGCCGCCAGACGCTTTGCCGGCGAGCTGGCAACAACTCTGGGCACCGCCGGCTTCGTGCTCGCCTCGGGACTTGCCCGCGGTATAGATGCCGCAGCACATGAAGCTGCACTCGCCACCGGCACCATTGCCGTCCTGGCAGGCGGCATCGACCAGATCTATCCACCGCAGAACGCGGTGCTGCACCGGGCGATCGCGACGCGGGGCCTGATCCTGAGCGAATCGCCGGTCGGCACGCCACCCGTCGCGCGCGCGTTTCCGCGCCGCAATCGCATCGTGAGCGGCCTTTCGGCGGGCGTAATCGTGATCGAAGCAGCTGCGCGGTCGGGTTCGCTGATCACCGCCCAGCGCGCCACCGAACAGGGCCGCGAGGTCTTTGTGGTGCCGGGCTCACCGATGGATCCACGATATGCTGGGTCAAATAGCCTTATTCGGGATGGGGCTATATTGGTGCGCGACGCCAACGATATTCTGGATGTTTTGGGCCGCCCGCCCGCCCCGGCCCAACCCCTTGACCGGAAAGGGCAAAATCGGCCTGGCAGCGACACCGGCAAGGTGCTCGA
>RGPT01000061.1 GCA_010032545.1 Alphaproteobacteria bacterium
CGCATTGCCGACATGCACGCGCCCTGAGACAGCGCCATAAATCTGGGTCGCTCCCAGCGCCAGGAAAAATGTCGATGCCGCCGGCACCCAGTTGTTGCCCAGACGGCCGATGATCGGCGCCAGCTTGCCCAACCCACCGAACCATTGGCGTGCGGCTTCTCTGGAAGCAACGGTCAGCCAGAGGAAGGCGGCAAGATATGCCGTGACGCCCAGGACCTGGTAGGCGCCCAGAGCCTCGATCGGCGCCTTCATCGCAAGAAGGACCTGCCCCAAGATCCGAGCCAGGATCACCAGCAGCATCACTGCCGAGATCCGCACGTACATGGCGTAGGCGTCGCGATCCTGTACCTCGCAAAGCCGGGCCTTCGGCATGTCCGGCTGCAGCAGAATACGGAACAGCAAAACGTAGAGGCGCCAGCTGAAGATACCCTTCAGCACCGCCGCCGCCAGTTTGTCATGTGGCGTACTGCCGGCGAACCAGGCGCCGACGGCGGCATGGCAAACCAGGAACACCACGAGGACGCCTAGCCCATCAAGCAGGGCCAGCAGCGTGAGATGAACCACCGAGCGCAGGCCGTGCTCCGGATCCGTATCTTGCGCCAGTCGCGCCCGTGGAATGCTCAGAACCCGACGCAGGACGTATTCGGCCGTACAGGCAACGACGGCCACGAGGCCGAGCAGCAGAAACATGGTGGCGGCACTCCCGCCGCCTTCCGTTCGCTGATCGAGCAGGCTGGGAATGGCCGCGATATGCCGGCCGAGCGTGGGAATGGCCAGCACGACCTGCTTCGCACGCTGAAAGAAGACCGCGAACTCGTCGGGCCCCTCTTTGAGCGGAGTCTTGATGATCTTGGGCGGCGGCGGCGCCTTGGAGGATTTCGGCGCCGCAGCCGGGGCGGTGGTGGGTGCTGGAGCAGGAGCCGGAGGGGCCGCTGCGGGAACGCCCTCGGCCTTCAGCTTTTCGGTGACCGAATTGCTGATGGCATCGACCAGGGAGTTGAACTGCTCCTGCGTCATGCCCGGTGGCACGACCACCGGCGCCTGGGCCATCGTCGGCGCAACGGACAGGAACAGGAGGCTTGCCCCCAGAACAATCGAGCGTAATGCCGACATGGACTTTCCCCTCAACGGCAAGGCATCGCCTGCCTAGGGGTGTCTAGCCGGTTTTGCCGCAACCGTGAAGGTCGGCCCGCTAGGCCGCGTACCTGCTCGACGTCAGCGCCGGCCACAATGCCTGCGGGCCGGCCTTGGCGACGGCGGCGCCGATCTTCTCACCCCAGAAGCTCTCGCTGCCGAAGTCGCGCCGCCAAACCCAGAGCCTGCGCGTATAGTGGTGCAGGATGTGTTCATGGGTAAAACCCATCGCCCCCATCGACTGATGCGATATGGCGCAGATGCGCTGGGCGAGGTCGGACGCCTGTGTCTTGGCTGCCGCGATCGAAAAGCTGCCGCCGTCGGCCAGCCCCCCCTCGTCAGCGTCGCGCGATGCGGCCTCTGCCGAGGCGATGGTCGCGGCCACGTAGCTCGCAAGTTCGGCCAGCATGTGCTGGATCGCCTGGAAGGTCGAGATCGAGCGACCGAACTGCACGCGCTGCTTGGAGTACTCCACGGTGGTAGCCAGCACCTTGTCTGCAGCCCCCGCCATCTGCATGGCGCGCGCCAGGGCAGCGATCTCGAGTGCCCGCGCGGCGCTCACGGCCGAGGCACCGGAGAAGACGCAGACAGCCTTGTCGAAAGCCACCGTTCCATAGGGCTCGCCTGCGTGACTGGGGGCAGCCGTCACTTTGGCGTTGACCTTCTCGACGACCGCGACGATGGCCTTGCCGCCTGAATTGGCGACCGCGACGAAACGATCGGCGACCGACGCGAACGGCACGCGATCGACCTTGCCGGTCAGACGTCCGCTATCGATGCTGAGATTGCCCAGCACGATGGCGGCCGGTCCCGGTCCGGGCGTGCCGCCGGCCGCTGCGATCAACAGACTGGCGAGCGCGGTTTCGGCGAGCGGCACCGGCACTGCGTTTTCACCGGCCAGCCGCAACACGGCCATCAGATCGGCCAAGGTGCCGCCGACGCCACCCTTGTCCTCGGGCACGGCGGTGAGCGGCAGTCCCATATCCTCGATTTCCTTCCAGAAATCGGCGGGCCACACGCCCTTCTCCACCCCGTTGACGATCTCCTTGCCGCAGCGCTCGGCGAAGAACCGGCCGGCGGTCTCGAGCAGCATGTCGCGTGTATCGTGATCCATCGCCGGTCTCCTAACGAAGGCCAAGGCCGCGGGCAACGATGCCGCGCAAGACCTGGGTGGTGCCGCCCTGGATCGTATAGGAGGGCGCCATCATCGTGGCATACTGGGCAACATCGAGGAAATCAGCCATGTCCTCCTCCGTCGTTGCATCGGATTCCGCCACGACGCGGGCGATTTCAGGCAGGTCCTGCTGGTAGATCGTACCGAGATCCTTCACCAGCGAAGCCTCGATGGCCGGCGACTTGCCGCCCTGCATCATGCCGGCGACGGCGACCGACATCTGGCGCAGCGTCCACAGACGCGCGACGAGGCGTCCCAGGATCGACGCCGCACGGCCCGCCGGCTGGCGCCCCAGAATGCGCACCAGCTCACCCAGGACGTAATAGTTCTGCATGAAACGCTCGGGACCGCTGCGCTCGAAGGCGAGTTCACTGGTCACCTGCAGCCAGCCGTCCCCTTCGTTGCCGATCAGGCACTCTTCGGGGATGAAACAGTCGCTGAACGTCACCTCATTCCAGTCGTGACGTCCGGCGAGGTTGATGATCGGGCGAATGGTGATGCCGGGCGTCTTGAGATCGACCAGAAGCTGGCTCAGGCCCTTATGACGGTCTCCGTGCTGGCCCGACGTGCGCACCAGGGTAATGCAGTAGTGATTGCGATGTGCGCCCGAGGTCCAGACCTTGGTGCCGTTTACCCGGAAGCCGCCGGGCACCGGTTCGGCGCGGGTCCGCACCGACGCCAGGTCAGAACCCGAATCCGGCTCGCTCATACCGATCGAGAAGAAGCACTCCCCCGCGGCGATCCGGGGCAGGATGGCCTGGCGCTGGGCCTCGCTGCCGAAGCGGAGCAGCAATGGTCCCGACTGGCGGTCGGCTACCCAATGCGCGCCGGCCGGAGCGCCATTGCCCAGCAGTTCCTCGGTAACGACATAGCGCTCCAGAAAGCTCCGCTCTCCGCCGCCATATTGCTTCGGCCAGGTGATGCCGAGCCAGCCGCGCTTGCCGAGCGCCTTGCTGAACTGCGGGGACGGCGTGTTCCAGCTCGCAAAGCGGTCTTCGCTCTTGAGGCCGGGCAGCACTTCCTTGAGGAAGTCTCGGACTTCGCCGCGCAAGGCTTCGGCCTCGGGCGGCAGATGGAACGGCGGGAATTCGAGCTTGGGAATGGTCATCGTCGTTCTCTGCGGTTGGATGCCTCTTCTGTGTCGGCTAATCCTAGGCTGCGCAACCAGGGAGTTTCGAGGGTCGAATGCCGCGCCGCCCGCCCCGCCTGCCGCCGCTCCTGGCGGAATTTGACGACGAGGAGCGCGACGCCGTGCTGGCGGCCAATCGCGCCTTCTATCGCGCCTTCAACGAACGCGATGCCGAGGCCATGGATGTTCTGTGGGCACCGACGGGGCCGGTCGTTTGCCTGCATCCAGGCCAGGCCGCGCTGCACGACCGGGCCGACATCATGGCGAGCTGGCGCGCCATCATGCGCCATCCCGAAGCGCCGCGCGTGCGGTGCGCCCAGGAGTGGGTGTTGGGCCGTCCCGGCCTCGCGATCGTGGTCTGCCGCGAAATCCTGCCCGACGTGCAGCTGATGGCGACCAACACCTTCGTACGCCTCGGCGATGGGTGGCGCGTCGTCGGCCATCATTCCGGCCCTGTGCCCTCGGTCGAGACGCAGCAGCCGACACCGGCGACTTCGTCCGTGCCGATGCGCGACCGGCGCCGGCTACACTAGGCGACGTGAGGAAGGAAAACCGGAGAGGGCTCCACCTCGACGAGGAATTCCTCGCGGGCGAGGCCTGGAACGCCAATCCAAGTCGAGCACGGCAACTTGTCGCCGAACACCATCTTGAGAGCGGCGCCTATGGCCTTGCCCTCGTGTAAGTGGCTTTGCTTGATGTATATGCGCAGCGAGCCGACCTGATCGAGCGTCGCGCCGACCGATTCCAGCGCGACAGCGACGTTCGCGAGGCTCTTTTCGAGTTGGCAGCCAACGTCGCCGGCTCCGACGAGATTTCGTTCGGCGTCCCAAGCCGTCTGGCCCGACACGTGAATCTCGCGTCCGGCGGAGGTCGTCACGATCGCGACCTGGGCAAAGCCAAACTGTCGACTATCAAAGAGTCCGGCAGCAACCTGAGTCGATCGGCTCATGATGGCTCCTCAGTTCAACGCGCAAGCGGACCGTCGGGGCGAATAAACGCGCGGAGGCGACTGTAGGGGATCGAGACCTGGTAGGTTCCGGCGGAATAAGGTCCGACATCGTACTGGTTGAAGATGATCTCCAGCCCGTCGGCTTTGAACAAAAAGCGTCCCGGCTCGGCCATCAGTTCGGCAAGCTTCGCAGGCTCGAGAGCGTCGTCGAAGCCAGGGCGTTCGACGAACTGCTTCTTGAGGTCGGCGGCGACGATAGAGGTCACCGTGCGCTGCCATTCCCCGCCCGTCGCGAACACGGCATCCGGCTTCAGCTCGCGGCCGCCGCGCACGTCTACCAGCACGGCATAGGTGCTGCCATTGCCATGGGCCCCGCCGGTGTAGCTGTAGAGGCTGACCTCGACCGAGATCGTCACCGGACTTGGCCGATGGATCGCAAAACTCTGCTCGTAGCTCCAGGTTTGGTTGAGGTCTTCGCCGATATCGCCGGCCGGGACGGCCTCTCCCGCCGCTTCCGCCGTCGTATTGGCAAACCGGGCGTTGATGCCGGAGAAATTGACAGTCGGCCCGTCGAACTGCGGATAGCTGGCGTCGATCCGATAGCTTGTCGCCTTCACCTTGCCGGCGCGGAAGATGGCGTGCTCGCTGACAAACGGATAGGCACCGTTGCCGAATTCCTTCAGCAAGGCGAGGCGGTTTTCGTAGCGCGACTTCAGGCAAGCCGCCGCATCCTCGCCGGTGCAGGCACGGTTGCGATTTCCGACCCAGCGCTGCTGGTCTTTCACCAGATGGTCTTTTGCCACCCCGCTCAGCCTGGCAGAGAGCGCGGCATAGACTGTCGCCACATCGCGATCGGCCTTCGCCAACTCGGAGCTCTTGCAGATCGTGCGCTCGACCGGGGTAGAAGCCTTGGCGCACTCGAAGCTCGGGCTGCCCTGTGCCTGTGCTTGTGTCGCCTCAACGACGAAAAGCAGCAGCGCCGTCGCGGAAAGCCTCCTCATGCCGGCCGCCAAGTCTTGAGCCGGCGCACGGCCTCTTCCATCTCCCCGGTCGATCCGGCGAAGGATATGCGCAGCGTTCCAGTCCCTCTCGCCCGGTCGAAGTCCATGCCGGGCGTCGTCGCCACCCCGGTCTCGCGCAGCATCCGGCTGCAGAACTCGCGGCTGTCGTTGGTGAGATGGGAGACGTCGGCATAGAGATAGAAGGCGCCCTGCGCCGGAGTCAGCCGGTCGAAGCCGGCCTTCGGCAGGCCGGCCATCAGCAGATCGCGGTTGGCACGATAGCGTCGTACATGGCCATCGAGCTCGTCGCGGCACTCGAAGGCCGCCAGCGCCGCGTGCTGCGACAGCGTCGGCACCGAGATGAAGAAGTTCTGCGTCAGCCGCTCGATCGGCCGGACCAGTTCGGGCGGCACCACCAGCCAACCGATTCGCCAGCCGGTCATCGAGAAGTACTTGGAGAAGCTGTTGACCACGATGGCGCTGTCGGAGACCTCGACCGCGGATGTGGTTTCGCCCTCATAGACGATGCCGTGATAGATCTCGTCGGAGATCAGCCTCACCCCGTTGCGCCGGCACCAGTCCGCCAATGCCTTCAATTCCGCACGATCGACCATCGTGCCCGTGGGATTGGAGGGGCTGGCCAGGATCAGGCCGTCGATCTTGCCCGCTTTATCCAACGCGGCAACCGTCGGCTGAAAGCGATCGGCGGCGGTGGTCGGCAGGTCGACGGCCTCCAGATTGAGGGCGGCCAGTATGTTGCGGTAGGCCGGATAACCCGGCGCCGCCAGCGCAACCCGGTCGCCCGCGTCGAAGCTCGCGAGAAAGGCCAAGGGAAAGCCACCCGACGAACCGGTCGTCACGATCACGCGCTCCGCCGGGACAGCGGCGCCATAGACCTCGCGATAGTGACGGGCGATGCGTTCGCGCAGCGCCGGTATGCCCAGGGCCGCGACGTAGCCTATGCGATCCGAATCAAGCGCCGCACGGGCCGCGGCCAGCGCCCCTTTCGGGGCGGGCGTACTGGGTTGGCCGACCTCAAGGTGGATGACGGTGTCGCCGCCAGCCTCCTTCTCGGCAGCCGCCGCCATGACATCCATTACAATGAACGGATCGACGGCGCCGGACCGGCGTGACAGCTTTCCCGACATCGGCCCTCGCCCTAGCGTGGAACGGCGAGCAGCGTGAGCCCGGCGCCGGCAGGGTCAATGGCGCCCTGGCATGTGGCCGCGCCGCCGCGCAGCCCGCTCGGACACGCGATGGCGTTGACATAGCCGCCCTGGCCCCTGCGCTGGGCCAATACAGCCGCCAGATCCTGCCCGGCCTCGATCGTGGCCCGCGCCACTATCCCTGTCGCTTGGGCCGCCGTTGGGCCTCCACCACCGGCACCCGCGAAAACGAATTCGCCACTGGCCGGATAGGCGATGATCAACGGGCTTACGGACGCCGCCTCTGGCGTTGGTGCCCCCAGCAATATGCCGGTTCCTGGAACGACCATGCGGGCTCCGAACAACTGGCCCATGGACAGACTACAGGCGACAGCATTGGCCTTGCTGTCGACAGCAACCAAGCCGGAGAAGCCGCCCGAATCGGTCGGCGTGCCGCCCCCCGGCGCCTGGCCGCGCCAGCCTGCCAGGGCGGCAGCGCCTGCCATCGGCGCCGGCGCGACATAGACGCGCTGGCGTCCGAACGTGCCGAAATTCTCGCCAGCCGGCGGTCCCGCTTGCGGCGCCGCGCCGCGCAATGCATCGAGCGGCAGGCTGCCGCCCATTCGCGAGACCTGATCGGACAGGGTGCGTGCGAATGTTCCCTGGAAGAAGTCGACGCCGCCGCGCGAGCGGATCACGGCCAACGTCCCGGCAAGCTCGGCTTGCACGAGGTTGCTGCCCTCCGACAGCGCGCCACCGAAGATGCGCTGGGCCTCGCGATCGGAAGCGAGGAGCGCACCGCCAGCCTGGAGATCACGTGCGAGAGCTCGCGATACCGGAACGCCGAAGCGAGCCAGACGCTCCGCGGCCGCAGTGGATTGCTCCCAGCGACCTTGACCATGACGAACGTGCATGAGCGTCATGGCCCGCACGCCGGTCGGGATCGTAAACGACACGCCGTTGACCGCGCCGGGCGCCGCAACCGGCGCGAACACGAACGATTCGGCCGCCATGGTCTTGCTGTTGTGGACGATGCAGGCGCCCGAAGCCCCCAGCCCGCCCGCCGACGGCAATGTCACCGCGAGCGCGAAGTACATGGCGACTGCAGCATCGACCGCGTTGCCCCCATTCACCAGGATTTCACGGCCAACCTCCGCCGCACGGCTCTCGTCGGCAGAAACGGCAGCGAAGGAGGAACCACGGAAAACGCTCGACAGGCCGCCTTTGCCGGCGGCCTTACCTGCGGGATTGGAGGCATTATCGGCCTGCTCGGAACTCCTATCCGTCTCACTTCTGCCACAAGCCGACAGCAGAAGGGTTCCCACCAGCGCCAAGCTGCGCAATTGACGTAGCCGCCGTCCGTTTCTAGCCTGCCTGTTAGCCGTGCCAACCGTGTTCAAACGCATCATCATCCTCACTTGCCTCTCGCTGCTCGCGCTGGCGCCTTTTAAGGACACCCACGCGCAGCGGATCAATCTCATACGCGATGCCGAGATCGAGAACACCATCCGGACCTTCGTCATTCCGATCTGGAGGGCGGCCGGCCTCGACCCCAACGGCGTCGAGATCATGATCGTCCAGGACGGCTCGCTCAACGCCTTCGTGGCCGGCGGCCAGCGGATATTCATAAATACCGGCCTGATCATGCGGACCGAGACGCCCAACCAGCTCATCGGTGTGCTTGCGCACGAGAGTGGCCATATCGCAGGCGGGCACCTTATCCGAATGCAGGAAGAACTTCGGGCGCTCTCGACCATGCAAATCCTGGAATCAATCCTTGCCGGCGGCGCCATGGCGGGCGGCGCGGTCTCCGGCGGTATCGGCCGAGGTGGCCCAAGCGGCGGAGGGAACAAGGCGCCGGGGTCGCTCATGTCCTTCCTGAAGTATTCGCAGACGCAGGAGTCCGCCGCCGATCAGGCTGCGATGAGCTACCTGCAGAAGACCGGGCAGTCGCCGAAAGGCACGATCGAGTTCCTGCGCACCCTCCAGAAGGAGGAGCGTCTGGCGATCACGCAGCGCGACCCCTATCTGACGACCCATCCATTGACACCCGACCGGATCGCCGCGTTCGAAGAAGCCGCGGCTCGTTCGCCATATGTCAATACACCCGATACGCCGCAGTTCCTCGCCATGCATCAGCGCATGGTGGCCAAGCTCTTCGGCTTCGTTGCACCCGACGTCGCCCTCCAGCGTTTCAGCGAAGCCGACCGCTCGATCGCTGCGCGCTACGCCCGCGGCATCGCGCTCTATCGCAAGGGCGCGCTGGGCTCGGCGTTGCTAACCATCGACGGGCTTCTGAAGGAATACCCCAACGATCCCTACTTCAACGAGGTGCGCGGCCAGATGCTGTACGAGAACGGCCGCGCCGCTGAAGCAGTCGTCTCCTACCGCCGCGCCGTCCAGCTGCTGCCTGCCAGCGGACTGTTGAAGATCGACCTGGCGCGCGCCCTGCTCGACACCAACAACCCCGAGAACGACCGCGAAGCCCTCCGCAATCTCGAACTCGCAGTACAAACCGAAAGCGGCTCCTTCGAGCTGTGGCGGCTCATGGCGGCCGGCTACTCCAAGCAGAACAACGCCGGCATGACATCGCTGGCCCGTGCCGAAATGGCGATCCTGCGCGGCCAGCGTTCCGAGGCGCAGTCCCATGCCGCTGCCGCGGAACGCAGCCTGCCTCCGGGAACGCCGGCCTGGCATCGCGCCCAGGACATCAAGGCCTACATAGACTCACGGCCCCGTCGCTAGTAACCCGTCAGTTCGCCTGGCCGGCCCCTCTTTTCTCCGGAGTTCAAGACAATGCGTTCGCTCCTGCTCGCTCTTTGCGCCGCCCTCATCGCCGGCGGGGCGCTTCTCGCCACCGCCGCCACCTCGCCGTTCCACATGGCCGGGCCCGGCGCCGCCATCGAGGGCGGCGAAAGGGCAGGGTTCGGAAGGAAAGTCCGCGACTTCCTGATCGCCAATCCCGAAGTGCTTGTCGAGGCGATGCAGGAATTCGAACGCCGGCAGGACAGCCAGCGCGACTCGATGGCGCAGAAGGCGATCAGCCAGCACCGCGCCGAACTCCTCTCCGATCCCGACGCGCCGTTCAGCGGCAATGGCGCGGGCGACGTCGTCATCGTCGACTTCAACGACTATCAGTGCCCCTACTGTAAACGCGCCCATCTGGCCGTGAAGGCGGTCGCTGCCGCCGACGGCAAGGTCAAGGTCGTCTACAAGGATCTGCCGATCCTGGGCGAGCCGTCGCGCATCGCAGCGCTTGCAGCCTTGGCCGCGGCCAAGCAGGGCAAGCACCTGGCCATGCACAACGCGCTGATGGAGTTCTCCGGCAAGCTCGACCGCGACCGTATCCTGGAAATCGCCGCGTCCGTCGGCCTTGACGTGGCGTTGCTGCAGAAGGACATGGACGATCCGAAGTTCAAGCAGCTGATCGACCGCAACATGGCGCTGGCGGGCGCGCTTGGCGTCCGCGGCACGCCAGCCTTCGTGATCGGCAACCAGTTCGTTCCAGGTGCCATCGACGCCGATGCGCTGAAGCAGCTGATCGCCGACGCTCGCAAGCGCTGACGCGCGCTACTTCGACAGCGTCGCCGTCAGACCGAGCGCAGTAACCAGGTCCGCGCCCGGACTCGTCAGGTAGTCAATCCGGTCGATGGCGAGCGGAGGTTCCGGGCGGGCATCGACCGTGAGCGTGCCGCCCTTCTCGACAAAGCGCGCGACCGCATCGAGCAGTTGGGACAGGTCCTGCGTGATCAACACGTCGGCCGGCTGAAAGCGCCTGACGTCGCGTGCGAAATTCGTACGGACCACCGATGCCGGTTGCCCGGTCGTGACGGCAAAAGCCTTGAACGCCCGTTCGAGCAGGCCGCCGTCCGCCGCCACCAGACGAGCCGACGTAAGGACTGCTTTTGTGTCGTAGAGTGCCGCCAGATCGCCGTCATCGACGGCTTGCCAAAAGGCTTCGTCGGCACCCGTGATCCGGGCGGTGAAGTTGATGTTGGCGAGGTCGGGGCCCGCGAGCGCGCAACGATCGATCGTGATCTCTCCTCTCACACGATCATCGGTGCCGGCGCAGTCGAAACCCAGCCTGAGCTCACGCAGGCCCATTGCCTGCAAGGCCATGCGCAACTTCAGAGCCTCCATGTTGCGCAGCGGCGGCGCCAGCGCAAAGCCTTCTATGCGGGCCCGCGTGCGGCTGACCTGATCGCTGTCACGAACAGTCTCGACATTCACCGAGCCCAGCGACGCCCCATACCGCGCCAGGGTATCGCCCGAAAAGCCGGAGGCATTGGCGCGGTCAACCCCAACCCGCCCAAGTGGCGCATCGGGGTGCCAGTCGGCCGACGAAAGTGCCACCAGGTTCCGACGTACGTCGAGACCGCGGACGTCGATGTCGGCCACTCGGAACAGGGGCGCGCGGCCCCGGCCTGCCGTGGCCTCGACGCCAACGGCCATGGCCGACGCCATGCGACCAGCCTCGTAACGCTCGACGACGATCTTCGAGACGGCGAAAGTGTCGCCGCTGCCCGACATCGCAAAGACGGTGCCGTTCTGCTCGACACGCCGAACCGACAGCGCCGTCATCGCACGGGCAAGTACCACTTGATCGCGGTACGGTCCGTCTTCGGAAGCATCGAAGCGCGCAAGGTCGAGACCTTCCAGCACAAGCGCTTCGACGCTCCACGTTCCACCGGCGCCCCAATCCCCGAGGTGCACTCTCTGCAGTTCGATCCGATCCGCCTGCAGCGGGCTGCCCCACCGAAACCCACCCAGGGGCGTCCGTCCCTGCAACAGCTCGGCGAGCGGCCAGCCAAGCCCCGATGCCTCCCAGCGGCCGACGGACATCCCGGCGCCTTGGCTCGATCTTATGTCGGCAAGCACGACACGGCGCGCCAGGAGACCGACCTCGACCCGGCCCACCGTCGCGGTTCCGCCACGTTCGATCTCGGCCTTGATGACCGCCGACGCGAACTTTTCCGCAAACGGGATCGATGCTGCAACGATGCCCGCCAGGGCGATCGCGGCGACACCTGCGATGACGCCTTTCTTCACGCCTCGGCGTCCGGCTGCTTGGCTGGCTGCGCGGCGTCGAAGGCCGGAAGCTGCATGCAGGTCTCGTAGATGCGCTGGATGGTCGGGTAGTTCTTCATGTCGACCTTGAAGCGCGCTGCGTTGAACACCTGCGGGATGAGGCAGAGATCGGCCATGGTCGGCGCATCGCCGTGACTGAAGGCCCCGGTCCGGGGATCGTTCGCAATCGTTGCCTCGTAGGCATCGAAGCCCGTTTCGATCCAGTGCCGCGACCACGAGAAGGCGCTCTCCTCAGTCTGGCCGAATTTTTCGCGCAGATAGCCCATCACCCGCAAATTCTGGATCGGATGGATATCGGCCGTCGGAATCAGCGCCAGCGCCCGCACGCGCGCCCGCTCCACTGGCTCGCGGGGCAGCAGGGGAGGCTGGGGATAGGTTTCCTCGAGGTACTCAAGAATGGCCAGCGACTGGGTCAGGACCTCGCCGGAATCGAGCACCAGAGCGGGCACCAGCTTCTGGGGATTGAGCGCCGCATAGTCCGGCGACTTTTGCTCGCCTCTGCGCAGGTGCCGAGACGCGTGCTCGACTGCCACGCCCTTGAGATTGAGCGCGATGCGCACGCGATAGGCCGCTGACGAACGAAAATAGCCGATGAGCTTCATGACCGCCTCCGGCTGTCACCCTAGCATGGCTCAGGCCGGTGGCGTGTAGCGCACCACTTTCTGGTCGATCGCCCCGAAGATCGAGCGGCCGTTCCGATCGAACATTTCTATGCGGATGCGGTCGCCGAACTTCATGAACGGAGTCACCGGCTTGCCGCCGTCCAGCGTCTCGCGGACCCGTCGCTCGGCGATGCAGGAGCAGCCGGCCGAGGCATCCCGGTTGGCGACCGTCCCCGAGCCGACGACCGTGCCGGCCTCGAGATGCCGGGTCTTGACGGCGTGGGCGATCAGCTGGCCAAAGTCGAAAGTCAGGTCGGTAGCGGCATTGGGGTGGCCGAATTCCTTGCCGTTCAGCGTCGAGATCAGTGGCAAATTGAGCCTGGCGCCATCCCAGGCGTCGCCCAACTCGTCCGGAGTTACCGCAACTGGCGCGAAGGCCGTGGCAGGCTTGCCATGGAGAAAGCCGAATCCCTTGTTGAGTTCGGCCGGAATCAGATTCCGCAACGACACGTCGTTCAGGATCGTAACGAGCCTGATGTGCTTTCGCGCAGCAGCGGCCGGTGTGCCCATCGGCACGTCGTCGACGAACACCGCGATCTCGCCCTCGAAGTCGATTCCCCAAGCCTCGTCCCCGGCTTCGATCTCGTCGGTGGAGCCGATGAAGGAGTCCGATCCGCCCTGGTACATCAGTGGATCAGTCCAAAACGACGGCGGCATCTCGACGCCGCGGGCCTTGCGCACAAGTTCGACGTGGACAACATAGGCCGATCCGTCGACCCACTGGTAGGCGCGCGGCAGCGGAGCCGCCAGCGCGCTGCTGTCGAGTTCGAACGAACCTGGCGCCTTGTCATCGGCCAGTTGCTCGGCGAGGACCCGCAGGCGGGGCGCCGTGTCGGCCCAGTCGTCGAGCGCCCGTTGCAGCGTCGGCGCCACGTTGGTGGCCCGCACCGCGCGCGTGAGTTCGCGATTGACCACGATCAGCGTGCCGTCGCGGCCGCCTTCCTTCAGCGTTCCGAGTTTCATCGACGACTTCGCTACTCTGCGGCCTGCTTCATCTCCGGCGGCCGCCAGGACTTCACATAACCATCGAATTCCACGCCGGCCGGCATGTCGGCGACGTCGATCGCGTCGCGCGTGTCGATCATGACCGCGACTTCATCGGTCTCGGTCTTGCCGCCCTTCGTGGCCGCATTGAACGCCTTGGGGTGCGGGCCATGCGTGAAGCCGGTCGGGTGCACCGTCATCATGCCGGGATGGATGTTGTCGCGGCTGAAGAAGCTGCCCTTGTGATAGAAGATCACTTCCTCGAAGTCGTCGTTGTTGTGGAAGAACGGCAGGCGCAGAGCCTCCGGATCGCTTTCCAGCGGGCGCGGCACGAAGGTGCAGACGACGAAACGGTTGGCCACGAAGGTCGAATGTGCCGACGGCGGCAGGTGAAAACGATGGCTCATCAGGGGGCGGATATCGCGCCAGTTGATGCGCACGACGCTCAGGTCGCCATGCCAGCCCACCGCGTCGAGCGGATTGAACGGATAGGTCACCGTCGAGATCTGGTTGCGGCGCTTCACCGAAACCTTCCAGGTCCGTTCGTCCTGCTGCGCACGGAAGGCATCGTCGATGCGCGGCGTGTCGAGGATCGCCGGATCGAAGATCGCATGCCGGCCGACCAGTCCCCTCTCCGGCAGGGTGAAATGATCGTTGGTCGCCTCGATCATCAGCGCCACCGTGGATTCGCCAGGCTCAAGCCGCCACATCGTGCCACGCGGGATCACGAGATAGTCGCCCTCGCGATAGTCGAGATGGCCATAGTCGCAGAACAGGGCACCGGCACCGGCGTGAACGAACAGGAGCTGGTCGCCGTCGCTGTTGCGCACCAAGTCGCCCATCGCCTTGTCGATCCGCCACATACGCATCTGCATGTGGGCGTTGCTGATCACGAGCGGCGCCAACCACGGGTTACCGTGGGGCGTCGCCATCCTGTTGAGGTCGAGCGCACGCGGCCGGATCGGGCCGTCGAACGCGACCCAGTCGGTCGGCTTGTGCTTGTGATGGAACTGCGCCGAGGGGCCGAAGAAGCCCTCCTTGCTGATCTCGCGCTCGTAGGTGCCCTCGGGCAGCCGCACATGGGCCTGGCGAGAGGCGGTGCCCTCGACCTGGCGCAGCGGAATCCAGTTTTTGGTCATGGCTTCCTTCCTTGTCTTCCCCTTCAGGCCTTCAGGACTCCGCGACGGATCTGGTCGAGTTCGATCGACTCGAACAGGGCGCGGAAATTGCCCTCGCCGAAGCCTTCGTTGCCCCGGCGCTGGATGATTTCGAAGAAGATGGGTCCGATCACTGTTTGGGTGAATATCTGCAGCAGGAGCCCGCCGCCCTGGGTGGGCGCGCCGTCGATCAGGATGCGGTCGGCCGCCAGCCGCGCCAGATCCTCGCCGTGCCCCGGCAGGCGCGCGTTGACCTGCTCGTAGTAGGTGTCCGGCACGGTCTGGAACGGCACACCCTTGGCTTTCAGCGCCTCCACGGTCTCGTAAATGTCGCCGGTGCCGAGTGCGATGTGCTGGATGCCCTCGCCGCGATAGGCGGAGAGATATTCCTGAATCTGCGACTTATCGTCGGTGCTTTCGTTGATCGGGATGCGGATCTTGCCGCATGGGCTGGTCATCGCCTTGGACTTGAGACCCGTAAGCTTGCCCTCGATGTCGAAGTATCGGATTTCGCGGAAATTGAAGAGCCGCTCGTAGAAGCCCGCCCATTCGTCCATGCGCCCACGATGCACGTTGTGTGTCAGATGGTCGATATAGGTTAGCCCCACTCCCCCGGGGTTGCGGTCAACACCGGGCAGGAACTCGAAATCGACGTCGTAGATGCTGCCCCTCTCACCATAGCGATCGACCAGATAGATCAGCGAATCGCCGATGCCCTTGATTGCGGGAATGTTGAGTTCCATCGGGCCGACCTTGTTCTCGACGCCCCAGGCGCCGAGCGACAGGGCTCGCTTGTAGGCGAATGCGGCGTTCTTCACGCGGAAGGCGATCGCGCAGACGCTGGGGCCGTGCACGCGGGCGAAGCCCTGGGCGAAACTCTCTTTCTCGCCGTTTACGATGAAGTTCACGTCGCCCTGGCGGAACAATGACACGTCCTTGGAACGATGCCGGGCGACGCGGACGAACCCCATGCTTTCGAACAAGGTGCCCAGGGCCGTCGGATCGGGGGCCGTGTATTCGACGAACTCGAAGCCATCGGTGCCCATCGGATTGACGGGGTCGGCCTCGAGAAGCGTCCGTTCGCTGATACTGGCCATATTTGACTCTCGCCATAATTAGTTTCAAATGTAACTATCATGCGGAACACTTTGCAAGCCCTCGAACTGGAAAAATTCCTCCCCTATCGCCTTTCGGTCCTGGCCCAATTGGTGAGCGAGTCGCTACATAATCTCTATGCCCAGCCGTTCGGCCTGTCGGTGACGCAATGGCGGGTCATGGCCGCCCTTGGACGTTTTGCTCCGCTCACGGCCTCCGATGTCGGACAGCGCATCGTCATGGACAAGGTGGCGGTCAGTCGGGCTGTGGCCGGCCTGATGAAAAGCGGCCTGATAGAACGGGCGACCGACAGTCACGACCGCCGCCGCGCCTCGTTGAAATTGAGTGCTCGGGGCCGCGCAATGCACGCACGTATCGTACCGTTGGCGCTTGCCTATCAGCAGCGCCTACACGACGCGCTCAGCCCCGACGAAAGACGGACCTTCGAAGCCCTGGCCGACAGGCTGTTCGCACGCGCCCAAGAGCTACACGAGGCAAGCTAGAACGATCCCCGGCCCCGCCTTGTGGCCTTGACTCGCCATGCTATAACGCCCGCCAATGTAGATTAGGGAGGCAGGCTTGGCCGCAAAGACTGCCCGGAGTCGGCCGGCACTCAAGCCGGTGCTGATACTCAACGGGCCAAATCTCAACATGCTGGGCAAGCGGCAGCCGGAGATCTACGGCCACGAGACCCTGGCGGACGTCGAGAAATCGTGCCGGGCCGAAGCGCTGCGCCTGGGTCTGTCGGTCGAATTCGCGCAGAGCAATCATGAGGGCGTCCTAGTCGACCTCATACAGGGAGCCCGCGAGAAGAATTCCGGTATCGTCATCAATGCCGGAGCCTACACCCATACGTCCGTGGCCTTGCTCGATGCGTTGAATGCAGCCGAGCGACCGACTGTCGAGGTTCATCTTTCCAATATCTACAAGCGTGAGCGCTTCCGGCATCATTCGTACATAAGCCCGGCTGCAGTCGGCGTGATCGCCGGCCTCGGCACGCAAGGCTACCTTCTGGCCCTCCAGGCCCTGGCCCGCCTGCTGGGCCGTTGACATACATCGGGAGCAACTCTCCATGGCAAAATTCGAGATGGATACCGAGTTTGTCCGCAAGCTCGCGGAGATTCTCGAGGAAATGGATCTCGGCGAAATCGAGTTGGCCGACGGCGACCGTCGCATCCGGATCGCCCGACCGAAAGTGACCTTCGCCGCCGCCCCGATACCGGCGTCTGCCGCCTCTGCGCCGGTCGCCGCCGCGGCCGTCGCCACTGCCCCGACCGGTGCCGGCGACCTCGCCAAGCACCCAGGTGCCGTGAAGTCGCCGATGGTAGGCACCGCCTATCTCGCGCCGGAACCCGGCAAGCCCAATTTCGTGGCAGTCGGCGACAAGGTCACCGCCGGCCAGACGATCCTCATCATTGAGGCGATGAAAACCTTCAATCCGATCAAGGCCCCCAAGGCCGGCACGGTAATGCAGATTCTGATCGACAACGCCCAGCCGGTGGAATTCGGTGAAGCGCTGATGATCGTCGAATAGGGCGACCGTTCACCATGTTCGACAAGGTCCTGATCGCCAACCGGGGTGAAATCGCGCTGCGCATCCATCGCGCCTGCCGCGAGATGGGCTGTCGGAGAACGCACGCTTCGCGGAAGCCGTCGAAGCGCACGGCTTCACCTTCATCGGCCCGACGCCTCAGCACATCGCAATGATGGGCGACAAGATCGTGGCCAAGCAGACCGCCAAGGAACTGGGCTTGCCGTTGGTGCCGGGCTCGCCCGGCCCGGTCGATTCAGTCGAGGAGATCGTGGCGCTCGGCACCAAGATCGGCTGGCCAGTGCTGATCAAGGCGGTGGCGGGTGGCGGCGGACGCGGCATGAAGGTCGTGGACGATGCCGACAGTGCAGCCGAGGCCTTTTCGCTCGCCCGCACCGAGGCCAAGGCGGCATTCAGCAATGACTCGGTCTACCTCGAGAAGTACCTGCCACGCCCCCGTCATATCGAGATTCAGGTCCTGGGCGACGGGCTGGGGGCGGGCGTGCACCTCGGCGAGCGCGACTGCTCGCTGCAGCGTCGCCATCAGAAAGTGCTGGAGGAAGCGCCCTCTCCGGCTCTCAACGCCGAACAGCGAAGCCGGATCGGCGAGTTGGCCGCCGACGCCGTGCGCAAGCTCAAGTACCGCGGCGCCGGGACCATGGAGTTCCTGTTTCAGGACGGCGAGTTCTACTTCATCGAGATGAACACACGCCTCCAGGTCGAGCACCCGATCACCGAAGCGGTGACCGGCATCGACCTGGTGCGCGAGCAGATCCGCATTGCCTCCGGCGCGCCTCTCGGCATGTCCCAGAAGGACATTGTCATCCAGGGCCATGCCATCGAGTGCCGGATCAATGCCGAGAACTCCGAGACCTTCATGCCCTGCCCCGGCCGCATCGCCGACTATCATCCGCCCGGCGGACTGGGCGTGCGCGTCGATTCGGGCCTCTATACCGGCTACGTCATGCCGCCCTACTACGACTCGATGGTGGCGAAACTGATCGTGAATGGGGGAAGCCGCAACGAATGCCTGATGCGGCTACGCCGCTGTCTCGAGGAATTCGTGATCGGCGGCATCGACACGACCATTCCGCTGCACCGCCGGATCATCAGCGAACAGACCTTCATCGACGGCGACTACGACATCCACTGGCTGGAGAAGCTGGTCGGCCTCAAGAAGTAGCCGCCGCCATGCTGGAGATCACGCCCGACCTCCTGCTGCAGGCCTACCGCGTCGGCGTGTTTCCCATGGGCGAGCGGCGCGACGACCCCAAGCTGCAT
>RGPT01000062.1 GCA_010032545.1 Alphaproteobacteria bacterium
TGTTTTCGCTGCTGGTGCCGGCACTGGGCGAGCAGGCGTCGGGCATCCTTATGGGGCTGGCGACGGCCAGCGCCGTCGCCGGCCGCACGCTGGTCGGCTGGCTGATGCCGCCGGGCAGCGACCGCCGGCTGATCGCCTGTGCGAGCCACGTCGTTCAGATCGCAGGCTCGGTCGCGCTGATCCTGGCCGCCGGCACGGATACCGTCCTGCTGGTCACGGGGGTGTTGCTGTTCGGATTCGGCATCGGCAACACGACGTCGCTACCGCCGCTGATCGCCCAGGTCGAATTCAACAAGGCCGACGTGCAACGCGTCGTGCCGTTGATCGTGGCGATCGGGCAGGGAACCTACGCCTTTGCGCCGGCGGCGTTCGGGGCGTTGCGCGCCCTGTCACCGGCGGAGGCGACACTGGTGTTCGTCGCAGCCGCGGTCGTCCAGGGTCTTGCGATCGTGGCGTTCCTCGCGGGACGCCGTCGCGATCAGGTGGCTAGTAGTACCAGCCCGGATACGGGTAGCCGCCCCACGGGCCCCAGTCCCAGTCGTTCATCGAGTTGATGTTGGCGGTCATCTGCTGTTCGTCGGCGATGTTCTTCTGGAAGACGTTCGCCTGATACCGGCCATAGGCCGCCTGGTTGCCGACATAGAGGCAGACGCAGACCGTCGGGTCCGGATAGACGTAGAAGACCTGGCCGTCCTTGATCTCGCGCGAGAACTTGTGCGGCGGCAGGTTCTTGAACGAAGCCTGGCGTGCTGGCGTATTGGCGGGCACGAACTTGAAGCCGGCCGCGGCCATCATGTCTTCCTTGGCGCCGATGACCTGCTGCGGGTTCTGGCAGGCCGCCACCGCGAGGCACATTCCGAGAACCGCCAGAGTTGAGCCGAACTTGATCATTTCTTTCTCCTCTTTGGGCAGCCCTAGGCGCCCGTCCATTTGGGCGGCCGCTTCTCCAGGAAAGCCGCCATGCCCTCGCGAAAATCGGCACTACCGTAGGCCAACCGGATCAGGTCGTCGATACTCTCGTCGGCGATCCGCGCCTGGAGGCGGCGCAGCGCCTCCTTGGTCACCTGCAGGGTGAGGGGAGCGTGGCCGGCGACGGTGCGTGCCACTTCCGCGGCACGCGCCTGCAGCGCGGCCGCATCGGGCACGACCTCGCTCACCAGGCCGGCCGCCAGGGCCGCCGGCGCATCCATCAGCCTGGCCAGGAAGATCATTTCCTTCACCCGCTGCGGGCCGATCAGGGCGGCGAGGCGGGCATAGTTCGACATCGACAGGCAGTTGCCCAGCGTGCGCGAGATGGGAAAGCCGAACTGGGCGTTGGCCGCCGCGATCCGCAGATCGCAGACAGCGGCGATGGCAGCACCTCCGCCGGTGCAGAAGCCGGCGATGGCGGCGATCGTCGGCACGGCGCAGCGCTCGATGGTCTCCAGCATGTGATCCATCTTGCGTTCGTAGCCGATGCCGTCCTCGCCGCCCTGGAAGGCCTTGAACTGGGCGATGTCAGTGCCGGCGGCGAAGGCCTTGTCGCCCGCGCCGGTGATGACCAGCGCCTTGACGTCCCGGGTCTTGTTGGCCTCTGCGCAAATCGCGGCCAGTCCTTCATACATCGCGAAAGTAAGCGCGTTGCGCGCCTGCGGCCGGTTGAAGGTGACCCAGCCGATATCGCCGCGTCGTTCATAGAGCAGGTCAGCGTTCATCTTGTCCGTGGGAACGGGGTTGAGCGGGGTTCGATCATCGTCTATGTCGCGCTGCGCCGCAAATCGTCCGGAGTCTGGAACACGCATGCCGCTCAGAAGGCTCCTAAAAGGCTTCTCGGACTTCCGCCTCGGCTACTATCGCGAGCACCTCGACCTGTTCGAGAAGCTCGCCAACGAGGGCCAGGCGCCGAAGATTCTCATCGTCGCCTGCTCCGACGCCAGGGTCGACCCCGGCATTCTGACGCAGACGCAGCCGGGCGACATCTTCACCGTCCGCAACGTGGCCGCCATGGTGCCGCCGGCGCAGTATCCGCCCGACACGCGCCATCACGGCACGTCGGCGGCTATCGAGTTCGCCGTCCGCGGGCTCGGGGTCGAGCACATCGTGGTGCTGGGCCATGCGCTGTGCGGTGGCATCGGTGCCCTGGTCGATGGCCGCGACAGCATCTATGCCGACTACGATTACCTGTCGACCTGGACCAGCATCGCCCAGGAGACGCGCGATCTCGTGGTCCGCGAGTTGAAGGGCCGGTCGCGCGAGGAAGTCGCGCGTGCCGTCGAGCAGGCCGCGGTGCTGAACAGCGTCGGCAATCTCATGAGTTTCCGCTGGATCGCCGACAAGGTGGCCGCCGGCACGCTGATCGTGCACGGCTGGTGGTTCAACATGACCGAGGGCCGGCTCTACGCCTTCAACCCGGCGACCGCCCTGTTCGAGCCGGTGCTGGGCGTCAATCTCGAAGGAGCGATCCGGCAGGGCACCGCCTTGTCGTCGATCAGGCCGGAACGTTTCGTCGCCGCCCTCGCTGGCAAGGTACCGGCGTTCTAGGCATCAGCTCGCCAGCGAGTCGATCGCCGCATCGACACCCCCCGGGGCGAACGGCACGCCGACCGTCTTCATCGCGAGTTCGGTCGTGGCCAGGCAGCCCAGCAGCATCGGCTCGTTGAGGTCGCCCATGTGGCCGATGCGGAAGACCTTGCCCATCAGTGGCCCCAGCCCGCCGCCCAGCGACAGGTTGAAGCGATCGACCGCGGCCTTGCGCAGCGCGTCGGAGCTGTGGCCTTCGGGCATCAGGATCGCCGTCACCGAATTGGAGAGGCGGTCGCTCGCCTGGCCATAGAGCTGTGGCCCCTTGCCGCCCGCACCCCAGGCACGCACGGCCGCGCGCGTCGCCTCGGCCAGGCGGGCGTGGCGCTGGAATACAGCGTCGAGGCCTTCTTCCTCGAGCATCTTCAGCGATTCCTGAAGGCCGAAGAACATGTGCACGGGCGCGGTGCCGACGAACTTCTGCGGCGCCCGGCCGTTCATCATCTCCCAGTTCCAGTAGTGGCGCGGCGCCTTGTTCTTGCGCGAGGCCTCGATTGCCTTGCTGCTGACGCCGGTCAGCGACATGCCTGTCGGCAGCATCAGGCCCTTCTGGCTGCCGCCCACGGTCACGTCGACGCCCCAAACGTCCATCTTGTATTCCATGCTGGCAAGCGAGGAGATCGTGTCGCTGAGCAGCAGGGCAGGGTGCTTGGCTTCGTCCATGGCGCGGCGAATGTCGGCCACCGGCAGGACCATGCCGGTCGCGGTCTCGTTGTGGACGGTGAGCACCGCCTTGATTTCGTGCGCCTTGTCCTTGGCCAGCCGCTCGGCCAGCTTGCCCACATCGGCACCGGTGCGCCAGTCGGCGGCGAAGGTCTCGACCTTGATGCCGAGATTGACCGCCATCTCCGCCCAGCTGATCGAGAAGTAGCCGGTCTCGACGATCAGTACCGTGTCGCCGGCGGAGAACAGGTTGGCGAGCGCCGCTTCCCAGGCGCCGTGACCGCTGGCGCTGTACATGTAGAGCGTCTGGTCGGTCTTCAGGACCCGCTTCACGCCCGCATGGCAGGCATGCTGGATGGCCAGGAACTCGTCGGACATGAAGTCCAGCACCGGCCGGTCCATGGCGCGCAGGACGCGATCGGGAATGTTGGTCGGGCCGGGATTGTTAAAGAACTGGCGTCCGCGCGGTTTGGCGTTCACGTATGTACCCTCGGTCTGCGGAAAGCGAAGACTCTGGCTGCAGGCCCTTGGCGGCGCAAGCGAGGCTTGCGATGCTCCGTCATTAGTTATGTGAGGGCTCATGACCACTGTAGCGCCGACCAACTCCGCCATCGTCACCGACTACAAGGCCCGTACGCCCGGTTCCGGCGCCCTGTTCGAGCGGGCGCACAAGGTGCTGCCCAGCGGCATTACCCACGATGCCCGCTATCTCGATCCCTATTCCATCCACGTTGCCAAGGCCAAGGGGGCCCGCAAGTGGGACGTCGATGGCAACGAGTATGTCGACTATTTCGGCGGTCACGGCGCCATGCTGCTGGGTCATTCCCATCCCGCCGTCGTCGAGGCCGTGAAGCGGCAGATGGACCTCGGCACGCATTACGGCTCGAGCCACGAACTCGAGGTGCGCTGGGCCGAACTCGTCTGCGAACTGACGCCGTGCGCGGAGAAGGTCCGCTTCACCGCGTCGGGCACCGAGGCGTCGCACATGGCGATTCGTCTCGCGCGCGCCTATACCGGCAAGGACAAGATCGTGCGCTTCATCGGCCATTTCCATGGCTGGCACGACAACGTGACGGCCGGTGCGGGCGCCACCTACGACGGCGGCACCACGCCGGGCGTGCCGCAGGACGTGAGTGCGCTCTCGATCGTGATGCCGAGCGGCGACGTCGCAGCCGTCGTGAAGCTGATCGAGGAGCGCGACGACATCGCCGCCGTCATGTTCGAACCTTCGGGCGCGTCCTGGGGCCAGGCGCCGCTGCCGCCGGGGTTTATCCAGGCGGTGCGCGACGCCACACGGAAGAAGGGCGTCGTCATGCTGATGGACGAGGTCATCACCGGCTATCGCTGGTCCTCGGGCGGGGCGCAGAAGGCGTTCGGCATCACGCCGGATCTCTGTATCCAGGCCAAGATCGTGGCCGGCGGCCTGCCGGGCGGCGCGGTCGCGGGCAGACGCGACATCCTCGACCGCATCGATCATGATGCGACCGCGGCGAAGAAGATCGAGCGGATCCTGCACCCTGGCACCTATAATGCGAACCCGCTGTCGGCCGCTGCGGCGGTGACGGCGCTCACGCTGCTGCGGGATGAAGATCTCGCGGAAAAAGCAAACAGGACGGCGGCCGAACTGCGCCGCGCGCTGACCGAGGTGCTGGTGCAGGAAGGCGTGCCGTGGGGTATCTACGGCCAGAGCTCGACCTTCCTGATCTATCCCAACCCGTTCGGCGATCCGATCGATCCGGCGACCTTCGATCCGCTGAAAGTGCCATTCGCCAAGCTCAAGGGTGCGCGCGGCGCCGGCCCGCTGACGGGCAAGATCCGCATGGGCCTGATGACGCATGGCGTCGATGTGATGGGCGCGCCCGGCGGCTTCGTGTCGGCAACCCATGGCGGCGCGGAGATCGACAAGACCGTCCATGCGTTGCGCCAGACCGTGCGGGCGCTGAAGGCCGAACGCGAAGTGAAGGCGGCTTAGTGTCTTCTCCCCTATGATCGGGGACGAGGGAGACGAGAGACGATGTACGGAATGACCAAGGCCGTTCCGGCCGCCGAGTTCACGCGGCTGCCGGAAAAGTTCCGCAAGCCGCGCCGCACCTCGTGGGGCGACGCCAATGCCGTCGGGATGGAACTCGATTCCTTCCTCGAGGGGCCGAGCTTCGATCGCGCCGGCAATCTCTACGTGACCGACATTCCCTTCGGTCGCGTGTTTCGCATCAGCCCGGCCGGCGAATGGACTCTCGTCACCGAGTATGACGGCTGGCCGAACGGCCTGAAGATCCACAAGGACGGCCGCCTCTTCATCACCGACTACAAGCGCGGCATCGTCGTGCTCGATCCGTCGACAGGCAAGGTGACGCCGGTGATCGACCATCGCGGCTCGGAGAGCTTCAAGGGCGTCAACGATCTCTTCTTTGCCGCAAATGGCGATCTCTATTTCACCGACCAGGGCCAGACCGGCCTCCACGATCCGACCGGACGCGTCTACCGCTACGACACGGCGGGCAAGCTCACGATGCTGGTCGGCACAGTGCCCAGCCCCAACGGTCTGGTCATGAACAAGGCCGAGAACGTGCTCTATGTCGGCGTCACGCGCGGCAATGCCGTCTGGCGCCTGCCGCTGATGGCCGACGGCATGGCGAGCAAGGTCGGGTTGTTCATCCAGATGAGCGGCGGCCACGCCGGCCCTGACGGCATGGCGCTCGATTCGGAAGGCGGCCTCGTCGTGGCGCATCCCAGCACGACCGCCTGGCGCTTCGACCATCTGGGACGGCCGACGCACCATGTCGACTGCGGTGACGACATTTTCTGCACCAACGTCGCCTTCGCGGGGCACGACCTCTATCTGGTCGTCTCGCGCCGCAGCGAAAAGATCTCGGCCGGGACCATTCTAAAGGCGACGATGCCGGTCGCCGGCAAGGCGATGTTCTCACACGCCTAGCGTTCGCCTCTAGCGCTTGCCCTTGCCGATGTGGGCGATCGCCTCGATCTCGACCAGGATCTCCGGTGCCGCGAGCGCGCTTACCTCGACCAGTGTCGAGGCCGGGAAGTCGCCGGTGAAGAACTCGCGCCGCGCCGCCCACACCTTCACGTTGTTCTTGATGTCGGTGACGTAGACCGTGATCTTGACCACGTCGGCCATGGCGCCGCCGGCCGCCTCGACCATGCCCTTGATCTTGCC
The DNA here is from genome assembly GCA_010032545.1 of Alphaproteobacteria bacterium. Lineage (GTDB taxonomy): Bacteria > Pseudomonadota > Alphaproteobacteria > Reyranellales > Reyranellaceae > Reyranella. Next base: position 6,398 of record RGPT01000062.1, read on the forward strand.
GAAGATCGCCTTCGACTGCTCATACTCGTCGCTGCCGGTGACAGTGTTGCCGGCACGGGCGGTCATGCCCGAGACATAGGCGATGCCGTCGCACACCAGGCAGTTGGACCAGCGCTCGGGCGGCGGCTCGGGGACGGCAGGCGATGTTACGCGACGGATGGTCATGGATTCCTCCTCTACTCTCCAGGCTTCGCGCCGGACGCCTTCACGGCGACCGTCGCCTTCTCGAGTTCCGTCCTGACGAACTGGGTGTATTCCTCGGGCGTCATGGTGCTCGACTCGGCACCGATATCCGCCCAGCGCTTCACCACGGCGGGGTCCTTCAGCACTACCTGCATCTCCTTCGCCAGCCGCTCGACGATCGGCGTCGGCAAGTTGGCCGGGCCGGACAGGCCGAACCAGGAATAGGAGACAAGGTCCGGATAGCCGGACTCTTTCATCGTCGGCACATCCGGGAAGCTGGGATTTCGCTTCTCGCCGCTGACCGCTATTGCGCGCACCTTGCCAGCCTTGATGTGCGGGGCGGCCGAGGGCAGCGAATCGAACATCGACGGCACGTTGCCGGCCATCACGTCCTGCATCGCGGGTCCCGCGCCGCGATAGGGGATGTGGACCAGCTTGCTGTTGCTGACCAGGGTCAGCATCGTGCCGAGGATGTGATTGCTCGAACCCGGTCCCGAGGTCGCGAAGGCGAGTTTCTCGGGGTTGGCCTTGGCGTAGGCGACGTACTCGGCCAGAGTCGTGGCCGGGAAGCTCGGATTGACGACGAGGACGCTGGGATTGAACGACGCGAGCGTGATGTGCGTGAAGTTCTTCACCGGATCGTAGTCGAGATCGCCGTAGAGCGGCGGTGCGATCGCGAAGGAGGAGATGTTCGACGTAAGCAGCGTGTAGCCGTCGGGCGCTGCCTTGGCGACCTGCGACGTACCGATCGACGCACCCTTGCCTGGCCGGTTCTCGACCACGATGTTCTGGCCCAGCCGCTGGCCGAGATATTCGGCGATCACCCGGCCCACGACGTCCGTCGACCCACCCGGTGCATAGGGCACGACGAGCTTGATCGGCTTGCTGGGCCACGGGGCCTGGGCGTTGGCGGGCAGGGCGAGTCCGACAAGCGTTGCGGCAGCGAAAGTGCGGCGATTGATCATGACTTGAGTATACTCGTTGGATGAGCGATCCCAAGAAGCTGTTCGCAGCCCTTTTCGAGCCCAAACGCATTGCCCTGATCGGGGCCTCGGCCGACATCACCAAGACGACGTCGCGGCCGCAGCGGTTCCTGCGCAAGCACGGCTTTACCGGCGAGATCCTGCCGGTCAATCCGTCGCGCGATGAAATTCTGGGCGAGAAAGCTTTCAGGAATCTCGATGCGATCCCGGGCGACATCGACCACGCCTACATCCTGCTGAACGGTGGGGCCGCCGTAGCGTCCCTCGAAGAGTGCGGCCGACGCGGCGTAAAGGTCGCCTCTATCCTGGCCGGCGGCTTCGCCGATGCCGGCGCGGCAGGCGCCTCCCTGCAGGACGCGCTCGTGCGCATCGTTGGCGAGACCGGCATCCGGCTGGTCGGCCCCAACAGCATCGGCACGGTCAGCACCGATCCGGCCATGGTGCTGACGGCCAATGCCGCCTTTGCCATCGACAGGCTGCGCACCGGCCGCTGGGCTGTCGTCAGCCAGAGCGGCAGTCTTATCGGCGCTCTGCTGTCACGCGCGGATGCGCGCGGCCTCGGCTTCTCGCGGCTGATCTCGGTCGGCAACGAGGTCGATCTTGCGGTTGGTGAGATCGCCGACCTGCTGGTCGACGATCCGCGCACCGATGCGATCCTGCTGTTCATGGAGACGCTACGCGATGGCGATCGTCTCGCCTCCGCGGCGCGGCGTGCGCATGCCGCCGGCAAACCGGTGATCGCCTACAAGCTCGGCCGGTCCGAGATCGGCCAGGAGCTGGCGAAGTCGCATACCGGCGCCATCGCGGGCTCCGATGCCACGTTCGACGCCTTCTGCCGCCGCCATGGAATCACCCGCGTGTCGATGTTCGAGTCGCTGATCGACGTGCCGGCGCTGCTGGTCGACCGGCAGCCCGCCATTCGGTCGGAGGGGCGTGGCAGGCGCGTGGCCGTGGCCACGACCACGGGCGGCGGGGCCGCCATGGTGGTCGACAACATGGCGATGGCCGGCCTCGACATCGCCGAGCCGCCGCAGGCGCTGGTCGACTGGCTGAAGCCCTTCGGCATCGCGGCGGGCGAGGGCAAGCTGATCGATCTCACCCTGGCCGGCGCCAAGCCCGAGATCGTGGCTGGCACCATCGAGCGGCTGCTGGCTGACGATGGCAACGATGCCGTGATCTTCGTCGTGGGCTCGTCGGCCCAGTTCAATCCCGAGCTGGCGGTCGAGCCGCTGCTGCGCTTTGCCCGAACGGCCAAGCCTTTTGCCGTGGCGCTGACGCCGACGGCGGAAAAATCGCTCGCGCTGTTGAGAGCGGCGGGCGGCCGATCTCTTCGCGGCACTTGGTGTGCCGACGGCCAAGTCGCTGGCAATCCCCGACGCCAAGCGCGTCATGGCGGCCGTGGCCGAGGTCGGCGTGCCGGTGGCGCTCAAGATTCTGTCTGCCGACATTGCGCACAAGACTGAAGCCGGTGGCGTGGCGCTCGGCCTGATGGATGGGCCGGCTGCCGCGGCGGCCGCCCGCGAGATCGAGCGGCGCGTGAAAATCCATTCGCCCGCGGCGAAGCTCGACGGCTTCCTGATCCAGAAGATGGAACGCGGCCTTGCCGAAGTGATCCTGGGATTTCGCCGCGATCCTCTGGTGGGGCCCACGATCACCGTCGGTCTCGGTGGCGTGCTGGCGGAAATATACAAAGACGCGTCGACGCGAATCGCGCCGGTCGACGCGGCCGAGGCGCGCGAGATGATCGAGGAGGTGAAGGGCCTCGCGACCGTCCGAGGCTATCGCAATTTGCCGAAGGGCGACGTGGCGGCATTGGCCAAGAGCATCGCCGCCTTCTCGACCCTGGCCCACAAGGCGTTTGCCGACGTCGCGGAGGCCGAGATCAACCCGCTGTTGGTAAAGCGCGACGGCGAAGGAGTCGTTGCCGTCGATGGGTTGGTCGCGCTGCGCTAGTGGGTGGGTGGCCGATCGAGGAGCTGGCGGAAATCGTCGAGCACGAAGTAGGCCGGTTGCAGCTTGTCGATTTCATAGGGCCGCTGCATGGCCAGCGTCGCGTCGAACGGAAGACGCTCGACACCTTGGTCTTCGATGGCGTGCTTCACTTCGGCGGCGGATGAGAGGATGCCGGCGCCATAGGCCTTGAGTCCCTTGGCGGTGCGGATCAGGCCGAACTCGACGGTGAACCAGTAGAGACGCGCCAGGCAATCCATGTTCCCGGACCCGGCTTCGATGGCGCGCCGGCCGTAGGCCTGCATGAAGTCGGCGAACACCGGGTCGGTGAGCAGCGGCACATGGCCGAAGAAATCGTGGAACAGGTCGGGCTCAACCAGATAGTCGAGTTCGGCGCGGCTGCGAATCCACACCGTCACCGGGAAGCGTCGGTTGGCAAGGTGATCGTAGAAGGCCGCATCGGGGATCAGCCCGGGCACGCCGACGAGACGCCAGCCGGTGAGCGGCAGAAGCCGTGCGTTGATCGTCTCGAAGTCCGGGATGGCCGCGCCGATGCCGAGAGAGTCGAGTCCATCCAGGAACTCGTCGCAGGCATGGCGTCGGGCAAGCGCGGTCTGCCGTTCGACCAGCATCCGCCACACAGCCTGGTCCTCGTCCGAATAGAGGTCCGCGTGCTGGGGCACGGTCCAGTCGGGCGCCATGCCAACGTAGTCGCCGCGCAGGGTCTCAAGGGGGCGATGCTCATAAGTCGAATATGGGGGCGGCACGGTGGTTAATCCTCGCGAAGATGGCCTGTCGAAAGGATGGCTTTGGAGGTATTCTCCACAAAGCAGACAATATAGGGAGAATTACACCATGATCGACCTTGATGGCATCGATAGACGCATCGTGGCGGCTTTACAGGCCGAAGGCCGTTTGCCGATGGTCGATCTCGCCGGAAAGGTCGGCCTGTCGCCCACGCCCTGTCAGCGGCGCGTGAAGCGCCTGGAAGAGGACGGCGTGATCGACCGCTACGCAGCGCTCGTCTCGCCGCAGGCGATGGGACTGGGCCTGCAGGCGCTTGTGCAGATCACGCTCGACGATCATTCCGAGAAGACGGTCGCCGCCTTCGAGGCGGCAATCCGTGCCCGGCCTGAGGTCGTGGCCTGCTATGCCGTGACCGGCGACATGGACTTCCAGGTCCATGTCTTCGCGCCAGACCTCGCAAGCTTCAGCGAATTTGCCATGAAGGCGCTGTTGCGGATGCCCGGTGTCAAAGGCACGCGTTCGTCCTTCATCATGCAGGCGGTGAAGAGCGATCTCGCCTGGGCGCCTCAACCGTCGGCGCCAAAGTCGCCGGCAAGCGTGCGCAAGTAGAGCGGGCGGTCGATGTTGCCGCCGCTCAGGACCACGCCGACGCGCTTGCCGGCCATGCGTTCGCCTTCCTGCGTCAGCGCGGCCAGCGAGGCGGCACCCGCACCTTCCGTGAGCTGGTGCGTGTCCTCGTAGTAGGCGCGCATGGCCGTGGCTATCTCGGCGTCGCTCACTTTCACGATCCGGTCCGCGCCCTTGACGATCACCCTGAGCGCCTCGGGATCCGGTCCACGCACGGCCATGCCGTCCGCCATCGTATCGGCGCTGTTGGTCTGCACGACCTTGCCTGCGGCAAACGACAGGGCGTAGGCCGGCGCCTCGGTCGAGACCACGCCCACCACATTGGTCGAAAGCCCAAGTGCATCGCGTACGGCGATGGTGCCGCAGATGCCCGAACCCAGGCCGATCGGCACATAGACCGTGTCGAGCAGCGGGGCCGCACGAAACAGCTCCAGCGCATAGGTCGCCACGCCGCGCACCAGATCGCGGTGGAAGGACGGAATCATCGAGAGGCCGCGTTCGCCGGCCAGGCGCATCGCCACCTCGCGCGCGGCATCGAAATCGTGGCCGGCCTCGATCAGCTCCGCGCCGAAAGCCCGCATGGCGGCATTCTTCTCCACCGAATTGCCCTGGGGTACGACGATGGTGGCGGCGATGCCTGCGCGGGCGGCGGCAAGCGCGATGCTCTGGCCGTGGTTGCCGCGGGTGGCACTGATCACGCCCGCGACACCTGGATGGTTGCTCTTCAACCGGTCCATGTAGACCAGGCCACCGCGCACCTTGAAGGCGCCGGTCGGGGTGTGGTTCTCGTGTTTCACCCAGACCTCGCAGCCTGTTCGGCGCGCCAGCAACGGCCAGGCATATTGCGGGGTGGGCGGCATGGCGGCGTAGACGACGGCCGCGGCGCTCTCGACATCCTGAAGAGACAACATGGTCAGATTTTGGGCTAAGATGCCCGCTGTTCCAACCGGAGTATCCGATGCCCGTCCTTCCCCGTTCGCTCGAGATCCAGGGTGAGATCGCCGCCATCCGCCGCGATATCCATGCCCATCCCGAGCTCGCCTACGAGGAGCACCGGACCTCCGACATCGTGGCAGCCCGGCTCGCGGAATGGGGCCTCGAGGTGACGCGCGGGCTGGGCAAGACGGGTCTCGTGGGAACCTTGCGGCGGGGTAACTCGTTGAAGGCGATCGGGCTTCGCGCCGATATGGATTGCCTGCCGATGGACGAGACCAACGATTTCGAGCACGCGTCCAGGAACCCCGGCCGCATGCACGCCTGCGGCCACGACGGCCATACCGCCATGCTGCTGGGTGCAGCCAAGGTGCTGAGCGAGAAGCGCGATTTCGAGGGCGCCGTGCATTTCATCTTCCAGCCCGCCGAAGAAGGCGGCGGCGGCGGCAAGGCGATGATCGACGACGGACTGTTCGAGAAGTTTCCCTGTGATGCTGTCTTCGCCATTCACAACAAGCCCGGCCTGCCGCTGGGCACGATCGCCACCAAGCCCGGCCCGCTGCTGGCCGCGGCCGACCGCTGGGACCTGCGAATCTCGGGCAAGGGCGGTCATGCGGCACACCCGCATCTTGCCAAGGATCCGTTGATCGTCGCTGCCAACCTCGTGCTGGCGTTGCAGACCATCGTCAGCCGCAACATGGACCCGTTCGCCGCGTCCGTCGTCACCGTGGGCTTCGTCAAGGGCGGCTCGGCCTACAACGTCATCCCGACCGACGCCCATGTCGGGGGCACGACGCGGACCACGACGCCGGAGGCCCGCAAGCTGATCGAGGCGCGCATCCGCGAAATCTGCGACGGTGCCGCCAGGATGTATGACGTGAACATCGACGTCGAGTACCGCTACGGCTACCCGCCGACGATCAACAACGCCCAGCGCGCTGCCTTTGCCATCGACGTGGCGGCGGGCATCTGCGGGCCGCACGGCGTGCGCGACAACGTGCAGGCCAGCATGGGTGCGGAAGACTTTTCCTATATGCTGGAGAAGGTTCCGGGTGCCATGGTCTGGCTGGGCAACGGCGGCGAGGACGGCAAAGGCGCCGGCCTTCACAACTCGCGCTACGACTTCAACGACATGGCAATCCCGTTCGGCGTGAGCTTCTTCGTCAACACCGTCGAACGGTTCCTGGGCGAATAGCCGAACCCGGCAAGGGGCCTGAACGACCACAATGGAATTTTTTCGCGTCTACGGCCGGGTGATCGGGCTTTTGCGGGCCGAGAAGGGGCTCGCCATCGTCCTGGCGATCGCCAACGTGGCGGTGGCGGCGCTGCAGTTCTACGAACCGGTGCTGTTCGGCCAGGTCATCGACCTCCTGAGCACGGCGCGGGACAAGCCCGCCGAGGTCCTGTGGCGGGATGCCCGTGACATTCTCGGCCTGTGGGCCCTGGTCGGGTTGGGCGGCATTGCCGCCAACATGGTGGTCTCGCTGCAGGCCGACCGCATGGCCCACCGTCGACGGCTGGGCGCGATGGCCAGCTACTTCGAGCATCTGCTGATGTTGCCGTTTTCGTTTCACAACACGCAGCATTCCGGTCGCCTGATCAAAATCATGCTGACCGGTGTCGACAACCTGTTCGGCATCTGGCTTTCGTTCTTCCGTGAGAACCTGGCCACCCTGGTGGCGCTGTTCGTCATGCTTCCGCTCAGCCTGTTCATGAACTGGCGGCTCGGCCTGCTCCTGCTGGTCCTGATCCTGTTCTTTGCGGCGGCCAACGTCTGGGTGGTGAGCCGCACCGACCGGCTGCAGCAGAAGGTCGAGGACCTGCACAGCGAGCTTGCCGGACGTGCCGGCGATGCGCTGGGCAACATCCACCTCATCCAGAGCTTCGTGCGGCTGGCGGCCGAGACCGGCGAGATGCATCGCATCATGCGTCAGACGCTGGCGGCGCAGTTCCCCGTCCTCAACTGGTGGGCGTTGCTGTCGGTGATGACGCGCGCGGCGTCGACTATCACGGTGATCTCGATTTTCGTGCTTGGCACCTGGCTTTACATCAAGGGCGAAGCGACGGTCGGCGAGATCGTGAGCTTCATGGGATTCGCCACCATGCTGATCGGCCGCATGGACCAGGCCTCGGGCTTTGTCAGCCGCATCTTCTTCCAGATGCCGTCGCTTAGCGATTTTTTCCGCGTGCTCGATGCCCAGTCGACCGTGCCCGACAAGCCCAACGGGCTCGACATCGGGCGCGCCCGCGGTGACGTCGAGTTCGACGACATCAACTTCTCCTACGATGGCAAGAGGCCGGCCCTGGTTCATTTTTCCCTGAAGGTTCCGGCCGGGGCGACCGTGGCGCTGGTGGGGCCGACCGGCGCCGGCAAGAGCACGACGCTGTCGCTGCTGCATCGCATGTGGGATGCCCAGTCGGGCGTCATCCGCATCGACGGAGTCGACCATCGCGACATCAAGCTGGATTCGCTTCGCCGCAACATCGGCGTGGTGTTCCAGGATTCGACGATGTTCTACCGGTCCATCGCCGACAACCTGCGCATCGGCAAGCCCGACGCTACCCAGGCCGAACTGGAGCAGGCGGCCAAACTGGCCGAGGCCCATGACTTCATCATGCGCCAGCCGCAGGGCTACGACACGCTGGTGGGCGAGCGCGGCACGACCCTGTCGGGCGGCGAGCGGCAACGGCTCGGCATCGCTCGGGCGCTGCTCAAGGATCCGCCGATCCTGATCCTGGACGAGGCGACCAGCGCGCTGGATTCGCTCACCGAGGCCCGTATCCAGAAAGCGCTCAAGACCCTGATGCAGGGCCGCACCACCTTCGTGATCGCCCATCGGCTCTCGACCATTCGCGAGGCCGACCAGGTCGTGGTGTTTGAGCATGGTCGGGTCGTCGAGCAAGGCGGCTACCAGGAGCTTTCCGCCCGCGGCGGCGCCTTCACCGAACTCGTCTCGACGCAGCGGGCTGGCATAGAATCTGCCTGATATCCCCTTGGCGGGCGCAGGTTGTCCGCCTAAGAGTCGCTCCAGGGGAACTTCACGAGGAATTGGACATGATCAAATTGGCCAAATGGCTGGGCGGCGCGGCCGTCATCGCCGGGATGTTGAGCGCCCTGCCGGCGCAGGCACAGACGCCAATCAAGTTCACACTGGACTGGGTGTTTCAGGGGCCGACCTCGCCGTTCCTCGTCGCCCTTGAGAAGGGTTACTACAAGGCCGAAGGGCTGGACGTCACCATGGACCCGGGCCAGGGCTCTGCCGGCGCGGTGCAGCGCGTGGCGACCGGCGCCTATCAGATCGGCTTTGCCGACGTGAACGCTACCATCGAGTACAACGCCAAGAATCCGGGCAAGGAAGTGCTCTGCGTGTTCATGGTCTACGACTTCGCGCCATTCGGCGTCTATGCCCTGAAGAAGAGCGGCATCAAGACACCCAAGGATCTCGAAGGCAAGAAGCTCGGCGCACCGGTGTTCGACGCCTCGTTCCGCCTGTTCCCGGCGTTCGCCAAGAAGAACGGCATCACCAAGTGGGAGCACGTCAACCTGACGCCGCAGTTGCGCGAGCAGAGCCTGGTGCAGGGCACGGTCGACTTCATCTCCGGCCACTATTTTTCGTCGATGCTGGACCTCAAGGCGCGCGGCGTGGCCTTCGAGGACATCGTCGCCATGCGCTTCGTCGACTTCGGCATGGACGTCTATGGCAACGGCATCGTCATCTCCGCCGACATGGCCAAGAACGAGAAGGCGGTGAAGGGGTTCATTGCCGCCACCATCAAGGGCTGGAAGGACGTGATCGCCGATCCCAAGCTCGGCATCGCCGCCGCCAAGAAGCGCGATCCGCTGATCGACGAGAAACTCGAGATGGAGCGCCTCCAGATCTCGCTGGAGACCAACATCCTGACTCCCTACGTGAAAGCAAACGGCATGGGTGACGTCGATCCGGCGCGCTTCGCGCGCGCGGTCAAGGATGTCTCCGAGGCGTTCGGGCTGCCGGCGGCACCTGCCCCGGACAAGGTGTTCACCAACGCCTATCTGCCGCCAAAGGCCGACCGGATGATCTCGAAGTAGAGATGGCGTTCGTCGATCTCGATGCCGTTAGCCTCACCTACCGACTCGGCAAGGAAACCACGCTGGCGTTGGCCGATGCCACGTTCAGCATCGACAAGGGCGAGTTCATAGCCGTTGTCGGCCCGTCGGGTTGCGGCAAGTCGACCATCATGAAGCTGGTCACCGGCCTGCTGCCCGCCACGGGCGGCGAGGTCCGGGTGGCTGGCGAGAAGGTAACAGGGCCGATCAAGGGCGTCGGCATGGCGTTCCAGAACCCGACCCTGATGCCGTGGCGCACCACCATGGACAATATCCTGCTGCCGATGGAGGTGGTGGAGCCGCACAAGCGCCGGTTCCGCAGACATCGCGCCGAGTATGTCGAGCGCGCGATGAAGCTCTTGCGGACGGTCGGCCTGGCCGATTTCGCCGACAAGTACCCTTGGCAGCTCTCGGGCGGCATGCAGCAGCGATCCAATCTCTGCCGCGCCCTGATCCACGAGCCAGAACTGCTGATGCTTGACGAGCCGTTCGGCGCGCTCGACGCCTTCACCCGCGAGGAGCTCTGGGGAGTCATGCAGGCGCTGTGGCTGGAGAAGCGCTTCACAGGCGTGCTGGTGACGCACGACCTGCGCGAGGCCGCGTTCCTGGCCGATACGGTCTATGTCATGAGCCGCCGGCCCGGCCGTATCGTGCTCAGCAAGAAGATCGATATTCCGCGGTCACGCACCCTCGCCACCACTTTCGAGCCGCACTTCGTCGAGATGGTCCACGAACTGCGCGACCGCATCCACCAGGAACACGCATGACCGACCTCCGTCGCGAGGCTCTCAAGCACGCCATGCCGTGGCTGGTCCTGGCCGCGCTGCTGGTGATCTGGGAAATCTCCTGCATCGCCTTCGACGTGCCCGAGATCATCCTGCCGAGGCCGACCAAGATCTTCGCCGTCTTCTTCCAGCGCTTCGGCATCCTGATGTCCTACTGCTGGGACACCTTGTGGACGACCACGATCGGCTTCCTGCTGGCCATTGCCGCCGGCCTGCTGCTGGGGCTGGCGATCGGCGCGTCGCCGTTCGTCTACTCCGGCCTCTACCCGCTGCTGATCGCCTTCAACGCGATCCCGAAGGTGGCGATCGTGCCGATCCTGATGATCTGGGTGGGCGTGGGCTCCCTGCCGGCCGTCATCACGGCCTTCGTCATCAGTTTCTTCCCCATCGTGGTGAACGTGGCGACCGGGCTCGCCACGATTGAGCCCGAGATGCGCGATGTGCTGCGCAGCCTCGGCGCCACGCGCTTCGAGATCCTGACCAAGGTCGGCATTCCGCGCGCCATGCCCTACCTGTTCGCGAGCCTCAAGGTGGCGATCACGCTGGCCTTCATCGGCTCGGTGATCTCCGAGACGGTGGGCGGCAACAACGGCATCGGATTTCTCATGCTGTCGGCCAGCGCGCGCAACGATGCGCCGACGACCTTCGCCGGCCTGTTCGCCATCGCCATCATGGGCGTGGCGATGTACGCGATCTGCGCCATGATCGAAAAGCGCATGACCCGCTGGGCTTTTCGCGGGGAGCTCGTGAGCTAGGTCAGGGAGCAGCCGGTGCCGATCTCGCCACAGAAGCTTGGTGCCCGGCTCTCGAAGATGCCTCGAATCGCCGCCGATCTCCGAATGATCATGCGGGCGAGGCGGTTTCGCGGTGTCATCGGTACCGCAGAGGCGGTTGGACTGGCGACATCTTTGGGCGTCACCGTCGAGCAGCTCGCCCAGAAACTGGTGCCGGTGGCTCAACTCTACGCTGTCACCCCCATTTCCCATTTCGACGTTGGCGCCGTGGGTGTGGGAGTGTCCGGTTCGCTCTACCTCGGCGCCAATCTCGAAGTGGCAGGGCAAGCGCTGAGCCTCACGGTGCATGCCGAGCAGGCGGCTGTCGCCAACGCGTGGATGAGCGGCGAGAAGCGCTTGCGCGCGCTGGCGATCTCGGCGGCGCCTTGCGGATACTGCCGTCAATTCCTCTACGAACTTGTCGGCGCGTCGAAGTTGGACATCAAGCTGAAGACAGGCTCACAGCTTTTGACGGACTACCTGCCGAACGCGTTCGGCCCCCGCAGCCTCAAGCAGAAGGGCGGCCTGATGCAGGTTCAGAACAACCGCCTCAAGGTCGCCCGGTCTTTGGACGCGGTCGGCGCCGCGGCCCTGGCCGCCGCCAATGCCTCTTACAGCCCCTATACGAAGACCTTCGCGGGTGTCGCCTTGAAGACGAACGGCGGCGTGATCTGCACCGGCCGCTATGCGGAGAACGCCGCCTACAACCCCAGCCTGTCGCCGCTGCAGGCGGCGTTGTCACAGCTCGTGCTCCACGGTCAGACATTCGCGAGCGTCACAAAGGCCGTACTTGTTGAGGCATCGGGTCCGGCAAGCCAGATCGATGCGACAAAGGCAGTCTTGAGAAGCGTCTGTTCAGCGCCG
>RGPT01000063.1 GCA_010032545.1 Alphaproteobacteria bacterium
GAGACGTTGGCGTCCAGGGTGTAGGCGCTGACGATGGAGGCAACGTCGAGGAACGACGGCGTGTCGCCGTAGCGGATATGCACGACATTGCTCAGCGTCTGGGTCTTCCAGGATGTCGAAAGGGCCTTGAGGTAGTCGGCCCGATCCCGGGGCACGGTCGATGGGCCGATCGACGAGCAGCCGGCAATGGCCGGAAGCAGCACAATCGTTCCGAGGAGCGGCGTTCGCCGCAGAAAGGCGAACATCCGAAGCAAGGTGGGCAAGAAGTCTCTCCTCCTCATTGTTGTTCCCAAGCCATCGGGCACCACACTACAGCTTCGCCAACGGCCGACCGGACATAAGATGAGATTCGATGGCCTCGAGGGAGTGGTTCGCGGTCTCCGGCACCCGCAGCAGCGTAAATGCGACGCCGCACAGGCAAACGACCGCGAAAATCGTGAAGGTGAAGGCGAGGCCCGGTCCGGCCAGCAGTAGAGGGAAAGTGAGGACCACCAGAAAGTTGAAGCCCCAGTTGCTGATCGACGCCATGCTCATGCCCGCGCCGCGCATGTGCAGCGGAAAGACCTCCGACATCATCACATGGGGAAGCGGCCCCAGGCTGATCGCGAAAGAGGCGATGTAGAGCAGCAGGGCGGCCACGACGACCCACGAAGGCACGAGGTTCGGGTTCGCGACCGCAACGGCGATCAGCAGCATCGCAAATGCGGTGCCGCAGAATCCCAGCACGAGCAAGGGACGTCGTCCCAGCCTGTCGATGAGATACATGCCCAGCATGGTCGCAAGAAAATTCACCGACCCGACGCCGACCGTCGCCAGTCGCTGGGTGCTGCCGCTGTCGAAGCCGGCCTTGCCGAAGATCTCAGGAGCATAATAGATCACGGCGTTAATGCCGCTGAGCTGCTGCAGGAAATAAAGGCCCATGGCGACGATCAATGCCGGCCTGACGAGCGGCGCCAGAAGCGCGGCATAGCCCGCTTTCTTTCCCGTGCTGGCCGCCAGACTGCTGCGGATCTCACCCAGTTCGCGGTCGACGTCGGCGCCCGCGCCGCGCAGCCGCCGGATGCTGGCTTTCGCCGCATCGGAGAACCCTCGCAAGACGAGCCACCGCGGCGATTCCGGCAGGAATGCGAGGCCGACGAGAAACAGGCCGGCCGGCACTGCCCCCAAGGCGAACATCATGCGCCACGAGCCGCCGCTGCCGAAGGCAAGGCCGGCCAGGTAAGAGACGAGAATTCCGAACGTGATCGCCAGCTGGTAGGTGGCGACAAGTGCGCCGCGAATGGCGCGCGGCGCGGACTCGGAGATATAAAGCGGGGCGACGACTGCTGCCAGACCGATGGCAAAACCGAGAACGAACCGTGCGACGACCAGAATCCAGATGGCGGTCATCGCCGCGGCGATCAGGGCTGCGGCGGCGAATACGGCGGCGGCGACCATCAGCACACGCCGGCGTCCAAACCGGTCCGTGACCCGCCCGGCGAAGCACGCCGCGAACAGAGCTCCAAGCGGAACGGCCGCGGTCATGAAGCCGCTGACGAAAGGAGTCATCGGGAAGTCTTTTTCGATCAGCGGCAGCGCAACCGCGATGACCCCTTCGTCGTAGCCAAAGAGAAAGCCCGCGATCGCAGCGACAGCCGTCAGAAAGTAGACCATGAATTACCGCCCCAAATCCCCGCCCGCCACCGACAGCTCCCCAGCACGGTGGCAAACGCTCCCAATGGCAAAACAATGCGCGGCAAGTTCAAACCTGCCAACAGATTTCACGACCGGTCCGGACCTTCCCGGCAGATACCGTCGGTCCGGGCGCTTCAGCGGGCCGCAGGTCCCGGCGGGCGAGGCTGGGCATGCAGAAACGCGGCGACGTCCCAAGCCTGTTGCAGGTCGAGTTGCGGATGCCTGGGATCGACGCCGCGCGGCATGTTGCGCCAAACGAACTGGGCGGCGATCGAGACGTAGTTCATGCCGGCGGTCGCATTGAAACTGTCGGGGCCCCACAGCGGCGGAAACCGGTAGCCCCGGCCATCGTTCGCCGAGCCGATGCGCTTGCCGAGACCGTCCGGCTGGTGGCAAGCGGCGCAGATGCGAGCGTAGACTTCGGCACCGCGCGCGGCATTGGCCAGCACTGGAGGGTGCGGCATCGCGGGAGTGTGCTGCGCCGGCGGATCACCGATGAACTTCAGGTAGGCGACGAACGCATCCATCTCTTGCGATTCAAGAGGCAGCGGCTTGCCGTTCATGGAGTGCGTCATGCACTCGTTCAGACGATCGCGAAGCGTGACCTCATGCTTCCCGTCGGACGAAATCCACGGATACTTGCGAACGCTTCCGACCAGAGTAAGCCCGGTACGGCTCGTCCCGGCATCGAGGTGGCAGTTCTGGCAGGAGAGGTTGTTTCCCGCGAAGCGTTTGGCCGGGTCCGGCGCCTCCGGCCCGATGGTGGAGAAAGTCTCGGTGACGAGCTTATAACCCAGGGCGACGAGCTCTCCCTGAGGTCCAGCAGGCGCCACGAAGCCAGGTCCGTTCAAGCTGTAGTCCGGCCATGTCGAGGGAGAGGGCGCTGGCGCCACCGAGGCGATCGGCTTCGACGGCGGCGGATTGGCGCCCAACACCGCTATGCCAGCGGCAGCGCCAATGAGGAAAAGAAGAACGACAGCGGCCGAGCGCGGCGTCATGGCACTACAGGAAAAGATGCAACCGAACGGCTAGCCGCAAGGACCATGAAACAATTTTAGTCCGCCGCCGACGGATTGACTAGGGCCTTCGTCAGCAGGACCGGCATCGCCGTTCTAGCGGAACACGTCCTTGCGCTGGCGGACCTCTGCGAACACCGCGACCGGATCGCCGCCGAGCATACCCACCGCCTTCTGCAAAGCGGGAACGTCGGCGCGCAGGAACGGATTGGTGGCCTTTTCCTCGCCGAGCAGCGACGGCACCGTCGCCTCGCCACGCGCTCGGGCGGCATCGATCGACGCCGAGCGCGCCATCAGTTCCTTGTTGCCGGTCTCGATGGTCACGGCGAAGCGGGCGTTGGACTGGGTGTATTCGTGGGCACAGTAGACACCCATGTCGTCGGGCAGGGCGCGCAGCCGGCTGAGCGACGTCCAGAACTGCTGCGGCGTGCCTTCAAACATCCGGCCACAGCCCAGCGCAAAGATCGTGTCACCACAGAACAGCGCCCGCTGATCGCGAAAGGCATAGGCGATGTGGCCCGACGTGTGACCCGGGATGAAAAAGACTTCCGCCTCGGCCTCACCGAAACGGTAGCGGTCGCCATCGTCGACCTCGACGTCGATGCCGGGGATGCGTGCGCGGTCGCGCCGCGGACCGACGATGGTGCAACCGGTCGCCTTCTTGATCTCGAGGTTGCCGCCGACGTGATCGCCATGGTGGTGGGTGTTCAGAATATGCGTGATCTTCCAGCGACGCTTTTCGGCCTCGGCCAGGATCGGCCCGGCCACCGCCGGGTCGACGACGGCGACGGCGCCGCTCTGGGGCTCGCGCATCAACCACACGTAATTGTCGCTCAGGACCGGGATTCGGACGATGTCTAGTGTTGTGCTCATGATGCGCAACGCTAGCAGAGCTGGCCTGCGCAGGCCATGGCCGCGCCCATGGTTCTTGGGGCCTGGTTTCTGCTAGGATGAAAGCATGTGGAACGACGTCCTCGACCTTGAGGAATTCTACGGCAGCACACTCGGCCAGACGACCGCGCGGTTGCTGCGCGCCCGGCTGCGCGAAGTGTGGCCGAGCGTTCGCGGCGAGGCCGTGCTGGGGCTGGGCTACGCCGCGCCCCTGCTGCGGCCCTTCGTCGAGGAGGCAGCGCGCGTCCTGGCCTTCATGCCCGCCCCCCAGGGTGTCACCCGTTGGCCGCGCGAAGGGCGCAATCTCGCGACCCTGGTCGACGAGCTGGATCTGCCGCTGTCCGACCGCTCGGTCGATCGCGTGCTGCTGGTCCATGCCGTCGAATGCACCGAACAGCTCCGCCCGATGCTGCGCGAGATCTGGCGCGTTATGGCCGACGGCGGGCGCCTGATCGTAGTGGCGCCGACGCGCGCCGGCTTCTGGTCCCAGCTCGACCGCTCGCCCTTCTACCAGGGCCATCCCTATTCCACCGGCCAGCTCGCGGCGCTGCTGCGGGCCAACATGTTCGCGCCGCTGCGCCAGACGCGCGCCCTCTACATGCCGCCGACCCGCTCCCGGCTTGCCATGAAGATGGCGCCGGCGGTGGAGCGCTTCGGCCAGCGCTGGCTTGGCCGCTTCGCCGGCGTGAGCGTGATCGAGTCCGGCAAGCAGCTCTATGCCGGCATTGCCGAGCGTGCGCAGAACCAGGCGGTCGCCGTCGTGCGGCCGAAGCTGCGTGTTGCCAGTTCGCGCGACGCCCCCCAGATCGCAGGGGTCGCGCGCAGCACCAAGGACGGCGAAGCTCCCGCCTCCTGACATCCGGAACAACGACATGTCTTTTTCTCCGCGCGTCATCGCGCTGCTCGGTTTTGGCGAGGCGGGCTCAGCCATCGCCCGCGGTCTCTGCGTCGAGGGCGGCTGGCGCGGCCCTTCAAAGCCCGGAGACAACGCACCGCGCCGCGTCATCGCCATCGACACGGCGCTCGACAAGGACGCGCGCGGCACCGCGCTGGGCAAGACCGCCCGTGCGCTCGATGTCGCCATCGAGGACCACTACGGCGCAGCGCTCAGCGAGGCCGATCTGGTGATCTCGGCCGTGCAGGGTGAGTTCGCGCGCGATGCCGCCGCGGCCGCAGCCCCACTGCTGAAGAAAGGCGCGCACTTCCTCGATCTCTGCACCGTCACCGGCAAGATGTCGGACGAGGATCGCGCCGAAATCGAGAGAGGTGGCGGACGCTATATCGATGTCGCCGTGATGGGCGGGTTCTTCAAGCAGGGCATCAAGGCGCCAATGCTGGTGGCC
This sequence comes from Alphaproteobacteria bacterium, assembly GCA_010032545.1. Classification (GTDB taxonomy): domain Bacteria; phylum Pseudomonadota; class Alphaproteobacteria; order Reyranellales; family Reyranellaceae; genus Reyranella. The sequence goes on from RGPT01000063.1 coordinate 4,925, forward strand.
GGCCAGGAAGCCGAAGCGGCAGTGGCCTGGATGAACGCCAGCGGCTTCGTCGCCACGTTGCTGGGGCCGAAGCCCGGCAGCGCCTCGTCGGTCAAGATGCTGCGCAGCGTGCTGGTCAAGGGCATCGAAGCGCTGGGCGTCGAGGCGCTGGTGACGGCCCGGCGCCAGGGCATCCTGGACGAGGTGCTGGGCTGCCTCGGCGACGCCGACGACATGACGCTTGGCGGCTTCATCGCCATGCTGGTGCAGACTCACATCGTGCATGCGCATCGCCGCTGGGAGGAGATGGGCCTGGTGGCCCGGACGCTGCGCGAGACCGGCGTCGATCCGCTGATGACCGAGGCGATCGAACGCAGCCACCGGCGTTCCGTGGACGCCCACATCGCGCCGACCGATGGCCAGGTCCCGAGCCTCGACGAGGCACTCAAGATTCTGTCGGAGAAGGTCATCCGTGGCGCCTGAGGTTTTCGACCGACTGGTCGCGCTTCTGACCGAGACCAAGGCGAAGTTCCGCGTCATCGAGCACGCAGCCGAAGGCAAGTCCGAGGCGATCAGCATCATTCGCGGCAACCGCCCCGACCAGGCTGCGAAAGCCATGGTGCTCGATGTGCGCGGCGGCGGCGGCGGCCGGCGGCACGTGCTGGCGATCCTGCCGGGAAGCCGGAAGCTCGACTTCGCCGCGGTGGCGGCCTTGTTCGAGGCGCGCAAATGCGGCTTCGCCTCGCCGGAGACAGCGCAGGAACTGACCGGCTGCGTGATGGGTGCGGTACCGCCTTTCGCATTGAATCCCGAACTCGCCATCGTGGTCGAGCAAGACCTGCTCGCGAACGAGTCACTGTTCTTCAACGCCGGCCGGCTCGACCGCTCGATGGAACTCGACACCAGGGACTGGCTGGCCGTCGCCAAGCCACGCGTCGCAAAGATTGCGTCGCTTGCCTGAAAACTGGCGCTTCGGCCCGGTCGGCGAGGCAGACTTCGAGCCGCTGCTGGCGATGCGCATCGATGTCATGCGCGAACATCTGGAACGCGTCTTTCGCTACAAGCCTTCGCGCGCCAGGCGAATCTTCCGTGAGCATTTCGACGAACCCGGGATGCGACTGATCCTGCTCGACGGCGAGCGTGTCGGTTGCGTGGGTTTCCGTCGACACGCGCAAGAGATCAGGATCGACTCGTTCTATCTCGACCGCCGCCTGCACAATTCAGGGCTCGGCACCAAGATCCTGACGGTGCTTCTGGATGAAGCCGATGCGATGGGCCTGCCGGTACGGCTCGAAGTGCTGACCGGCAGCAAGGCCGACCGCTTCTACCTGCGCCATGGCTTCATGAAGCTCAGGGAAGACGAGATCGAGGGCTACTACGAGAGGCCCGCCCCGTCGGCCCGAGCGTAGCCGAGAGGCCTTCTTTCCACCGAAAGCCGGCAAATCGTAGTGGAGGGACGACGGATAGCTAGTCCCTTCTCAGCATGAACACCGCCTGCTCGCCAAACAGGTTGGCGAGCTGAGGCGGCATGTGGATCGGCCGACTCTTCGAATTGAGCACGATGGCGCGCTCGATCCTGACTCCCAAGTCGCGGCAGAGCGCACGGAAGTCGTCGATGCTGCAGAGATGGATGTTGGGCGTGTCATACCATTTGTAGGGCAGCGACGTGGTTTGCGGCATGCGACCGCCGAACGCCATCCGCAGACGCACCTGCCAATGCGCGAAATTGGGAAACGACACGATCGCCCTCTCAGCCACGCGCAGCATCTGCAGCAACACCTCGCGCGGCTCGCGCGTGGCCTGCAGCGTCTGGCTCAGGATCACATAGTCGAAGGCGTTGTCGGGATAGGCCCGCAGATCGGCGTCGGCGTCGCCCTGGATCACCGACAGGCCGTTGGCCACGCAGGCATTCACGCCGGCCTGGCTGAGTTCCATGCCGCGCGCATCGACCCGCTTGAAGTTCGTCAGGTAGGCCAGCAGCGCGCCGTCGCCACAGCCGACATCGAGCGCGCGGGTGTCGGGCGCCACCATGTCGGCGATGAGCTGCAGATCGACACGGATGGCGGCGGGCACGGCAGATTCCCCTTTCATGCCGCTTGCCTCAGTCCACGCACGGCCGCCGCGCCCTTGAGGAAGCCGCTCAAGGTGCGGAACATCTCCGGCTCGTCGAGCAGGAAGGCGTCGTGGCCCTTGTCGCTGGCGACCTCGACGAACGACACGTTGGCCGCCGCCGCGTTCAGCGCATGGACGATCTCGCGGCTCTCGCGCGTCGGGAACAGCCAGTCGCTGGTGAAGGACATCAGGCAAAAGCGCGTGGAAGAGCCACGGAAGGCGTTGGCCAGCACGCCGCCGTGCGCGCCGGCGAGATCGAAGTAGTCCATCGCGCGGGTGATGTAGAGGTAGCTGTTGGCGTCGAAGCGATCGACGAAGGTCGAGCCCTGGTGGCGCAGGTAGCTCTCGACCTGGAAATCGGCGTCGAAGCCGAAGCCGAGCGCATTACGGTCCTGCAGGGCGCGGCCGAACTTGCGCTGCAGCGCCTGCTCGGAGAGGTAGGTGATATGGGCGGTCATGCGGGCGACGGCGAGGCCGCGCGCCGGCACTGTCTGGTGCAGGCGGTAATCGCCGCCCTTCCATTCGGGATCGGCCATGATCGCCTGGCGGCCGACCTCATGGAACGCGATGTTCTGCGCCGAATGGTGAGCCGCACAGGCGATCGGCACCGCCGAGAAGACACGGCCGGGGTAGGTCGCGGCCCATTCGAGCACCTGCATGCCGCCCATCGATCCGCCGATGACGCAAAACAGGTCGGGGATGCCGAGATGGTCGAGCAACGCCGCCTGGGCGCGGACCATGTCGGCGATGGTCACCACCGGGAAGCGCAGGTTCCAGGGCTGGCCCGTCGCCGGATCGCGCGCGAGCGGTCCAGTCGAGCCCATGCAGTGGCCCAGCACGTTGACGCAGATGATGAAGTAGCGCGCCGGATCGAGGACCTTGCCCGGCCCGACCAGGCTCTCCCACCAGCCATCCTTGCCGGTGACGGGATGCCGCTCGGCGACGAACTGGTCGCAGGTGAGCGGATGGCAGATCAGGATCGCGTTGGTCTTGTCGTCGTTCAGCGTACCGTAGGTCTGGTAGGCCACCCGATAGGGCCCGAGGTCGACGCCGCAATCGAGACTGAGCGGCCGATCGGCCCCCAGGACCGCGTGGCGGCATTGGGCGAGCGCCATTTGCTCGGCGTCAGTCAGATCCTGGAGCAACGTCCTCTCCAACGAAAAAGCCCCCGACCGGAAGGGCGGGGGCTTTTTCAAGCACTCCGACCTTTTAGCGGGGATTAACGTGGCCGCAAGCCGGTCGGCTCAAATTCCACGGACAGGTTTTATACGAACCCCGCCCCACCTGTGCAAGTGCCTTCAGGCTTGTTTGCCTTTACGCGATGTGGCTCAACGTAGTATCGCCGCTGCGCACAGGAATGAACGGCCTCATGAACGCACCCAGTCTCGACAGCCTGCGGCAAGAAATAGACGCCATCGACGGCGAACTGCACGGCCTGATCAGCCGTCGCGCCGACGTGGTCGGCCGAATCGCCGGCGTCAAGCCGGCGGGCGGCCTGGCGCTCCGCCCTGGACGCGAAGCCCGCGTACTACGCCAGCGGATAGCTGCGCACCAAGGGCCCTTTCCTGTCACGGCAGTCTTCCGCATGTGGCGCGAGATGATGTGTGCGCTTACCCTGATGCAGACCCCGGGGCTGAAGATCGCCATCTGCCGGCCGGCCGAGCAGCCCGGCTACTGGGACCTCGCGCGCGATCATTTCGGCTGCCAGATTCCGCTCATCGCCCACGACACGCCCGCCCAGGTACTGGCGGCCGTGCGCGGCGGTCCGACGACGATCGGCATCGTACCAGCGCCCATCGAGTCCGATGTCGCCCCGTGGTGGCCGCTGCTGGCCGGTGGCGATGCGACACTGCCCAACGTCGTGGCGCGCCTGCCCTTTCTCGCAATGCCCAACGCACGGGCCCGCGGTATCTCGGCCCTCGTGCTCGCGCGCATGGAGCCTGAAGAAAGCGGCGATGACAGCACCCTGATCGCCATCGAAACGCCGGCCGGGCTCAGTCGCAACCGTATCGCCGGCGGCCTGGCAAAAGTGGGACTGCCGACCTTCACCTCGGCGCTGGACCAGGTGGTCGACGGCGTGCATCACTATCTCATCGAGATGCCGGGCGTGATCGCCGACGGCGACCAGCGACTGCGCGAACTCGGGGCGGCCCTGGGATTGAAGAGCGGCCGCGTCGCCGCGATCGGTGCTTATGCCGTTTCGGCCACCCTTCGGTCCTAAGGGCCGGACCTGATCACCACCTACGGGAGACCGCCATGACCGCGCTCACTCCGCGTCCGGGCATCATGAAGATCGCCCCCTACGTTCCGGGCAAGGACTCGGTCGATGGCAAGGAGACCATCGCCAAGCTCTCGTCCAACGAGGGCGCACTGGGGCCCTCGCCCAAGGCGATGGCCGCCTATGCCAAGGCCGCGGCCGAGCTGCACCGCTACCCGGACGGCAACGCCGAAAAGCTGCGCCATGCGATCGGCCGTCACTATGGCCTCGACGCCGCGCGCATCGTCTGCGGCGCGGGCTCCGACGAGCTGCTCAATCTTCTGGTGCGCGCCTACTGCGGTCCAGGCGACGAACTGCTCTACAGCCAGTTCGGCTTCCTGATGTACCCGATCAACGCGCTCGGCGTCGGAGCGACGCCGGTTGCGGCACCGGAAACCGACTACACGGCCAATGTCGACGCGCTGCTGTCCAAGGTCACCAATAAGACCCGCATGGTCTGTCTCGCCAACCCCAACAACCCGACCGGCAGCTACGTCACCAAGGACGACGTGCGTCGCCTGCACTCGGGCCTGCCCAAGAACGTGCTGCTGGTGATCGACGCAGCCTACGCCGAGTATGTGAGCCGCAACGACTACGAGTCGGGCGTCGAACTGGTCGATCAGGCCGAGAACGTCGTCATGACGCGTACCTTCTCCAAGATCTACGGCCTGGGCGGCCTCCGGCTCGGTTGGATGTACGGGCCGGCCGGCATCGTCGACGTGATGAGCCGGCTGCGCCAGCCGTTCAACGTCAACCTGGCAGCCCAGATCGCCGGGATCGCCGCGATGCAGGATATCGCCCACACCGACGCCAGCCGCACCAACAACGACATCTGGCTGCCCTGGCTCAGCACCGAACTCGCCAAGCTCGGGCTGAAGCCACTGCCCAGCGTCGGCAACTTCATCACCGTGGGCTTCGGTTCAAAAGAACGCGCCACCGCCGCCAACGACTGGCTCATGAACGACGGCCTGATCCCGCGCATGATCGCGGGTTACGGCCTGCCCGAGCACCTGCGCATCACCATCGGCACCGAGGCCGAGGTGAAGGCGGTGCAGGCCTCGCTTGCCAAGTTTGTTGCCGCCAGCAAATGAGCAAGGTTCACTTCGAGAAGATCGCGCTGATCGGCATCGGACTGATCGGCGGCTCTATCGCGCTCGAGGCGCGCAAGCGCGGTCTTGCCCGATCGATCGTGGCGGCCACGCGCAGCGCCGAGACCGCAGCGACCGCCAACCGGCTGAAGCTCGCCGATCATTGCGGCACCGACCTCGCGGCGGCGGTGAAGGATGCTGACCTGGTGATCGTTTGCACGCCGGTGGGCGCCTGCGGGCCGGCGACCGAGGCGATCGCCTCGTCGCTCAAGCCAGGCTGCATCGTGTCCGATGTTGGCTCGGTCAAGCAGACCGTGATCGCCGACATGCTGCCTCATATCCCCAAGGGCGTGCATTTCGTGCCCGCCCATCCGGTGGCAGGTACCGAGAATTCCGGACCCGAGGCCGCCCTGCGCGACCTGTTCGAGGGTCGCTGGACGATCCTGACGCCGCTGCCCGACAGCGATGCAGGGGCCGTCGACCGGCTGGAAGCCTTCTGGAAGGCGCTGGGCAGTCAGGTCGACCGCGTCGACCCCGCCCATCACGACCGCATCCTCGCCATCACTTCGCACCTGCCGCACCTGATCGCCTACACGATCGTGGGCACCGCCGACGATCTCGGCGGCCACCTCAACGCCGAGGTGCTGAAGTACGCGGCCGGCGGATTCCGCGACTTCACCCGCATCGCCGCCTCCGATCCGACCATGTGGCGCGACATCTTCGTGAACAACAAGGAAGCCGTGCTCGAAGTGCTCCAACGCTTCCAGGAGGATCTCTTCTACCTGCAGCGCGCCATCCGCTGGGGCGAGGGCGACAAGCTGTCCGAGCTGTTCACGCGCACGCGCGAGATCCGCCGCGCGCTGATCCATCTCAACCAGGCGTGAGCACGGCCAAGCCCTCCTGGGTCTTCGGCTACGGCTCGCTGATGTGGAACCCGGGCTTCGCCACGCCCGAGACACAACCGGCCCGCCTTCACGGCTGGCATCGCGCCTTCTGCATCTATTCCGAACACTATCGCGGCACACCGCAGAAGCCCGGCCTGATCCTGGGGCTGCTGCCCGGCGGCGCCTGTCGCGGGCTTGCCCACAGGCTGTCGCGCAACGGCTACGACGCGGTCCGCCGCTATCTGCGCAAGCGCGAGATCGACAACGACGGCGTCTACAGGGAAGAGGTTCGGCCGATCCAGCTGCAGGATGGCCGCACGGTCCAGGCGCTGGTCTATCTCGCCGACCGGCAACACCGGCAGTTTGCCGGCAAGCTGCCACCCGCCAGAGCCGCCGCCCTGGTGCGCCGCGGCCGGGGCGCCACCGGAACGAATCTCGCCTACCTCAGGAACACGATCTCGCACCTGGGCGAACTCGGACTCACCGATCGCGTGCTCGAAGACCTCGCCCGACGGGCCGGTCTCAGCGACGCGGTGGCACGTCCTTGAAGACAGAGTTCACGACGAAGCCCAGCTCGTCGCGCGCCTGATCGGCCGTCAAACCCAGCCGGCGGCGCAACATGACCCAGCTCTCAGGCGCCAACGCCATGGCAACTGCCGTCAGGGTCCGCTCCCGCGACTCGGCGGGAAGCTCCGCCAGTTCCCTGTCGAACAGGCGGGCGAGGTTCGCATGGTTGGCCGTGTAGGCCTGCACGACCATATCCGAGGCGGCGGTCGACCGCTGCTGCAACGCCTCGACGAACGTCCACATCGGCATCAGTTGTTCGAAGCGGTTGGCGACCTGCCTCACGACGACCATCACACGCTCGTCGAGGGGCATCGCGGCCGCGAGATCCGGGACATCGCCAAAAAGGGTGCCGACCACGCGGCCCAGAACGGCAACATACAGTTCGGCGGTATCGGCGAAATGCTGGAAGACCGTGCGCGCCGACACACCGGCCATCTTGGCGACATCGCGCACGATTGGAGCCACCGCTCCGGCCGCGACCAGCGCCAGCGCAGATGCGACGATGGCTTCGCGGGTGCGCGCGACGCGGCTGCCGTTGGCCGCGCGATACGGCAGCGCCTGCCGGTCAAGACTATTGATGTCCATTCAGTCCCCCTGTCCTGCCGCCGAAGGTGTGTCGCTGTTCCCCCGGGGAGGGACCGGCGCCACGCTTTCATGTATCAACGGCGTTGGCGGCAGCAAATACCAATGCGTCCGCGAAGACAACCATAGCGCGCCGCTGAATGCGGCGCCCAGTAAGCCATTCGTAAGCTCCCGGTGCATCGATGACAGACAAGCCCCTTACTGCCGCCTCCCTCGCCGCCCAGGCCATGGGCTGGATCGACCCGGTCACCAAGGCCGTCGTGCCGCCGATCCACATGGCGAGCACCTATCTGCGCGACGAGGACAACGGCTATCGGTCGGGCCGGATCTACGCCCGCGCCGACAATCCGACCTTCGACCAGGCCGAGGCGACACTTGCGGCCCTCGAGGGAGGTGCCAAGGCGCTTGTGTTCTCCTCGGGCATGAGTGCCGCCACCACCTGCTTCCTGGCGCTCGCGCCGGGAGATCACGTCGTCGTCCCCAAGGTCATGTACTGGTCGTTGCGCAACTGGCTCGCCAACTTTGCAACGCACTGGGGCCTTAAGGTCGATTTCGTCGATGCCGACCGGACCGATGCCCTGGCCGCCGCCGTGCGACCGGGTGTCACCAAACTGGTCTGGATCGAGACACCGGCCAATCCGACCTGGAGCGTAACCGACATCGCCGCCGCCGCCGACATCGCGCATCGCGCAGGCGCACTGCTCGGAGTCGATTCGACCGTCGCAACGCCGGTGCTGACCCGGCCCATCGAGTTCGGCGCCGACATCGTCATGCATTCGGCGACCAAGTACCTGAACGGACACTCCGACCTCATCGCTGGCGCACTGATCGGTGCGCGCGACGACGCCCATTGGGCGAAGCTGCGCACAATCCGTGCCCAGCTCGGCACGATCCTCGGCCAGACCGAGGCGTGGCTGCTGATGCGCGGCATGCGCACGCTGTTTCCCCGCGTCGACTGGGCTTGCCGCTCGGCACAGTCTCTGGCCGAGCGCCTGACCGCCCATCCGATGGTGACCGAGGTGCTCTACCCCGGCCTGCCGTCCTTTGCCGGCCATGCAGTTTCGCGGAAGCAGATGAAGGGCGGCTTTGGCGGCATGCTGTCGGTACGCATCAAGGGCGGCGAACGTGCCGCGATCGCCACCGCGGCGCGGGTGGCGCTGTGGAAACGCGCAACGTCGCTGGGCGGCGTCGAAAGCCTGATCGAACATCGCGCCAGCATCGAGGGTCCGGGCACGCCCTGCCCGCCCGACCTACTGCGCCTGTCGGTGGGCGTGGAAGACAGCGGCGATCTGTTCGACGATCTCGATCAGGCGCTCCGGCGCGCCGACAACGCCTGAAAGATTACTTCGGCGATCCAAACACCGTAGGCAGGCCCGCGCCGATGCGCTCGTTCATCATCTCGATCGAACCGTCGGTGTAGGCCGCGATCTTGGCGCCGGCGAGATGACGCGCCAGTGGATACTCGGCGCGCAGGCCGTTGGCACCCATCGCCTGGATGCAGTCGGCGATGCGCTTGACGGCCATTTCCGTGGCGAACTTCTTGGCATGAGCCGCCGGCAATACAGCATCGCCCGCCTCATCGATCAGGCGGGCGGCGCGATAGGTGAGAAGCCGCGCGGCCTCGAGATCGGTTGCCGCATCGACCAGCTTCCAGCGCACACCCTGATGGTCGAGTACCGGCTGGCCGAAGGTCCGGCGTTTCTGGGTGTAGCGCACCGCGGTTTCGAGCGAGGCCTGCAGCATGCCGCAGCACATGGCAGCGACATAGGCGCGCGCGCCGTTGATGCCGGCGAGTGCGGCCTTGAAGGCCTTGCCCGGCTCATGCAGCACGGCCTCGTCGGGCGCGAAATAGTCGACCAGCCGGAAGCCACCGACGCCGATGGCATGGCCACCGTGCAATTCGAAAGGCTTGTCGCGATGAAATCCCGGCCGGTCGGCCTCGATCGCAAAGCAGGCAATGCCGCGGTAGCCTTGGCTCTTGTCGGTCTGGGCATAGGCCACCGAGAGGCCCGCCACGGCGGCGTTGGTGATCCAGGCCTTGGCACCGTTCAGCTTCCAGCCGCCGTCGACGCGCACCGCCGCCATCTCGAGACCACCGAAGTCGCTGCCGACTCCGGGCTCGCTCAGCCCCGCGCAGCCGATCAGCTCGCCGGCGATCATGCGCGGCAGCAGGCGCGCGACATGCGCTGGCTTGCCGTCGCGCGCAAAGCGGGCGCAGGCATTGTGATGGTTGATCAGCGCGAAGGCGAAGGCGAAATCGTGCCGCGCGATTTCCTCGAAGGCGCGCAGCTTGCAGGAGAACGACAGCCCCTGCCCGCCATGCTGCTTGGCCAGTTCGATCGTGTTCAGGCCCTCGGCACAGGCCGCCTTGATCGTCTCAAGCGGGTAGCGGCGCTCCCATTCCCAGCGCGCGGCGTTGGGCGCAACCTGCGCCTCGGCGAAAGCCTTGGCGCGCGCCACGACGGTGCGTTCCTCGGCGGTCAGGACTTCATCCAGCATCAGCCCCAGATACACGATTGGACCAGCGGCGCAACCGCGGGCTAGTATGTTTGCGACGCGGGTGTAGCTCAGGGGTAGAGCGTCGGCTTCCCAAGCCGTAGGTCGCGGGTTCAAATCCCGTCGCCCGCTCCAATATTCAACGACAGATCGTTGCAGGCGGGAACGTCGACATGGATGCGGATATTTCGGCGCCGGTCGCGGCCACCGGCGACTTCGCAGCGGATGCAGCCACCTTCTCGGCCTTCTGGCGTAACGCCCGAGACCGACTCGGACGCCTGCCCGTCAAGCCTCAGCGCGATGCAGCGGCAACCAGGACCGCAGAGGCGCTGAAGCTGGCAGCACGCGATGCGCGCTTCACCTTCCTGCGTACCCACGCCCGCACGCTCTACGGTCGTCTGACCGATGGGCAGCGGAAGTTCGTGCGCATCGAGCGCCTCGTCTACGCCGCCGCCGATGCCGTTCCCGGCCTGGTCCCGACACACGCCGACGTCTCGGCCGAATCAGAACTGCGGCAATCGGACAAGGAGGGCCTGGAAATCGACCAGGGCATCCTATGCAACCAGTTTCTCGCCGATCCCGCATGCGGATTGCATCTCTGCCACGCCATGCTGCTGCCGCACGAAGAGTCCGCCGAAGCCCTGGCGAAGTTCCAGCGCGACGGCCGGCTCGATCTGGGAACGGCCAAGGTCGAACGCCAGGGCAGGGCGGCAGTGCTGCTGCTGTCCAATCCGCGGTTCCTCAACTCGGAGGACGTTTCTACCCAGTTGGCGACTGAGATCGGCGCCGACGTCTGCATCCTCGACCCCCATAGCGAGGTCGCCGTGCTGCGCGGCGACGTCGTGCCAGCAGGCAAGTATGCCGGCCGCCGCGTCTACAATTCAGGCATCAACCTCACCCATCTCTATCACGGTCGCATCCCCTTCCTCTGGTTCCTGATCCGCGACATGGGCTTCGTGAACAAGATCGTGCGCGGCGTGGCACGACCCGACGTGACGCCGGACGAGGTCGCAGGCGACTCGATCGAAAAGCTCTGGATCTCGGCCGTCGATACCTTCGCGATCGGCGGTGGCTGCCAGATCCTGCTGGCCACGGACTTCAACATCGCCGCCCGTGACGCCTACATGACCCTGCCCGCCCGCAAGGAAGGGATCATCCCGGCGATGGCGAACCTGCGGCTGGCCCGCTTCGTCGGCGACCGGATGGCCCGTCAGGCGATCATGTACGAGCGCCGCTTCGAGTGTGATTCCGAGGAAGGGCGGCTGATTTGCGACGAGGTCGTGGACCCGGAAGCGATCGATCGTACGATCGATCACGTCGTCGACCGGCTGACCGGCTCGGGTGTGGTTGGTGCAATTGGCAATCGCCGCGCGCTACGTCTCGCCGCCGAACCGCTTGATCAGTTTCGTCGCTACGTCGCGCTCTACGCACGCGAGCAGGCCTACTGCCACTTCAGCCCGGCGTTGATCAGCAATCTCGAACACTACTGGAACGCCCAGAACCGTCGGGCTTGAGCCGTCGGGCCTGATTCGCGCCCAAGCGCTCAGTGTTCCCGGGGAGCGTGCTTGCCGAGAATCCGCTGCAAAGTGCGCCGGTGCATGTTGAGGCGGCGGGCCGTCTCCGAAACATTGCGGTCGCACTGTTCGAAAACACGCTGGATATGCTCCCATCGCACGCGGTCGGCCGACATCGGATTGCTGGGCGGCGGCGGCAGCTTGCGGCCATGCGCGGTCAACGCCTGTTCGATGGCGTCGGCATCCGCCGGCTTGGCAAGGTAGTCGACCGCCCCTTCCTTCACCGCGGCAACCGCTGTGGCGATGTTGCCGTAACCGGTCAACACGACGATACGGATATCAGGCCGTGCCTGACGCAACGGCGCCACGAGTTCGAGGCCGTTGCCGTCACCCAGACGCAGATCGAGGACGGCGAAGGCCGGCGGGCGGGCCATCTGGGACAGCGCCTCAGCGACCGAACCGACGGCCGTCACGATGAAGCCGCGCAGTTCGAGGGCGCGTGCGATGCGGTTTCGGAACGCGGCGTCGTCATCCGCGATCAACAGGGTCCGATCGTTGTTCGACGTCGCGCCGGCGATCACGGGCGAAATGGGGCGGCCGGCTCCCGCGTCCTGGCTCATGGCGACTCCTTCGACATCGGCCGCTATGTAGCCTTGAAGACAGGGTTTGGCCAGCGCACGGAGACGGCAGCACCTCCCTCCGCAGCAGGGCGATTCCCGAAGGTCACCGAGGCCCCGGTGCGTTCCAGAAGCGTCTTGGCGATAAAGACACCCAGACCCATGTGGCCCTCCCGGCCCTGTCGGGTCGAAATGAAAGGTGTGCCGAGTTCATCGAGCATCGCCTCGGAGAATCCGGGCCCATCGTCGATCACCTCGACCTCTGACCACTCGGTCGTCCAGCGCGTTGTGATCCGGACTTCATGCCGTGCAAAGGAAACGGCGTTCTGCACGATGTTGCCGATACCCTGCATGATCTCCGGGCTGCGCACCTGGATCGGTGCCATCGCCGGGACATCTTCGCCGACCGGGCCGGATTCGTAGGCGATATCGACAGTGCCGCGATCGTAGTTCTGCGCCGCAGCTTCGATCAGCGCCGGCAGGGGAACGAGGGTGTAGGCATCCGAGACATCGCCTGCCGGATCGACCGAAAGGCGCGCCAGGATCGAACGGCATCGGTCTGATTCAGCCGACAGCAATTCGACGTCCTCGCGCAGCGGATCATCCAGTTCGATCTCGCGCAGCATCTCCTTGGCGACGACGGCGATGGTCGAGAGCGGCGAGCCGAGTTCGTGTGCCGCGGCGGCGGCCAGGGCGCCAAGCGCCGACAGGCGCTGCTCGCGGGCAAGAGCCGCCTGGGCCGCCGCCAACGCATCCGCCATCTGCCGCGCTTCCTCGGCCAGCCGCCAACCGTACAAGGTGATCAACAGGGTCGTGAGTGTAAGGCCGGCCCAGGCGCCGGCCTGGTAGATTTCCGGCAGCTCGAGTGGCGGCCCCCGCCATGGCAGCGGTTGATGAAAGACACCCAGCACGGCGATGCTGACGATCGTCAGCAACGACAGCGCGATGTTGCTGGCAAGCGAGAGGATGGTGGCGCCGATGGCGACCGGCGCCAGCAACAGAAGCGCGAAGGGATTGAGCAGGCCACCGGTGAGGTAGAGAAGGACGGCGAGCTGCAGAATGTCGAAGGCAAGGAAGATCGTCGCCTCTCGATCGTCGATGCGCACCGATGCCGGACGGCCAAGACTGACGGTGAGGTTGAGCAGCGCCGACAGCGCGATCGTCCCGCCGACCGCCAGGACCGGCTGGCTGAAACCCAAGCCCCATTGCACGACTGCGGCGGTGAAGAACTGTCCTGCGACGGCGGCCCAACGGATCAACAC
>RGPT01000064.1 GCA_010032545.1 Alphaproteobacteria bacterium
GAGCAGAAGGGACAGGCCTAGCAGAGCCTGTATCAGGCGCGAGCCCACGTCAGATGCCGTCGCTGCCGAAAAGGTCGGTCAGCTCGCTCGATGCCGGGGTGCTCGACGCGGTGCTCGCAACCGAAATGCCTTGAGCGTCGGCGCCATATCTCTGCTGGGCAACCGATTCGCCCAAACCGCCGCCGACCACGAAGCCGACGCTCGCGACCATGATCGCCAATACAGCCATTGCTGCCCGCTGCAGAGCGAAGAGCGGGCCGGAGGGGAACAGACGTCCCAACCATCCGCCACCACCGATCCGGCGCTCGGCATCGAAGCCGACCAGCGCTTGGGCTCGCACGGCCAGCCGAACCGGCGCCGCCGGCAGCGGTCGGTCCAGGACATCCGCGAGGTCGAGCGCGGCCCGCCGCAGCTCGGGATCGGCTGCCACCGCCGCCTCGATCGGCGCGGCAGCGGCCTCGGGAAGACGGCCTTCCAGCCAGGCGGCGAAGTCGAGATCCGAGATCGCATCGGGCGCGACATCCCGCTCGGTGGCGAGGCTCCGCCACAGCTCCTTGTCGGTCCGGGATTTACGCTCCGTGCTCATTGCACCCTCTCCTGCCTCAGAATACGTCAGAAAGACCGGCTTCATCCCCTGTTTCAGGGCGGTTCCTCGCCAAAATGCGCCCGCAGCCTCAGCAGGGCCTTGTGATGGGTACTGCGGACCGTCTGGGCGTCGATCTTCAACAAAACCGCCACTTCGGCCACGTCGCGCTCCTCATCGTAGAGGCACTTCAGGATCAGTGTCTGGCGTTCGGTCAAAAGACCCGCGGGAATCCGGAGCTTTTCGACATGCCGGTCCTCGACCCCCAGGGCCGCTTCGGGCACGTCGTCGAGCGGCTCGGTGGCCTGGCGGCGACGGCGGACATGGTCGATGGCGGCCGACCGGGCAACCACGGCCAGCCAGGTCGAGAGGCCGGCGCGCGCCGGATCATAGGTCTTCAGCAGACGGAACTCCCGGGCGCAGAGCCGGACGAACACGTCCTGGGCCGCGTCCAGCACGTCGTCCTCGCCCAGCCGGTAGGGGGCAAGGGTGCGACGCACCACGGCGTTGATCAGCGGTGCTGCCGCCCCCACGAACGTATCCCAGGCGCGCTTGTTGCCCGTCACGAGCACCTGCAGGTCGGTCTGGTTCAGCTCCGTCACGCCTGCGATCTTTCCCGGCCCATCCTTATCGACACGTCCGCCCTGCAATCTAGCGGGGTTTGTGGCGAAATCAGGCCCCGCTATGGTCGGCCCTCAAAATTGGGGAGTTCCGATGAGCGAGTCGCTGACACGGCAACTGAAGATCACCAAGCAGGCCGTTCGCGGCAAGGGCGTCGTCGTCGCCCAAAACTGCAAGGCTGCTGAAGTGGGTGCCGCCATCCTGCGCCAGGGCGGCAACGCCATCGATGCAGCCGTCGCCACCGGCATGGCCATCGGCGCGCTGGAGCCGTGGATGAGCGGCATCGGCGGCGTGGGCTTCATGACGATCTGGAGCGCCAAGGAAGGTCGCGCCTACACGGTCGACTACGGTCCCATCTCGGCCAAGAAGCTCGATCCCTCGGTCTACAAGATCACCGGCCCCGGCCCCGCCAACCCCTTCGCCTGGCCCGACATCCTCGAGCAGAGGAACGAGGTCGGCTACCACTCGATCGCCGTGCCCGGCATGGTCGCGGGGCTCAGCAAGGCACTCGAACGCTTCGGCACCATGGCCTGGAAGGACGTGCTGGCGCCCGGCGTGGCGCTCGCTGAACGCGGCATGGAACTCGACTGGTACATGCAGGTGATGATCGCCAACGGCGCGGAGCACCTGTCCAAGTACCCGGCGTCCAAGGCCGCCTACCTCGCCGACAGCGGGCGCGTGCCCACCACCGACTGGCAGGGCACGACCCGCTACCTCAAGCTCGGCAATCTCGGGGAGACAATGCGTCGCCTGGCCGAGGGCGGCCCGCGCGAATTCTACGAAGGCACGCTCGCCCGCGACATCGCCGCAGACCTGCAGGCCGGCGGTTCGGCCATCTCCTACGAAGATCTCAAGAACTACGAAGCCCGCATCGTCGAGCCGCTGTCGTTCGAGCATCATGGCGTCACCATCAACGTCGCGGGCGGCCTCACCGCCGGGCCGACGCTGCGCCGGACCATCGAACTCGCGGGTGCGGCGACCAAGGGCAAAGGCGCGCCCGACGCAGCCTTCTTCGCCGCCATCGCCGAGGGCATGCATACCGCCTACGACGAGCGGCTGAAGACGCTGGGCGACAAGCCTACCAACACCTGCACCACGCATTTCTGCGCCGCCGATTCGGAAGGCAACATGGTGGCGCTGACGCAGACGCTGATGAGCCTGTTCGGCTCCAACGTGATGCTGCCCAGGACCGGCATCACCATGAACAACGGTATGCTGTGGTTCGATCCCGAGCCCAACCGGCCCAACTCGATCGCCGCGGGCAAGCGGCCACTCTGCAACATCTGCCCGGTCGTCGTCGTCAAGGACGGCAAGCCGTGGTTCTGCATCGGCGCCTCGGGCGGCCGGCGCATCGTGCCCGCGGTCGCCCAGCTCTCGCTGATGCTGATCGACCGCGGCCTCGACGTGGAGGCTGCCTTCCACCAGCCGCGCATCGACGTCTCGGGCGTGGGCCCGATCCGCGTCAACCGCGACCTGCCGGACGCCGTGAAGAAGGCCATCGCCGCCCGTCTGCCGATCGTCGAGGTCGGCAACCAGATCTCGCCGCTGGGCTTTGCCAACCCCTCCTGCATCGTGCGCGATCCCGCGACCGGCGAACTCACCGGCACGAACGAGATCATGTCGCCGTGGGCCGGTGGGGCCGCCCAATAGAGGGAGAGAAAGCCGGTATGTTTCGCCGACCCTGGTTTCCTGATCGAAACAGCGGGGTTGCGGCACGGCAAGCTCTTGCCGCCAGACGAAAAGCTTCGGATGCCACCGCTGACGCAGGCGCGCGCTTGTTGGGCGCGAGTTCGACAGGCGAGAGCAATCCGGTATCGCGGGACTTCCAACGCTGGATATCGCACCTTGCGCCTCGCGACGAGTGGCATGATTGCGCCCCCAACAAGGGAAGTGTCGGATGACTGACGGAATATTTGCCGGTCTGCGGGTGATCGATTGCGCGAGCTGGATTGCCGGGCCCGCTGCGGCGACGATCCTGTCGGACTTCGGCGCCGAGGTGATCAAGATCGAGCCGCCGGGGGCCGGCGATCCGTGGCGGGCGCTGGCGCCGGTGCCGGGCAAGACCGTCGACTACTGGTGGCAATTGACGGCGCGCAACAAGCAGAGCCTGGCCATCGATCTCAAGCAGCCCGAGGGCCTCGCCGTCCTACACCGCCTGCTCGCCACGACCGACGTCTTCATCACCAACTTCCCCCTGCCGGTGCGCGAGCGGCTGAAGATCGCCGCCGTCGATCTGCTGGCGATCAACCCGCGGCTCATCTACGGCTCGATGACGGCCTACGGCGAAACGGGCGACGAGGCTGACCGGACAGGTTTCGATGCGACCGCCTACTGGGCCCGGTCGGGCCTGATGGACATGGTGCGCGCCACCCCCGAGACCGAGCCGGTCCGCTCCATGCCGGGTATGGGCGACTATCCGACCGCCACCGCGCTGTACGCGGCCATCGCGACGGCGCTGTACCGCCGCGAGAAAACGGGACGCGGCGGTGTCGCCCAGACCTCTCTGTTGCAGAACGGCCTGTGGGCCAATGGCTGCTTCATTCAGAATAGGCTGTTCGGCGAACACGTCGTGCACCGGCCGCCGCGGAGCCAGGCGCCGAGCGCGCTTGCCAATCACTACCGCTGCCGCGACGGGCGATGGTTTCTGATGGCGCTGCACAACGAGGCCCGTCAGCTCGCGAGCTTTCTGAAGGCGATCGAGGCCGAACAGCTAGCGGAGGATCCCCGCTTCGCCACGACCCTGTCGCGGCGCGCCAACGCCGCGGCGCTGACCGCCATCCTCGACGACATCTTCGCCACGCGCGACCTCGCCGAGTGGCGGCCCGTTCTTGAAAAGGCGGGAGTGACGTTCGGCGCCGTGTTCTCGGTCGACGAAGCAGCCGACGACCGCCAGGCCCGCCAGATCGGCGCCCTGGTTCCCTTCGCCGATGGCGCCGGCCTCACCATATCGAGCCCCTTCGACCTCGACGGCGTGCCCAAGGTCGCGCCGCGCCGCGCGCCTGCCGTCGGCCAGCATTCGGAAGCGGTGCTGCGCGACGCCGGATACGCCGACGACGAGATCGCACGGCTGAAGGTGCTGGGTGTCCTGCAGCAGTAGAGCATTCGTCTTCTGCTGGGAGCGCGCGCCCAACGACTCGATCAATCCGTTTCGATCGGCAGCGACTCGGTCTTCGCCCACTCTCCCATCGAGGCGTCGTAGAGCGTGATGTCGTCGTGGCCGAGCTGGTGCAGCAGGAACAGGTCGATGGTGGCGGAGATGCCGCCACCGCAGTAGCAGATCGTGCGCTTGTCCTTCGACACGCCCTGGGCCGCGAACTTCGCCGCGGCGTCGGCGAGAGTCGTAAAGCACTTGCTCGCGGGATCGACCAGCGTGGCCGCCGGCACGTTGACGCTGCCGGGCACGCGGCCGGGCCGGCCGTAGCGGCTGGGCTCCAGGCCGCGATGGAACTGCGGCCCCAGCGCGTTCACGGTCACGGTGTCGGCCCGCCCCATGGCAGCCCTCACAGCGGCGGCATCGACGAACAAGCCGGCACGCGGCACCGCCTTGAAGTGCGCGGACGGATAACCGCGCGGCGCGCCCGTTTCCAGAGGCCGGCCTTCGGCCTTCCATTTGTCGAGGCCGCCGTCGAGCACGGCCGCGTGGTCAAAGCCCAGCGCGCGCAACATCCACCAGAAGCGCGTCGCCCACATCATTGTGCCGATGCTGTAGAGCACCACGCGCGTGCCGGGCCCGACGCCGTGCCGGCCGAAAGCCGCCTCCAGCCGGGCAGCCGGCAGCATCATGAAATGCAGGTGCGTGGCAGGATCGGAAAACTCGCCCTGCAAATCGAGGAAGCCGGCACCGGGGATGTGACCTTCCTCGAACGTCTTACGGCCGGGTACGGCGTTATAGGGTTCGGCCGAGCCGGGCGGTGTTGGCTCCAGGTAGGTCGTGCAGTCGAACACGCGCAACGACGGATCGCCCAACGAAGCGGCCAGGGCGGCGGTATCGATCAGGGCACGTGGATCGCGCATCGAGGTGTCCTCCGAGTTCAACACCAGACTCACATCGACGCCGACTTGGCGGCGTCGCGCTTGATCTTCTTGGCGAGCGACCATTTATGAACTTCGGTCGGCCCGTCGTAGATGCGGAAGGCCCTGATCTCGCGGAACACCTGTTCGACGATCGTATCGCCGCTGACGCCGGTGCCGCCCATCACCTGGACGCAGCGGTCGGCGATGCGAAACAGCGCCTCCGACACGGCCACCTTGGCCATCGAGCTTTCGACCGTGCCCAGCACGCCGGTATCCAGGACATCGGCGCACCAATCGATCATCAGCTCGGCCTGTTTCAGGTCGATCAGATTGTCGGCCAGCATGAATCCCACGCCCTCGTGGTCGATCAGGGGCTTGCCGAAGGCATGGCGCTTCACCGCATAGGCCGTGGCGATCTCGTTCGCTCGTTTGGCGGCGCCATGCCAGCGCATGCAGTGCGACAGGCGGGCGGGGCTCAGGCGCACTTGCGCATAGTTGAAGCCCTTGCCGTCTTCGCCCAGCATCTGGTCAGCCGGCACGCGCAGATTGTCGATCGTCACGACGGCATGACCGCCCGGCATGGAACTGTCGATGGTCTCCAGCACCCGGTCGATGCGAATCGCGGGATCGGGCAGATCGACCAGGAACAGGCAGGCGCCGGCGGCCGATTTCGCCATGACGATGCCCACCTTGGCGCCCTGCGCGCCGGTGATGAAGGCCTTGCGGCCGTTGATCACCCAGTGGTTACCGTCCTGCACGGCCGAGGTCTGCATCATCGACGGATCGGAGCCGGCCCCGCCTTCGCCCGCCGGCTCGGTCATGAAGAAGGCCGAGCGCGCGCGGCCCTCGATCATTGGCTTCAGGAATCGCTCCTTCATCTCCGGGCTGCCGACCTTGCCCAGCAGGTACATGTTGCCTTCATCGGGTGCCATCGTGTTCACCGCCACGGGGCCCAGCGGTGACAGGCCCGACGCCTTCAGCACGACCGCCGTCTCGCGCTGGGTGAGATGGCTGCCATCCGCCAGGATATGCGGCGTCAGAACTCCAGCCGCACGCGCCTTCTCCCGCAGTTCGGCCACCAGATCGTCGGTCGGACCATGACTGCCGCAACGCGGATCCTTTTCGTACGGAACGACGACGTCGCGCACGAAAGCCTCCACCCGCGCGGCGATCTCCGCCGTCTTCGCAGCCCCTGCTCCGCTCATCTCCAGCATCCTTTCGAAATCAATTGCAACCGTCGTCGGTGTCGAGCCGATGAATGATCCCTCGCTTCGCGCGGCGCCCCCCCGCGCTGAAGCGAGGGATTCTTCGTCACGGGCACGATTGACTATAGCACCGATGAGGATCGGCATTGTCGCGGCCGTCGCGTCGCGGTACCGGGAAGCCGGTGTGTTGCCAAAGCCGAAGAAGGTCGTCCACGATGGCGAAGATCCTGATATTCAATGCCACGCCTCTGGCGATGGAGACGCGCCTGCGGGAAGCAGGCTCGCCGTCGTACGAAGAGCTGCTGCAGGGCTCGATCGGCCGGCATTTCCCGCGGGGCACGCCCATCGACTATTTCTCCCTGCGCGTAGCCGACGGCGAGCGCTTCCCGCAGGGGCTAGGGATCGCCGACTTCGACGGCGTGTGGATTTCCGGCTCCCCCTTCAACGTCTATCGCCTCGACCAGCCGTCGGTGCGGGAGCAGATCGATCTGGCGCGCGAAATCTGGACCGGGGGCGTACCGACGTTCGGCTCTTGTTGGGGGCTGCAACTGATGACCGCCGCGCTGGGCGGGACCGTGCGGCTGAACCCGAACGGCCGGGAGATCGGCGTTGCCCGCCGTCTGTGGCTGACCGACAGCGGCCGCGCCGCCCCGATGTTCCGCGACAAGCCCCCGGCCTTCGACGCGCTCTGCACGCACGAGGACGAGGTGGAAACCCTGCCGGCCGGGGCGACCGTGCTTGCCTCCAACGACGTGAGCGGGGTACAGGCGGCCACGATCGCCAAGGGCCGAAGGAGTTTCTGGGGCGTGCAATATCACCCCGAGTTCCCGTTCTCCACCGTCGCCGCCATCATATCGACGCGGGTCGAGCGCCATCTCGACGAGGGGCTCGCCCGGTCGCCGGCGGAGGTGGCAGAAGTGGTGGCGGATTTTCGGGCGATCGACGCCGCCCCTGGCCGCAAAGACCTCGCCTGGAAGCACGGACTCGGGCGGGACGTTCTCGATCCGACGGCGCGCACGATCGAGTTCAGGAACTGGTTCGAGACCCAGGTCCAGCCCTTCGCGGCACGGCGCTAGGGTCTTCGGGCCAGCGACTGCCCATAGCACCGCCTAAGCAAAGGCCCGACGCACGTCATGTATAAAGGTCGGACCAGCCCGCCACCAGGAACCAGGAGCTCATGATGGAGTATCGGCCGCTCGGTAATACCGGCCTCAGCGTCAGCGTCGCGGGACTCGGGTGCGGCGGCAATAGCCGCCTGGGCCTTGGCCGCGGCGCCAGCTTCGACGACTGCGTGACGGTCGCGCGGACTGCCATCGATCTCGGCGTCAATTTCCTCGACACGGCGGAAGTCTACGGTACCGAGGAGATCGTGGGCGCCGCCATCCGCTCCTACGACCGCGACCGGCTGGTGATTTCCACCAAGGCAATCTTCAGGGTCGGCGACGCGACGGGCGAAGCGGTGACCCGCCGCGTGGAGGACTCGCTGCGGCGGCTGGGGCTGGATTATGTCGACATTTTCCATTTCCACGCCGTCGATCCCACGGCCTACGAGCATCATCGCGACGTCCTGGCCCCCGCCCTGCTGAAGCTCCAGGCGCAGGGCAAGGTGCGCCACGTCGGCATCACCGAGACGGGACCGCGCGACCCGGAACAGAAGATGCTCGCCCGGGCGATCGAGGAAGCGCCCTGGGAAGTCATCATGCTGGCCTACAGCCTCGCCAACCAGGGCGCGCGTCACAAGGTCTTTCCCGTGACGCAGCGCCGGGGGATCGGCACGCTGCTGATGTTTGTGGTCCGAAATATCTTCAGCAACGCCGCCTATCGCAGCGCCGTATTCGCCAAGCTGGTCGAGCAGGGCCAGCTTGACGCGTCGGTCCTGGCCGGCGGCGATCCTCTCGCCTTCCTCGTGACGGACGGCGGCGCGGAAAGCATCACCGATGCCGCCTATCGCTACGCGCGCCACGAACCGGGCGCCGATGTGATTCTCTTCGGCACAGGCAACAAGGCGCATGTCGAGGCCAACATCGCCTCGATCCTCCGCCCGCCCCTTCCGCCGCCGGTCATCGAGCGGCTGCATGCCACGTTCGGGCATCTCACCGGCGTCGGCCTCGACCTGCCGGGGCCGGTCAAGGCGTAATTTCCTTCTGCCATCCTGAGCGCCGCGAAGGATCTCACGCTCACATCAGACAGGATGACGACGGTCTGTGTCTGGACGTTCGGCAAGGTCCTCCGCTGCGCTCAGGACGACAAGTCAGGCGGTCGATCTCACCAGCTTGCCGGGGCGGGCGCCGGTCTCCTGGCCCTTCTCGAAGATGGGCGTGCCGGAGCAGATCGTCATGTCGTAGCCGTCGACTCCAGCGGCATGCGCGGCCCGCGCGTGCGGTCGCGCACCCAGTGGGACAGCATCGACGTGTTGAGCGAGGCATCGCAGATCACGCCGCAATGTGCCCCGCCGTCGGACAGGCCGAGGATGGTGTGAGGATCCTCTATCATCTCACGCACCACTTCGAGGTCGCCGCGCACATAGTTGGTGACGGGGAAGTACACCATCCGGCTGCCGTCGCCGCCGACCAGATAGTCGTAGCAGAACTCCGCCGGCGTCACGCCCTCGCGCGCCGCCATGGCGGCGATGCTGCGCTCCGGCGGCGGCTCGTAGTCCGGCAGCTCGCCCAGCGGGTACATGCGGTCCCAGCGCGTCGCGATCGCGGCAGCTTGGCCGCCTCGGCGAAGGCCTCGCGCAGTGCGAAGGGATTGAGCGAGGTGCCCAGACCCAGCGTCAATCCCACAGGACGGCCTGCGACCTGGGCGTAAAGCGGCAGCTTGTCGGCGCGCGCAGAGCGGACGCCGTTCATCAGGCGGCGCCAGCGTTCAGGATCGTAGCTGCGGTCGGTGAGGAGGAACCAGACCGGCCGGCCGCTGTCCTTGGCCACCTGGCGCATCCATCGGAACTCGGAGGCCTCGTCCTCGAAGTCGGACAGCATGCCGAAGGTGCCACGCCCGGCGCGGCCCATTGCCTTGCCGATGGCGATCAGTTCCTCGTGCTCGGCATAGCGGCCGGGAACCAGATCACCGGCCAGCGTCTTGTGCTGATCGCTGCGGCTGGTGGTGAAGCCGACGGCGCCGGCCTTCAAGGCTTCTTCCGTCAAGCGACCCATGGCTTCGATGTCCTCGGCCGTTGCCTGCTCGCGGGCGATGGCACGCTCGCCCATGACATAGACGCGCAAGGGATGGTGGGCGACCTGGGCCGCGACGTCGATGGTGCGCGGCAGCCGCGAAAGCGCTTCGAGGTAATCCGGAAAACTCTCCCAGTCCCACTTCAGTCCTTCGGACAGCACGATGCCGGGAATGTCCTCGACCCCTTCCATCAGGTCGATCAGCGCTTTGTGGTGCTGGCGGCGGACCGGCGCGAAGCCCACGCCGCAATTGCCGAACACGATGGTCGTGGCACCGTGCCACGAGGACGGGGCCAAGACGGGATCCCAGGTGGCTTGGCCGTCGTAGTGCGTGTGCACATCGACCCAGCCCGGCGTCACGAGCCGGCCGTCGGCTTTGACCTCTCGCCGGCCGGGGCCTGACTTGCCGCCGACCTGGACGATGCGGTCGCCGTCGATGGCGACGTCGCCCTGGGAAGCGGGCGCTCCCGTGCCGTCGACGATGGTGCCGCCACGGATGACGATGTCGTGCATTGTCGGCCCTTCCGCTCTGAGATGGGATCACAAGCTTTCCATACATCGACAGGCACGGGAAGCCGGAAGTCCGGTAGACTTGTGATAGGAGGTTCCCGATGCCGATCATCGATTCGCCCATCATCGATTCGCAGGTCCACGCCTACGAGGCGAACACGCCGAAGCGGCCGTGGGCCACCCAGCCCAACTGGCCCGACCACGTCACCGGCGACGAGATGGTCGCGGCGATGGACAAGGTCGGCGTCGATGGCGCGATCTTCATCTCCGCCTTCTCCCAGTACCGCTACGACGGCAGCTACGCGGAGGAAGTGGCGCGCGCCCATCCCGGCCGCATGGCGATCGTCAAGCCGGTCGACCCGGACGACGGGAACGTGGCGGACGTGGTTGCCAGTTGGAAGAAGGTGCCGGGCGCGGTCGGCATCCGCATCTTCCTACGCGAGGAAGAGAAGCGCGCCGCCGACGATCCCGGCCTCGACCGCATCTGCAAGGCCGCCGTCGACTACGACCTGCCGCTCAATTTCCTGTTCTGGGGCCGGGTAGACGAGGGCATCGCGATCATCGACCGCCATCCCAACACCCGCTTCATCGTCGACCACCTCGGTCTCCTGCAGCCGCGCGTGCCGCCCGCGCCGGACAAGCCCTGGGCCGACCTGCCGAAGATCCTTGACCTCGCCAAGCGACCGAACGCGGTGATCAAGGTGAGCGGCGCCTGCACGCTGTCGAAGGAGCCCTACCCGTTCAACGACATCTGGGATCCGCTGGCCCGCCTGTTCGATGCCTGGGGATTCGAACGCTGCCTGTGGGGCACCGACTGGACGCGCGCCTTCGCGGTCGTCAACTATGAGCAGGCGGTAAAACCCTTCCTAGAGACCAAGCGTCTGAGCGACAGCGAACGCGCCATGCTGATGGGTGGCGCCTGCGCCAAGGCCTACGGCTGGTCACCGGCCAAATAGCAACCAGGAGGAAGACCGATGCCCGAGACTCCCACCTTCGGCCGCTACGCCGAAGTCCCCTACGACAAGATGAATCCGGAACAGAAGCAGGGCTACGACGCCATGATGGAGTCGCGGGGCCGCCTTCCGGGTCCGACCAAGATCTGGGTGCACAATCCGAAGCTCGCGAAGGTGGCCGGCCCGTTCGGCGCGCATTTCCAGCCCGGCCAGTATTCCCTGAGCGAACGCGAACGCGAGATCGCCGTCTGCGTCATCACCAGCCATTGGCGTTCGGGATACCCGACGGCGGCCCACGAACGGATCGCCAAGCAGGCCGGGCTGCCGGCCGCCAAGGTCGAGGCGATCCTGAGCGGACTGCCGACCGCCTTCGACGACGAGCGCGAACAGGTCGTCTACGAGATGGCGATCGTGCTCTCCAATGCCCGGTGGGTGTCGCGCGGCCTCCACGAGCGCGCCGTCAAGGCGCTCGGGCACGTCGGCATCACCGATGTCATCACCCTGATGGGCCATTACACCAGCGTGGCGATGACGCTCGCCTTCTACGACGTTCCAGACGGGGCGACGGGCATGGCGCGCTGAAGCCCTCGCCGCTGATGCCTGCGCCGGTCCTCTTGCTTCTCAAACGGGAATTCACGATGTTGGTGAACTCTCAATTCTTGGTACGCGTCCGAGTACATGAAACTGCTGGTCAAGAAGTCGTCGCTGCACGGCAAGGGGCTATTCGCTGCGCAGGAAATCCCCTGGGGCGTCAAGATCATAGAATACAAAGGCGAATTGATCTCGGACGCCGTCGCCGAAGAGCGCGCTGCACGCGGCGCCGACTGCATCTTTGAACTACACGACGACAAGAACATCGACGGCGCGGTGATGGGCAACGCAGCGCGCTACGCGAACCACGCCCGCAAACGGCCGAACTGCTTCGTGCTCCGGGACGACAACAGGATATGGATCGTGGCGGGCATCGAAGGCATCCGAAAAGGCGAAGAGCTCACGTTCGACTACGGCTCTACCTTCTATCCTCCCTAGATGTCGTGCCGCCCCAGCCGACGTCGTTGATCGGCGCTCCTCGCAACACCTACCGGCTCTCAGCCTCCTCCGTGCGCTCTCGGACGACACCATAGCTCACGACGGCCCCTCAGATCGGGTCCCGTTGATGGTCTTCCGGATCGCGAAGCGACGAACATCATCTTTACGGAAGCCCGTCGCCTCATTACCAACACCAGAAGACACAGCGTCGGAGAGAGAGGCATCGTGACATTACCACTTGAGGGAATTCGCGTGATCGAGGTGGGACAGGCGTTGGCAGGTCCACTTGCCGGCGTGCTACTGGCGGACATGGGCGCCGACGTGATCAAGATCGAAAAGCCCGACGGCGGCGACGATGCCCGCATCTGGGGCCCTCCCTTCGCCGCCGACGGCGTGACTTCGCTTTATTTCCACAGCCAGAACCGCAACAAGCGCTCGGTCGTGCTCGACCTGAAGCTGCCGGAAGACATCGCGGCGCTGAACAAACTCTGCGAGAGCGCCGATATCCTGATCCAGAACCTGCGGCCCGGCGTGGTCGACGAGATCGGCATCGGTCCCGAGGCGATGCTCGCGCGCCATCCACGCCTGATCTACTGCTCGATCTGGGCCTTCGGCTACGAGGGGCCGCTCCGGATGAAGCCGGGCTTCGACCCGCTGCTGCAGGCCTACGGCGGCATGATGAGCGTCACCGGCCGGCCGGAGGATCCGCCGACGTTCTGCGGCGCCTCGATCAACGACAAGGCGACCGGCATGTTCTGCACAATCGGCGCGCTGGCCGCGCTCAGGATGCGCGACAAGACAGGCAAAGGCTGCCTGGTCGACACCTCGCTGTTCGACTCGGCGGTGCATTGGGTCGAGGGCTCGGTCAACAACTACCTCGCCAGCGGCGCCGTCTCGAAGCGTCACGGCACCGGCAGCCCGGTGATCGTGCCCTACCAGACCTTCGACACCGCCGACCATCCGCTCTGCCTCGCGCCCGGCAACGACCGGCTGTGGGCACGTTGCGCTGCGGTCCTGGGACGACCCGACTGGGCCACCGATCCGCGCTTTACCAAGAGTGCTGCGCGCGTAGCCAACAAAACCGAGCTGCTGCCGGCGATCGCGGCGATCCTGAAGCAGCAGCCGCGCGCGCATTGGCTGGCGGCCATGGACAAGGCGGGCGTGCCCTGCGCGCCGGTGAACGACATTGCCGAGGTGGCGACCAGCGAGCAATTCGCGGCCTCCAAGCTGGTGCAGCAGCTGCCTTCGCGCCCCGGCGAAGCGGACGGGCCCAAGGTCGTGGGCCTACCCATCACCTTTGACCGCGTCCGCCCGCGCTCCGCCCGCCCCTCGCCCAATCTCGGCGAGCATACGGCGGAAGTGCTGGGGCGTTGAGACCGTCCGCCGCCTCAGAGCCGTAGTCGTGCCGGCGGCAGCGCCAGCCCTGCGACCTCGACCCGCGTGCGGAAGATGCTGCCGCAATTGTCATGCGGCCCGCCACGCGAGCCGGTGACGATGTAGAGGTCGCGGAGGTCGTCTCCGGCGAAGCAGAGGCTGGTGACCATCGGCAGCGGCACTACGATATCACGCAGGTGCGTGCCATCGGCATTGAACACGGCGACGCGGCCGCCATGCGCGTCGGCCACCCAGACGGAGCCGTCGCTCGCCACCTTCAGGCCGTCGGGGACGCGATCGTCGCCGAGCGAGGCGAACTTGCGCCATGGTCCGACCGAGCCATCGTCCTTGACGTCATAGACCCGCACCAGCGGCGCGCGGGCATCACTGTGATAGAGGTGCTTGCCATCGGGCGAGAAGCCGAGGCCATTCGTAAGCAGCACGCCGTCCGACAGATTGCGCATCGTGCCATCAAGATCGATGACATGCAGATAGCCAGGCCTGGGCGCCTCGCCGCCGAACACTTTGTAGGCAAGCGAGCCGACATAGACGCGGCCGGCGCGATCGGTCGTGAGGTCGTTGAAGCCGGTCGCCCCCGGAATCGCGTCGAGCGACAACAGGGTGCGTGTGGAGCCGTCTTTCAACGACACGCAGGCGATGTCACGGCCGCCCACCACCAACCCACCCTTTTCGTGCAGCGCCATGCCGCCAATGCCGCGCCGCTTCGGCAAGACCAGCGACACGGCCCCGGCGCGATCCAGCAGGTGGACGCCGCCGTTGATGACGTCACTGAAGTAAAGACCGCGGGCCGGGTCCCAGACAGGCCCTTCGATCAGGCCGAAGCCGGTGGCGACTTGTTGCATGGCGATCCCTCCAGAGTCACAACCGGCAGATTGTGGCATATCCCGCTTGATCTTGCGGTCCCAACCCGTTCTGATCGCAAGGTAACGCCTCATTCCCGGAACGAACAGGACGACCCACCATGACCGCGACCGAAAAGCCAACCAACAACTGGATCGGCAAGCGTACCCCCCGGCCGGATGGCGCCGACAAGGTGACGGGGCGCGCGTCCTACGCCGCCGACACCACCATGCCCGGCATGATCTGGGGCAAGGTGCTGCGCAGCCCTCACCCGCATGCGCGCATCAAGTCGATCGACACCTCGAAGGCAGAGAAGCTGCCGGGCGTGAAGGCGGTCGTGACGTCCAAGGACATCGTCGATTTCCCGATCGACAAGGGACCGGTGATGCTGGGCATCCAGGACATGCGCTGGATGTGCCGCAACGTGATGGCGCGCGACAAGGCGTTGTTCCATGGCCATCCGGTGGCCGCCGTCGCCGCCACCACGCAGCGGATAGCCGAGGAGGCCTGCAAGCTGATCAAGGTCGACTACGAGGTTCTGCCTTGGGCGATCGACGTTGAGGAGGCGATGAAGCCCGGCGCCACCCCGCTGCACGACCACGTCAGGTTCGAGGGCAAACCCTCAAACATCGCGGGCACGCTCGAGCACAAGAAGGGGGATGTCGAGGCGGGCTTCAAGGAAGCCGACGTGATCGTCGAGCGCAGCTTCAAGACCGAGGCCGTGCACCAGGGTTACATCGAACCGCATGCCTGCCTGGTAAGCGTCACCGACGGCAAGGCCACGATCTGGAGTTCCAGCCAGGGCCAGTTCATGGTCCGGGCCATGTCGGCCCTGCTGACCGGCGTCCAGCAAAGCGACATCCGCGCTATTCCGGCCGAGATCGGCGGTGGCTTCGGCGGCAAGACCATCATCTACCTCGAGCCAGTGGCACTGGTTCTCGCAAAAAAGTCGGGCCTGCCCGTGAAGATGGTGATGAGCCGCGAGGAGGTGATGCGCGCCTCGGGTCCGACCTCGGGGTCGATCAGCAAGGTCAAGATTGGCGCCAAGAAGGACGGCACGATCGTGGCCGGTCAGGGCACTTACTGGCTGCAGGCCGGCGCCTTCCCCGGCTCGCCGATCCGCGGCGCCGCCGGTTGCGCCTTCGGTCCGTACGATATTCCGAATGCCTACACGCTGGGCTACGACGTCGTCTCCAACCGCTCCAAGGTCGCGGCCTACCGCGCGCCCGGCGCGCCGATCGGCGCCTATGCGGTCGAGTGCGTGCTGGATGAGCTGGCCGAGAAGCTCAAGATGGATCCGCTCGAACTCAGGCTGAAGAACTCGGCCAAACAAGGCACCAAGGCGGTGCACGGCCCGGTCTATCCGATCATGGGCTACCAGGAGACGCTGAAGCAGGCGCTTGCCCATCCGCACTACAAAGCGCCACTCAAGCCCAATCAGGGCCGTGGCGTGGCCTCGGGCTACTGGTTCAATGCCGGCGGCGAATCGAGCGCTGAGATGCGCATCAACGAAGACGGGTCGGTGGTGGTCATGACCGGCCATCCCGACGTGGGTGGCTCCCGCGCCTCCACCGCCAACATCGCGGCCGAGTTGCTCGGCATCGATCACGCCAAGGTACAGGTGCTGATCGGCGACACCAGCAGCATCGGCTTTTCGAATCTGACCGGCGGCAGCCGTGTCACCTTCGCTTCCGCCATGGTGGTCACACAAGCCGCCGAGAAGGTCATCACCGACCTGCGCCGGCGCGCCGGCCTGATCTGGAAGATCGATCCCGAGGCCGTCACCTGGGACAACGGCGAGGCGAAGCCCGCCGGCGACAACGCCGGCAAGTTCGACCCGCTTTCGCTGGCCCAGCTTGCCGCCCGGGCAACCGAGACCGGTGGGCCGATCGGCGCCGGCTCCTCGATCAATACCACCGGCGCCGAGGGCGGCTTCGGCACACACATCTGCGACGTCGAGGTCGACCGCGACACCGGCCGCGTCTGGGTGACACGCTACACCGCCTTCCAGGACGTCGGCCGGGCGATCCATCCCGACTATGTCGAGGGCCAGATCCAGGGCGGCGTCGCCCAGGGCATCGGCTGGGCGTTGAGCGAGGAGTACATCTACAACAAGCACGGCAAGCTCGATAATGCCGGCTTTCTCGACTATCGCATGCCGGTCACTTCGGACCTTCCGTTCCTCGAT
Source organism: Alphaproteobacteria bacterium (assembly GCA_010032545.1). Lineage (GTDB taxonomy): Bacteria > Pseudomonadota > Alphaproteobacteria > Reyranellales > Reyranellaceae > Reyranella. The sequence goes on from RGPT01000064.1 coordinate 16,512, forward strand.
ACCGTCATGATCGAGATTCCCAATCCGAAGCACCCGCAGGGCGTGCGCGGCGTCGGCGAAGTGCCGTTGGTGCCGGTGATGGCGGCGGTGGCGAACGCGCTTCACAATGCGCTCGGCCTGCGCTTCTACAGCCTGCCCATGTCACCGCCCAAGGTGCTGGACGTGCTGGAGCCGGAACTGAAGGCGGCGGACTAGCAGCGTCCCCTTTCCGCGCCGTTCCGGCGTGCTAGTCTCGGCCGATGAAGACCAAACTCCTCGGCCGAACCGGCGTGTCCGTCTCCGAGCTTTGCTTCGGCACCATGTCGTTCGGCGGCGACGCCGACGAAGCGACGTCGGCGGCGATGTACAAGGCTGTCCGCGACGCGGGCGTCAACTTCTTCGACTGCGCCGATGAGTACAACAAAGGCAAGTCGGAGGAGATTCTCGGCCGACTGGCGAAGCAGGACCGCGACAACCTCGTCCTCACCACCAAGTGCTTCAGCCCGCAGAGCGACGACATCAACGCCCGCGGCAGTTCTCGCCGCCATGTGGTGCGCGCGGTTGAGCGGAGCCTAAAACGCCTGCAGACCGACCGTATTGATGTACTGTTCCTGCACAAGTTCGACGCGCTGACGCCGATCGAGGAAATGATGCGCGGGCTGGAAGACGTGGTGCGCTCGGGCAAGGTGCTATACCCCGCCGTCAGCAACTGGTCGGCGTGGCAGACCCAGCGCGCGGTCGACATCCAGGAACGCAACAACTGGGCGCGACTTCAAGTCGTACAGCCGATGTACAACCTGGTGAAGCGCCAGGCGGAGGTCGAGATTCTGCCGATGGCCCAGGCCAACGGCATCGGCGTCATCCCCTACAGTCCGGGTGCCGCGGGGCTTCTTTCCGGCAAGTATCTCGGCCAGGCGACCGGGCGCTTGAAGACCAACAAGATGTACGAGGCCCGCTACGGCGAGGCCTGGACCTTCGAGGTCGCGGAGAACTTCGTCGCCTTCTGCAAGCAGCAGGGTCTGCATCCGGTCAGCACGGCGATCGCCTGGGTCGGCTCACATCCGGCAGTCACCGCGCCGATCATCGGCGCACGCAACCTCGACCAGCTGAAGGATTCGCTCGCCGCCGTGAAGGTGAAGATGACGCCCGAACTGCGGGCCGGGATCGCCGAACTCTCGCCCACGCCGCCGCCGGCAACCGATCGGCTGGAAGAGCAGAATCCGCCGAAGAGCTGACGCCGGCGGATAAGGCCGTCCCGTGAAGAAGCTGGTCAACGACCCCCGCTCGATCGTTCGGGAAATGCTCGAAGGACAGGTTGCGCTGAACGCCGCCCAGACGCTGCTCGAGGGCGAGAACGTGGTGCTGCGCGCCGATCCGGGACCACCCGGATCGGCCCAGGTGGCCATCATCTCCGGCGGTGGCAGCGGACACGAGCCGGCGCACGCGGGCTATGTCGGCGCCGGCATGCTGCACGCAGCCGTTGCGGGCGATGTCTTCACCTCGCCTTCCACCGACGCGGTGCTGGCCGCCATCCGCGCCGCCTCTGGCCCGGCCGGCGCCCTGCTGGTGGTGAAGAACTATACCGGCGACCGGTTGAACTTCGGACTCGCAGCCGAAATGGCGCGGGCCGAGGGCATCGCGGTGGAAGCCGTGGTGGTAGCCGACGATGTTGCCCTGCGCGACACGGTAGAGCCGGCCCGGCGGCGCGGCATTGCGGGCACGGTGCTGGTGCACAAGGTAGCCGGTGCC
>RGPT01000065.1 GCA_010032545.1 Alphaproteobacteria bacterium
GGTCCCTTGGCGAACGGCAGGGTCACGCAGGGCATCCAGAGATAGGTCCAAAGCAGATTGAACGTCGCATCGCCGGCCCCACCAAGAACCCGCACAACCCGGCCCATACGCCCGGCGGTTCATCGTCCGGCTCGGCCGCGGGCGTGGCCGACTTCCAGATCGTCCTTGCCACGGGAACGCAGACGGGCGGCTCGGTGATCCGCCCCGCGGCCTTCTGCGGCATCGTCGGCTACAAGCCCAGCTACGGCCATTTCCCGACGGCCGGCATGAAGGCCAACACCGAGTGGCTCGACACGATCGGCGCCTATGCCCGCAGCATCGAGGACATCGCGCTGTTCCGCGCCGCCCTGATGGCGATCCCCTACACCCCGGTCGCGCGGCCCGCGTCGCCGCCGCGCGTCGCGGTCTGCTTCACCCATCACCGCGACGAACTTTCGCCCGAGGGCACCAAGGCCGTGAACGATGCGGCCGCCGCCCTCGCCAAGGCGGGTGCGCAGGTGAAGGAGATCGAGCTGCCGGCGCCGGTGCGCGACATGACAGAGGGCCAGAAGACCCTGTCGGCCTTCGACGGTCCGCGCGCCCATGCCGACGAGGCGCGGCGCTTTCCGCACCTGCTGAGCGACACGCTCAAGCAGGACAAGCTCGCCGCCGGCGCCGCGATCGACTACGCGACCTGGGCCGCGGCCCGCAGGCTGGGCGACACGGGACGCGCCGCCGTCGATGCGCTCTTCGGCGACATCGACGTCATCCTGACGGCACCCGCGAAGGGCGAGGCGCCGCCCGGACTGGAGCGGACCGGCGATGCGACGTTCAATCTGCTTTGGACCTATCTCTGGATGCCCTGCGTGACCCTGCCGTTCGCCAAGGGACCGACCGGCCTGCCGGTCGGCATTCAACTGGTCGGGCGTCAGCACGAGGATGCCCGCCTGCTCGATATCGCCGCCTGGGTGAAGGGAGCTTTGGCATGAAGCCCCTCAGCGCGACCGAAGCGATCGCCGCCATCGAGGCGGGCACGCTCACGTCCGAGAGGCTGGTGCGCGACTGTCTCGATCGTATCGCCGAGCGCGAGCCCGCGGTGAAGGCCTGGGCCTTTCTCGATCCCGCGCTGGCGATCGCACAGGCCAAGGCGGCGGATGCGGCGAAGGGCGGCCTCCTGCACGGCATCCCCGTTGGCATAAAGGACATCATCGACACGCACGATATGCCGACCGGTCACAACTCGCCGATCTTCGAAGGCAAGGTGCCGTTCGGCGATGCCGCCTGCGTGGCGCTCTGCCGGACGGCCAATGCCGTGATCCTGGGCAAGACGGTCACCACCGAATTCGCCAACCGCCATCCCGGCGCGACCACCAACCCGCACAACGCCGCCCACACGCCGGGCGGCTCATCGTCCGGTTCGGCCGCGGCGGTGGCCGATGGCCATGTCCCTCTCGCCTTCGGCACGCAGACCGGCGGCTCGGTGATCCGGCCTGCCGCCTATTGCGGCGTGATCGGCTACAAGCCCACCTACGGCGACTTCAACCGCGTCGGCATCAAGATGCAGTGCCACTCGGTCGACACGCTGGGCCTGATGGCGCGCACGCTGGACGACATCGCGCTGTTTCGCGCCGCCGTGCTCAAGCTTCCACCGGTACCGGTCGACCGCAAGACGAGCCCGCCGCGCATCGGCTTCTGCCGCTCGCCGGTTTGGGACAAGGCCCTGCCCGACACCGTGGCGTTGCTGGAGCGCACCGCAACGGTACTGTCGTCCAGGGGTGCCAGCATCGTCGACGTGGCCTTCGCCCCGGCCTACGACGACATCATCGACGATCACGCCGCCGTCACCGGCTGGGAGAGCGTGCGCAACTACGCCGACGAGCGGCTGCGCAACCCCGACAAGATGAGCGACGAGATCAAGGACGGGCCGATGAAGCGCGGCCTTGCCGTTTCCTTCGCACGCTATGTGGCCGCGCAACGCAAGGCCGTCGCGTTTCGCGCCCATGTCGAGTCGCTGTTCGACAAGGTCGACGTGCTGCTGACGGCGAGCGCGCCGGGCGAGGCGCCCGAAGGCATTGCCTTCACGGGCGATCCCGTCTTCAATTCGATCTGGACGCTGGCCCACACGCCCTGCGTCACGCTGCCGGCCGGCGCGGGCTCGAAGGGCCTGCCGCTCGGCGTGCAACTGGTCGGCCTGCGCCATACCGACGACCGCCTGCTCTCCACCGCCGCCTGGGTCGCGGCGCATCTCGACTGAGGTCACGTCATGCCCAAGATCAACGGTGAACGCCTGCTCGGCGATCTGCGGCGCATTGCCGATTTCGGCCGCTACCAGACCGGCGTCCATCGCCCGCACCTGTCGCCGCAGGACGTCGAGAGCCGGCACTGGCTCGCGGCCCGCATGAAGGAGGCCGGACTTGAGCCGGTGATCGACGGCATCGGCACGGTGATCGGCAAGAGTCCCAAGACCGGCCCGCGAATCCTGATCGGCTCGCATTCCGACACGCAGCCGCGCGGCGGCTGGCTCGACGGCGTGATGGGCGTGATCTACGGCCTCGAGGTGGCCCGCGCGCTGGCCGAGGATCCCGAGACGGCGCATCTCGCCGTCGATGTCGCCTCGTGGGCCGACGAGGAGGGCCATTGGGGCCAGATGACCGGCAGCCGCTCGTTCGTCGGCATGCTGTCGGAGGCCGACATCGACAAGGCCAAGCACCGCGACGAGGGCACGCCGATGCGCGAGGCGCTGAAGGCGGCGGGGCTCGCGGGCGTGCCGCGCGAGCATCTGGAAGAGGGAAGGTACCGGGGCTACCTCGAGGCGCACATCGAGCAGGGTGGCCTGCTGGAAGCGGGCGACAAGCGCATCGGCATCGTCACGGCAATCGTCGGCATCATGGCGTTCCGCCTGACCTTTGGCGGCATCCAGAACCATGCCGGCACGACGCCGATGCCGATCCGCAAGGACGCCGGCGTGGCGATGATGCGGCTCTACAACGACGTGATGGACAAGTTTCCCGCGGTCGCCGGCCCGCGCAGCGTCTGGACCGTCGGCAAGATGTCGATCGAACCCGGCGCGCCCGCGATCGTTCCCGGCAAGGCCGAGATGATCCTGCAGTTCCGCGATGCCGATACCAGGATCCTGCAGGCCTTCGAGGCCAGGCTGATGGAGATCGTGGCCGACCACCAGAAGAAGGGCCCCTGCACCGTCGAGTGCCTGAACCTCTCGCGCACCCAGCCGCTGGTGATGGACGAGCGCTTCCTCGAGGCGATCGAGGAGTCGGCCACCGCACACGCGCCGGACAAGCATGTTCGCATGCCATCCGGCGCCGGCCACGATGCGCAGGTGATCGGTCTCAAGATCCCCGCCGCCATGCTGTTCGTGCCCTCGATCGGCGGCATCTCGCACCATTTCACCGAGAACACCGACGATGCCGACATCGTGCTGGGCTGCCAGGTCTTCGCCGACGCCGCGGCCGCCAAGCCCAGGTCTTCGTTGCACATTTCCCGCGCGCCGTGTGTCGCGGCGGGAGTCTCCAACTGTCGAATTCCCAGACTCCGATCGGTCAGTTCTGCCTTGAGCATGAGCAGTTCGCGACGCTCGGCGCGGTCCTCGGCGCGGCGGCGATCGCAGTCGAGCCGGTTCTGGACGTGGATCAACAGCCGCGTGTTGACCCGCCGCCGCTCGCCGACCTGCTTGCCGCGATAGAACACCGGCTGGACGTCGATCGTGTTGGCCTGCAGCGCGATGTCGTCGCCGGCCTCGGGGGCTGCCGCCCCGCCCGGCGGATTGTTGATGGGATTGTAGGTCATGGGCTTGCGCGCCCAGTCCTCGAGCGCCTTCTCGGCGCGGCGGCGCGCCGATTCCGCGGCCAGTTCGGCCGGATCCTGCTCGGGGGTACCGTGGTGCCAGGGTTGTACGGACATGGTTCCAGTTTCCTTTCCGCCGGAAATCGCCGGCATTGGCAGGATATATAGGAACGTATAATAACTATCAATAGGCCTATTTAGTATACGGCAGGGCGGGCGTGCTGGCATCGTGCCGGCATCCAAGGCAAAACTGCGAGCACGGGAGGGGCGTTCGCAAAAGATGCAAATTGTCGACGGCAAGGCCCCAACATGCGCTATGTAGGCTAACCGATCGATTGTGAGTGCATGCCGATCCATCTCGACATCTCCGACCTCGACCGTCTCGTGATGGCCGTCGTCCTGGGCGACGTCACACCCGACGATATCGCCGGGCTGGCGCGCGAGTTCCTGAAGTCGGGCCGGCAGCACTACGGCAAGATCATCGACACGACGGCGGGCACCTCGGCCATCGACGAGAACCGGATGGCGGCCGTTGCCGCCTTCATGCGCGCCGATCCCCAGGCCGGATCCCGTGGCCCGTTGGCCTTCGTCGTCGATCCCAAGCGCGGCGATCAGGCCCAGAAATTCGCCGATCTCACGGCCGACGAGCGGCCGGTGAAGGTCTTCACCAGCCTGCGCGAGGCCCGCAAGTGGGTGCGCGAGAACATGAAGACGGCGTTATAGCGCGGATCGTCGCCGGGGCGGATGCCCGGCAAAAAAGTCTTACGTCGGCGTGTGCTTCTCCAGGAAGGCCCCGACTTGCCTGATCGACTGGGCCAGGAACTCGGGCCCGCGCCAGTCCTTCTGGATCACGATATCGGGCGCGAGGGCGGCGATCTCGTCGCTGGTCGGGCCGGGATGTGGCTTGTCGTTGCCAGGCTGGAGGAACAGCGGCGTCCTGCAGGCCTTCACGAAGTCGCGACTGACGGAGAAGACGAAATCGCCGCCGAACATGTTGTGGCCGAAGCTGTCGATGGCCGACTGCGGGACCCCGGGATCGCGTGCCCGCACGGTCTCACCATAGCCTTTCACCGCGGCGTCCCAGGTGTCGCGGTTTTCGTGAAGGCCGATCGGGTTCTGCAGCACAGCCGCCGCGACGCGGTCCGTCGCCTGCTCGATCGCCTCGAAACAGTAACTGCCGCCGATGCAGCCGCCCATGACGTGGAACTTGCCGAAGCCGAGATGGTCCATTAGGGCCAGGTGATCGGCGGCGAAAGTGTGCCAGCCGTGATCGGGCTTTACGTCGGCCACCGACTTGCCGGCATTGCGCTGGTCCATCGAGATCACGGTGAAGCGGTCGGCCAGTGCCGTGCGCGGGTCCATCCAGCTGCGCGGCACCCCATCGGGGCCCGGCCCCCAGAACTCGATGTTCGAGCGCAGGCCGCCGGGGGCGTAAAGCAGGAGGGGAAAGCCGTTGCCGTGGACTTCGTAGTGGATCTCGGCGTCGGCTCGCTTCAGCATCGGCATGGTCTGTCGTCCTTGTTGAGACCTATCCTTCGAGTAGGGCGGATGTGAATGCACCGGGGCCGCTGCGCGGCCTGCTCAGGATAAGGTCAGGTGGCTCTCCATAGAACACCTCACCCCGAGAAGCGGCCGCAGGCCGCGTCTCGAAGGGTCGGCGGCACTGACTACTGCGCCGGCTTGTAGCCGATCTCGTCGATGATCGTCTTCCAGCGCGCGAGGTCGGTGGTCATGCGCTGGGTGAACTCGGCCGGCGTCGAGGTTTCGACGTCGAGGCCGAGGTCGGTGAGCTTTTTATCGACTTCGGGCATCTTCAGCACGGTGCGCAGTTCGTTACCCCAGGCGTCGATCAGCGCCGGCGGAGTCCTGGCCGGCGCGAAGAAGACATACCAGCCCAGGATGTTGAGTTTCGGGTACCCGAGCTGGGTGGCGGTCGGGATTTCGGGTGCCGAGGTCGTGGGCTTCAGGCCCGACGTGAAGATCACCTTCACCTTGCCGGCGCGGTGATGTTCCAGGAAATCGGTGATGCCGCCGCAGCCCGCCGCGATGTGGCCGCCCTGCAGGTCGGCGACCAGCGGTGCCGCGCCGCGGTAGGGCACCGGCTCGAGCGGGATGCCGAACTCGCGGCCGGCCATGACGCCGAAGAAATGGGTAAAGGAACCCAGCGCGGTCGTGCCGAAGCTGTGCCGCGTCGGGTTCCGCTTAAGCCAGGCGATGTATTCCGGCAGCGTATTGACGCCGATGGTGGGCGACACGCAGAACGCCGTCTGTACCGTGCCGGCCAGCGTGATTGGCGTGATGTCGGTCATCGGATCGAACGGCACTGACGCCATGGTGAGCTTCTGCACGATGGTGGCGGAGGGCACGTAGGCGATGGTGGTGCCGTCGGGCGCCGAATTCTTGAGCGCCTCCACCGCAATGGTGCCCGAGGCGCCGCTCTTGTTGTCGATCAGCACGTTCCGCCCGGTGCGCTGCTTCAGCGGCTCGGCGAGGAAGCGCGCCATCACGTCCGTGCCGCCGCCGGCCGGGAAGCCGACCAGGATTTTCAGCGCCTTGTCGGGCAGGCCGGTCTGCTGGGCTCGTGCCGCTGTCGCGGCAGGACTGGCCAGAGCCGCGCCGGCCAGTGCGAAAGACGTGCGGCGGGTGATCGTCTTGGTCATTTTCTTGTCTCCTCCATTAACTCACGAGGCTCCAGGCGAGTTCGGCGCGTTCGCGGGCCGATCTGCTCATCTTGATCGAGTCTGGGTTGGCCGCGTTGCCGTCGAGGCCGCGGCGATAGACGCCCTGGGCGATGGCGGCCAGGCGAAACAGCGAGAAGGCGAGATAGAAGTTCCAGTTGGCAATCGACGGGCGGCCGACGCGGCGGCAGTAGGCCGCGACATAGTCGTTCTCGGTCGGCAGGCCGAGTTTCCGCAGGTCGACGGTGGCGTAGCCGTGCGGCGGCTCGGGAAGGTGATAGCCCAGGCAATTGTAGGCGATGTCGCAGAGCGGATGACCGAGCGTGGAGAGTTCCCAGTCGAGCACCGCCACGATGCGCGGCTCGGTCGGATGGACGACGAGATTGCCGAGGCGATAGTCGCCATGGACGATGGTGGTGGGATCGCCGTCGTCCGGGATGTTTTCCGGCAACCAGGCCGAGAGCCGGTCCATCGCCGGGATGTCCTCGGTCTTGAGCTCGGCATACTGCCGGCTCCAGCGCGATACCTGGCGGGCGACGTACTGGCCGGTACGGCCGTAGTCGCCCAGCCCGACCTTTTGGAAGTCGACCTTGTGCAGCCGCGCCAGCACGTCGTTCATCGAATCGAAGATCGCGGTGCGCTCGGCCGGCGTCTGGTCGGGCATCGCCGGGTTGACCAGGATACGGCCTTGGACGGCGTCCATGAGATAGAACATCTGGCCGATCACGGAGTCGTCGGCACAGAGAAGATGCGCCGGCGCTACGGGGACATCGGTCTTCGCCAGCGCCGAGATGACACGGAATTCCCGGTCGACCTGATGCGCCGAGGCCACGAGTTTGCCCGGCGGCTTCTTGCGCAGCACGAAGTCGCGGCGCCTGCCGCCCGCCATCTCGGCCGAGACGAAGAAGGTCGGGTTGGAATGACCTGAATCGAATTGCCGGACCTCCAGGCCTCCCCGATATCCATCGAGTTGGCTCTTGAGGTACCGGCCGAGCGAGGCCTCATCGAAGCGGTGCCGCTCCATGACAGGCACGGTGTTGGCGTAGGTAGACATTGTGCGGAGCCTAGGTCGTCTGCCGACCTCGCGGCAAACCGCCGGTCCCGCACAGAGGAACCTAGCCGTCCCAGACGTTCTGCGGCATCGGCAGGCCGGCGAAGTCGGCCTCTACGAGGGGGCGGCTGTGGCTCTGGCCCTCGCGCTCGAGCAGCATCATGTACTGCCTCACATGCTGGCCGGAATGCCAGGTCGTCCGCTCCATCAGCTCGTGACGGCTCTGCGGCCCATAGTAGGTGTCGAGCATGGCCGCGCCCGCGGTATCGCCCGATGTCCACCAGTCGCGGAAGCGCTGGCGCACCTTGGCGCCGTAAGCCACAAGGGCCGCGGTTCCGGCGTCGACCGCAGGTTCCTCGCGGAACATCGCCTGGACGAGCGTGATGCCCGCGTTCGCGTCGAGGAAGGCATCGACCACGCGGAACAGGTGGAACCCCAGCGAGCGATAGCTGCGCGGCCGGCCGGGCACATGGGTGTCGAGACGGTCCGCCGGCATCAGCGGCAGCAGCTCGAGTGCCGCGGTCATGAACTTGTCGAGGCGGGCGTAGAGTTCGGACGGCGCAAGCTCAGGCCCCGACTTCTCGTCGAGGCCGAGGAAGTCCACGATCTGCTTGGTGCTCTGGCCGAACGTGAATTTGTCGCCGCGCGACAGCACCGGCACCGAACGGACGCCGAGCTTCTGCAGCTCGGCGAGGCCGGCCGGATCTTCAAGAACATTGACGGAAACGAAGTCGATCCCACGGACCGATAGAAACTCTTTGAGTCTCAGGCAGCTGGTTCAACCCGGCTGCCAGAACACCTTGAAGGGCTGCATGCGATTCTCCTTGCTGCCGATGTCAATTGACCGTCTTGAGGCCAAGAGTGTCAAGGAGCTGCTTCCAGTTCCGCAGGTCCGAGGCCAGCCGGTCCGCCAGTTCGTTTGGCGCGGAGGTCTCGACCTCGAAGCCCAATTGCCCAAGCTGTTCCGAGACTTCCCTCGACTGGAGAGCGTTCCTGAGCTCGGTATTCCAGGCCGCGACCAGTTCCGCCGGCATGCCGGGTGGCGCGAAAAACGCATACCAGTTGGTCTGCTCAAGCTTGGGAAAGCCCAGCTCGGTCGCCGTCGGCACTTTCGGCGCCACCTTGAGGCGCTTGGCGGCGGAGATCATCAGCACGTTGAGCCGGCCGCCGCGTTGGGGGGCGAGCAGGGACGTGATGCCACCGGTACCTGCGGGAATGCGGCCCTGCTCGAGGTCGGCCACCAGCGGCCTGGCGCCGCGATAGGGCACGGCCTCGAGTGGAACGCCGATCTCGCGCCCCACCATGGTGCCGAAATACTGGGTGAAGGAATCGGGCGTCGTGGTGCCGAAGCGGGCGCGCTGCGGATCGCCGGCCTTCAGCCACTCGACATATTCGGCGAATGTCGCGGCACCGATCTTGGGCGAGACGGCGAACGCCGTCGCGTAGGTGCCGGCGAGCGTCAGCGGCTGGAGATCCGCCTGCGGGTCGAAGGGGAAATCGGGCCGGACGAGCTTGCCGACCATGGTGGCGCTCGGCATGAAGGCAAGCGTACTGCCGTTCGGCGCCGCCTTCTTGAGCTGCTCGCCGGCGCCGGCGCCGGAGGGCCCCGGCTTGAAGTCGACGGAAACAGGCCGGCCGATCTGCTGTTGCAAGGCGCCCGCGATGACATGCACCAGCGAGTCCGAGCCGCCGCTCGATGGATAGCCGATGAATATCCGGATCGTCCCGTAGGGGATCGTCGCCTGCGCGCGAGTGCTTGCGGGCATCGCCAAGGCGGCGCCCGCGGTGAGCAAGGAGCGGCGATCGAGGACGTAGGTCATCGCGACGATTGGTACAGGACAATGCAGCGGATGGCTAAACCCGTCCCGGTTCTAGGCCCGGCGATGGCAGACGACGCAGATCTTGTTGCCGTCGGGATCGCGCAGGTAGGAGCCATAATAGTTGGGATGGTAGTGCGCCCGGATGCCCGGCGCACCTTCGTCCCGCCCGCCGGCGGCGAGGGCTGATTTATAGGCCGCGTCGACGGCCGGACGGTCGGCAGCCTCGAGGCCGATAGTGATGCCGTTGCCCACCGTGGCGGTATTCTTGTCGAGCGGGTTCAGGATCCAGAGCTGCGGCCGTCCGCCGGTCGGGCCGTAGCCGCAGGCGTTGGGATAATCCATGCGACGGACAAGGCCGAGCGGAGCCAGGAGCGCGTCGTAGAACGGCTTGGCGGCGTCGAGGTTGTTGCTGCCGATGGTGACGTGACTGAACACGAGGTCCTCCTGATTGTCCGGAACGTCAGAGGCGGGCCGCAGGACGGGCAAGCCCGAAATGCTCGCGCAGCGTACTACCCTCGTAAGCCGTGCGGAACAGGCCGCGCTTCTGCAGGAGCGGGATTACCTCGGCCACGAAGACGTCGAGCATCGACGGCAGCACCGGCGGCATCAGGTTGAACCCGTCGGCCGCGCCGTCGTTGAACCAGTCCTCGATCAGGTCGGCGATCTGCTCCGGCGTGCCCGCGGTGGTGTAGTGGCCACGCGCCCCGGCGAGGTAGGCAAGGAGCTGCCGCAGGGTGAATTTCTCGCGCCGCACCAGGCCCACGATCACCTCGGTCCGGCTGCGCGCTGCCTCGACCGTGCCGGGATCCGGGAAGTCCTCCGACGCCAGCGGCCTGTCGAGCGGCAGGTGCGAGAAGTCGTGGCCGCCGAAGCGGCCACTCAGTCGCTTGCGGCCGACCTCGGGGTCGGTGAGGTCGTTGAGGTCGCGCGCGATCTTTTTCGCTTCCGCCTCGGTCGCGGCGATCACCGGGCTGAGGCCGGGCAGGATCAGCGCCTGATCGGCCGCGCGGCCCTCGGCGGCCACCAACCGCTTCAGATCGGCGTAGAATTCCTGCGCCGTGGCCTTCTCCATCTGGGCGGTGAACACCGCCTCGGCATGGCGCGCGGCGAAGCGGCGGCCGGTGTCGGAGGAGCCCGCTTGAACGAACACCGGCCGGCCCTGCGGCCCGCGGGGCATGTTGAGCGGGCCGGCTACGGTATAGTGCGCGCCGGCGTGGTTGATCGGGCGGATGCGATCGGCGCGGGCATATTGCCCGCTCGCGCGATCGTCGAGCACGGCATCGTCGCCCCAGCTGTCCCACAGGGCCTTCACCACCTGGACGAATTCCTCGCCGCGGGCGTAGCGGTCGGCGTGGCTCACCTGGCCGGTGCCGCCGTAGTTGCGCGCCGCCGCCGCCAGCCAGGACGTGACGATGTTCCAGCCGACGCGGCCGCCGCTGATGTGATCGAGCGACCCGAACTGGCGGGCGAGATTGAAGGGCTCGCTGTAGGTGGTCGACGCCGTGGCGATCAGGCCGATGCGGCGTGTCGATCCGGCCAGTGCAGCCAGCGCCGTGACCGGCTCCAGCCAGTTGGTGGCGGCGTGTGCCACGGTATCCATCAGGGCCAGCGTATCGGCGAGGAAGATCGAATCGAACAACCCGGCTTCGGCGCGCTGTGCGAGGTCGCGATAATATTCGATGTCGGTCAGCGGCAGCGGCGAGGATGCCGGATGCCGCCACGACGCCTCGTGGTGGCCACGGCTCTGAATGAAGAGATTGAGGTGGAGCTGGCGGTTCATGCCCTCATTGTGCGGCCGGGGCATAGACCGCGGCAAGCTGGCGCGACACCAGCCGGGCATAGAGGCCGCCTTTTGCCAGGAGGGATGCGTGCGTGCCGGTCTCGGCAACGCGGCCTTCGTCCAGGACCACGATCAGATCGGCATCACGCACGGTCGAAAGCCGGTGGGCGATGACGATCGTGGTGCGGTCGGCCTGCAGCAGGTCGAGAGCACGGCGGACGGCCTGCTCGTTCACCGCGTCGAGATGCGACGTCGCCTCGTCGAGGATCAGGATCGGCGCATCCTTCAGGAAGGCGCGCGCGATGGCGACGCGCTGGCGCTGGCCACCGGAGAGGCTGGTGCCGCGCTCGCCGACCGGCGACTCGAGGCCCTCGGGAAGAGCGGCGACGAGATCCGACAGCGAGGCGTGCCGGACGGCCGCCAGCAGTTCGGCTTCCGTGGCCTCGGGCCGGGCAATCAGGATGTTGGCCCGCAGCGTGTCGTTGAACAGGTAGGTGTCCTGGGCCACCAGAGCGATCAGGCGACGCAGATCGTCGAGCCGGTAGTCTCGGAGATCGGCGCCGTTCAGCGTGATACGGCCTGAATCAGGATCCCAGAAGCGCATCAGAAGCTGCGCCGTTGTCGTCTTGCCGGCGCCCGAGGTGCCGACCAGCGCCACCGTCTTGCCCGCCGGGATGGCGAAGCTGACGCCCGAGAGCGCGCGGCGCGACTGGTCGTTTGCCAGTGCATAGACCCTGCGCGTGGCGCCCAGCGTGTCCGCGAGCTGGCGGCCGATCTGGGCGATCTCCGAGACCGGCAGGAAGGCCGCCATCGCCAGGATGGTGAGAAGCGGCAGCAGGCCGGAATCGAGGGCGCCGTGCTGCGACAGCATCGCGCCCGCCACGACGACGGCGAGCCCGCCCAGCCCGGTCAGGATTTCGAGGACCGCGTGCTGCTTCGTGAGTTCGCTGAAGAAGGGCAGGCGCAGCGAGATGTGGCGTTGCGAGAGCCGGTCCAGTTTGTCGCCGCGTGATGACTCCTGCTGGAAGGCCACGATCTCGCCCAGGCCCTGCACCGAGTCGACGGCGAAGGCGCCGAGTTCGCCGGCCGCCTCGCGCGCCTCGCTGCCGAGGCGATCGACGCGTTTGCGCATCAGGAACGGGCTGAGGCCGACGGCGAGCAGGAACGGCAGCAAGGCCAGCGCCAGCCAGCCGCTGGCCGAGGCGAGCGCTGCCAGCACGACCGCCGGCACGAGAATCGCCACGAAGGCCGGTGCCACCGTGTGGGCGAAGAAGTACTCGACCAGCTCGATGTCGTGGGTGGCCAGCGCCATCAGATCGCCGGTGCGGCGGCGCACGAGATAGGCGGGTGCCAGGGCGTCGAGTTTGCGGAAGGCGTCGATGCGCATCTCGGCCAGCAGGCGAAAGGCCATGTCGTGCGCCATCCACGATTCCAGCCAGTGGAGAATGCCCGACACCGGCGCGATGATCGCGAGGGCGATGGCGTAGTCGGCGATGGGTTGATGGTCCTTGAGCGCCAGCACGATCAGCGCCGACAGCACGCCGACGCCGATGAAGGAAATGACGCGCAGCACGCCCAGCCCGAAGGTGAGCGTGAGCTTGCCCTTCCACGGCAGGATCACCTTCATCAGCGTGCCGACGACCTGGTACCAGGTGAGGCCTTCGGCCTTGATGATGCCCTCGGTGACGGGCTTCGCCGCGCCGCCTGGCGTATCGGCCACGGACTCGGCGCGCGCCGGCGCGATGATCGCATCCGCGGCGGCGGCGCCATGCTGCTCGCGCGCCTGCTCGGCCATCAGCCCGGCATAGACGCCACCCTGACGCATCAAGGCATCGTGCTTGCCCTGCTCGGCGACACGGCCGCCGTCGAGGACGAGGATGCGGTCGCAGTCGATGATGCTGGACAGGCGATGGGCGAGGATCAGCGTCGTGCGGCCCCGCATCAGGCGGTCGAGCGCCTCCTGGATCACCGCCTCGTTCTCGGCATCGACGGCCGACAGCGCCTCGTCGAGCACCAGGATCGGCGTATCGCGCAGCAGCGCGCGGGCGATGGCCAGCCTCTGGCGCTGCCCACCCGAGAGCTTGATGCCCTTCTCGCCGATCACCGTGGCGTAGCCCTGCGGCAGGGAGCGGATGAACTCGTGGATATTGGCGGCGCGCGCGGCGTCCTCGAGTTCCTGCAGCGCGGCGCCGGGCTTTCCGAGCCGGATGTTCTCCTCGACCGTGCCGTGGAACAGGAACGTGTCCTGATTGACGACGGAGATCAGTGAACGGATCTGCGTGAAGGAAAGCGTGCGAAGGTCGTGGCCGCCCAGCGTGATGCGGCCCCCCTCATGACCATTGTCGGGATCGTAGAAACGCAGCAGCAGCCGCACGATCGACGACTTGCCGCCGCCCGAGGGTCCGACCAGCCCCAGACGCTCGCCGGCCTCGGCGCGGAAGGAGAGGCCGTCGTGCACGGTGCGGCGTGTGCCGGGGTAGGAGAAGCGCACATTCTCGAAGGCGATGGTGGGCGCCAGCGCCTTGTCGAGCGGGGCAGGGCTCGCATCGGCCACGCCCGGCTTGTCGTCGAGGATGCGGTAGATGCCTTGGGCGGCGGAGAGACCGACCATGCCCTGGTGCAGCACGGTGCGCAGCTCGCGCATCGGCCGGAAGATTTCGATGCCCAGCATCAGGATGATGAGCAGTGCCTGCAGCGACATGCTGCCCGCTTCCACACGCGTGGCGCCGTAGATGAGCGCGGTGGCGGCGCCGCAGGCGATGGCGGTGTCGGTGATGCCGCGCGCTGCTGCGTTGGTGCCGAGCACCCACATGGTGCGGCGGAAGAGATCGTGCGCCTCGACCTCGAGCTTGTCGGCGCGCGCCTTGCCCTGGCCGAAAGCCTTCAGGGTGGCGAGGCCCTGGATCGAATCGAGGAATTCCGCGGCGAAGGAAGCGTAGGCCTTCTGCCGGCGCTGCGAGTTCTTGACGTCGAACTTGTGCCACAGCGCCGGGGCGAACAGGGCGATCAGCGCAAAGGCCAGCATCACCAGGGCCACCGGCAGGTCGATGAAGGCCACGACCGCGAAGATCAGCAGCGGCGAGAGCAGCGCGATCAGGAACTGCGGCAGGAACTGGCCGAAGTATGTTTCGAGCTGCTCGACGCCGTCGATCATCGAGAGCGTGAGCGCACCGGAACGTTGGCGGCCGACGGTGCCGGGGCCGAGGGCGGTGATGCGGTCGTAGAGCGTGCGGCGGAGTACCTTCTGCACGCGCGCGGCGGTCTCGTGCGCCACCACGGCGCGCCAGTGTTCGGCCCAGCCGCGCAGCACCATGACGGAAGCGATCGCCAACACCGGCCCTTCCAGGCTCCAGATGTCGCGGCCGGCGAAGACCTGGCCGATCAGCCAGCCCAGCAGGCCGAGCCGGGCAATGCCGAGGCCGGTGGCCAGCAGGCCGATGGCAACAGCGCCGGCGATCCTGAGGCGCACGCCCTTTGTGAAGACGAGGAGGCGAGGTTCGATATGCATGGGCGCATGCTAGGCCGAACACCCATATTCGTCAGTCCACAATTTGGAAAAAGACTTGTACATTTTTGAACATGGATATGAACGCCAACTGGGACGATCTCCGCGTGTTCCTGACACTGGCCCGCGAGGGCACGCTGACGACGGCGGCCAGGGCGCTGGGCGTCAGCCATCCCACCGTGGCGCGCCGCGTGCAGGCGTTGGAGAAGCAGATCGGCGCACGCCTGTTCGAGCGTCTGCCCGATCGTTTCGTGCCGACCCAGGCGGGCGAGGAGCTGCTGGCCGACACCGAGGCGATGGAGCAGTCCGCGCTGTCGATTCACCGCCGCAGTGCCGGTCTCAGCGACACGGCGAGCGGGACGGTGCGGCTCTCGGCCGACGAGGCGATGTCGGCATTCGTCGCGCGTCACCTGCCCGGGCTGCGCCAACGCCTCAGCCGCATCGAATTCGAGGTCAGCGCCAACCACATGCCTGCCAACCTGTCACGCCGCGAGGCCGACCTTCTGGTCCGCGACAAGGTGCCTGACCTCGCCGGCATCGTGGCGCGCAAGCTCGGCCGCGTCGCCTACGCCGTCTACGCCGGCAACAGCGGCTGCTCGGCGGCGCGCGGCCGGCCGTGCGCTGCAGCCACTGGCTGGTCCTGCACCATGCGGTGCGTGCCGGAGCCGGGCTGGCCATCCTGCCCTGCTATCTCGGCGATACCGATCCCGGTCTGAAGCGGGTCGGCGGCGTGATCGCCGATGTCATCGTCGACCAGTGGCTGCTGGTGCACCGTGATCTGCGTGCGCTTCCTCGCGTCCGTGCCGTCATGGACGCCGTCGTCGACCTCTTCCAGCGCGAACGCCCGCTTCTGGAGGGCCGCACATAGGCTATAGTCGGGCAAATCTTCCCGGGAGGAAGCTCGATGAAAAAGACCATCCTTGCGTTGGCGTTGGTGGCGATTGCAACCGGTGCCCGTGCCGAGACGCCGTTGGCGTTGCCGATGGCGGCGACGCCGGAAGAGGTCGGGCTCTCCTCGGCACAGCTCAAGCGACTCGAGGCAGTGACCAAGCAGCACATCGACTCGGGTCTCCTGCCGGGCGCCGTCATGCTGGTGGCGCGGCGTGGCAAGGTCGCGTGGCTGTCGGTGCAGGGCAAGCGCGA
Organism: Alphaproteobacteria bacterium; assembly: GCA_010032545.1. GTDB lineage: Bacteria > Pseudomonadota > Alphaproteobacteria > Reyranellales > Reyranellaceae > Reyranella. The sequence goes on from RGPT01000065.1 coordinate 15,758, forward strand.
CCCGGCGACGCCCGATCCGATGAAGGCCGATTCGATCTTCCGCATCTACTCCATGACCAAGCCGATCGTGAGCGTCGCGGTCATGCAGATGGTCGAGGAGGGGCGGCTGCAGGTGACCGATCCGGTGGCGAAGTTCCTGCCCGATATCGGCAAGATGAAAGTCGGCACCGAGAAGGCTGGAGCCGACGGCACGCCCACGCTCCTGCTCGCCGATCCCGAGCGGCCGATGACAGTGCAGGATCTGCTGCGCCACACATCGGGGCTCGTCTACGGTGGGCGGGGGACATCGTTGATCAATCAATCGTATGTTGCCGCCAAGATCGGCGACCGCACGATGAACAACGAGGAGTTCGTGGCCTCGCTGTCCAAACTCGCGCTGAGGTTCTCGCCGGGCGCCGCGTGGGAGTACGGCGTATCGACCGACGTGCTGGGACGGCTGATCGAAGTCGTCGACGGCAAGAAGCTGGGCGAGTCTCTCAGCGAGCGCGTCTTCAAGCCGCTCGGCATGGTCGATACGCAGTTCCAGGTTCCGGCGGGCAAGCTTGCCCGCGCTGCGCAGCCCGGCCCACGGCCGGGCGGGCAACCGATGACGCCGCGCTTCAAGGTCGACGACGGCGCCAGGTATGAATCGGGCGGTGGCGGTCTCACCGGCACGATGGACGACTATCTCCGCTTCGCCTCGGCGCTCGCCAATGGCGGCGCGCTTCAGGGCAAGCGAATTATCGGCAAGCAGACGCTGGCCTTCGCGATCTACATGGTGCAGGTGAGCGATCCCGATCGCATTGCGCTTCGCAACCAGTTCCGGTCGATGGTGCAGGCCGCGATTATCGACTAGCGGCGCCGCCCGCCTGCGCCGTCAGAGGGCGACCTGGCGGATGCCGCCACGCGGCCGGCCGGCCTCGATCTCCTGCCACAGAATCTCGTGACCGTGGGGCAGCGCGCGGTTGTTGCGCATGGTGAGCCACAGGCGGAGCAGCAGCCGGTCGTGGCCGCTCGCCGCGTCGTCCTCGAACGGCGTGCGGCCGTGGTAGGTGACGTGGCTGTTGATGAGCTGCAGGTCGCCGGGCTGCAGGGTCATCTCGAAGCACAGTTCCTCGGCTGTCTGCATCAGGACGTCGATCGCCTCGCGCTGGGCGTCTGTGAGCCTGGGCACGTCGGGCGCCATCTGGGCCGCCTCGATGAAGGTGAGCGAATAGTGCGAGGTGAGCTTGCCGTCGCGCAGGCCGAAGATCGGCAGCGGGTAGGCAGTCTCCCGGGTCGTCGCCTCGCCGTCCTTCGTCGTGCCTTCCTCGCCGAAGCGGCTGCGCCAGTAGTCCTGGAACAGAAGCTCCAGCAGGTCGGGTCGCTTCGCCAGGATGGCGTTGTGGATGGCCGGCGTGCTCGCAAGCTTGCTCGTGCCGCCGGCGCGCGCCTGGCGCACACAGAGCAGGCCCACCACGTCGGTGCGGTCGGTGTGAAAACGAAGACCGCCGTTGGTCAGCGTGCGGGCATAGGAGGAGAGGAAGGTCGAGCCCTTCTCGTCCTTGGTCTCGCCATAGGTGCGGCCGACGTGGGCGCCCTCGTCGCGGATGGCGCGCATCAGCTCGCCGCTGCGGTTTTGGAACACCGGTGTGCCGATGTGCGTGCCCAGGCCGAAGTACATCTGGCGCAGTTCGTCTTCGCTGTACCCGGTGACCGGAATGCCGCGCAGCTTGACCATGCCGCAGCCGTTCTCGAGTTCGTCGGCGACGTCGTCGAGCAGGTCGCTGATCGTCGGCAGCGCGAAATCCTCGCGCGTGATCTCCTGCCACGGCATGCCACGCACCGACTTGACCGCGGCGTCAAGTTCGTCGAGCGCCTCTTCCGGCAGGTCGCGGATCCAGCGCCGGGAGTCCTTGATGTCCTGGCCCAGCCACACAGAGGGGCCGGCGAGCGGTGTGCGTGTCGTCATGGCGGGATATTTGGCGCGCAGCCTCGCCGGGCGCAAGGGCTTGCGCATGTTGATCGCCGCCCGGACTGGGTTACCGTGCGGGCATCGAGCTGCCACAGGCGCGGGTCCGGAGGTAACAAAAGATGAAGACGGTCCTGTTGAGCCCCGGTGCCGTCCCGCTCGCCGCATGGCGCGAGGTCTACCGGGGCGCGTCGGCTGCCCTCGAGCCCGCCAGCTATGCGGCGATCCAGAGGTCGGCGAAAGCCGTCGCCGATATCGTCGCCAAGGGCGCGCCGGTCTACGGTATCAATACGGGCTTCGGCAAACTGGCCAGCGTGCGGATCGAGGCGGCGGATCTCGGAACGCTGCAGCGGAACATCGTGCTGTCTCATGCCGCGGGCGTCGGCGAGCCGATGCCCGTCCCGGTCGCCCGCTTGATGATCGCGCTCAAGCTCGGCAGCCTTGCCCAGGGCGCATCGGGCGTTCAGGCCGCCACCG
>RGPT01000066.1 GCA_010032545.1 Alphaproteobacteria bacterium
ACTCGTCGTCGCCCGAAGTTCCCGTATCCGTCACGCGCTCTTGACGATTCACGGATTCGCGCAGCTTGTCTGACGGGTGGAACGTCACAACGCGGCGTGCCGTGATTTCGATTCTTTGGCCAGTGTGCGGATTGCGGCCCGGGCGTGAACGCTTTTCCTTCACGTTCCACTTGCCGAATCCGGAAATTTTCACTTCGCGACCCTCTTCGAGCTTCTGCTTGATCTCTTCGAGGACGGTTTCAAGGATGTCCTTGGCTTCCTTGACGGGGAAACCGACTTTATCACGAATCATCTCAATGAGAGTGTCCTTGGTCAGCGTCATGAAAACTCCTTTGATTCTCTAACTGCCTAAAATATATTACCAACTTCCTGCCCGGACGAAAAGAAACCGACCCCGGCAGCATGAAAATTTGCGATCTTGACCCTTTGAGACCTGGGAAAGGCGGCTTGATGGCCACAACCCGTAAAAAGCGTGTCCTGACTGGATCCCGGGCAACCGGCACGGCCGCGCACTGGGCATTCCCGACTCGAAGGGCGAGGCGCTCACTTACCTGCAGCAGGAGGCGGGCAACCGCCTGAATCTCGAGTTGGCAAACGCCTTCCTCGATAACTGCAATCCAGCCGTCGAGTTCATCGAAAACAATACGCATGTCCGCTATGAGGCCGTGCCGATCTGGGCCGACTATCATCCGACCAAGCCCGGCGCTGCCCAGGGCGGACGCTCGCTGCTGCCGCTGCCGTTCGATGGACGCCGGCTCGGCCGGCGCTTCGCCGACCTGCGCGCGCCGATCAAGACCATGATGGCGTTCGGCGGCATGATGCTGGGCCGCGGCGACCTGCCTCACGTTTTCAGGATGACGCGTTCGGTGCGCTCGGCACTCCATGTTGCCGCCATGACGGCGCGCTACGCCGTCGATCGTCTGGGCCATTCACGCGGCACCCGGCTTGCCAACGGCAACGCCCTGATCGCGGCCCTGGCGCTCTCGGCGGAGGAACGCGGCATCGATCTCTGGCTCTCCAGCCCCGTCGTCGAGTTGGTGCAACGCGATGGCGCCGTCGTTGGCGCGATTGTGATACGTGACGGCAAGCGAGAGGAGATTGGGGCGAGACGCGGCGTGGTCCTGGCGTGCGGCGGCTTCCCGGCCGACGACGAGTTGAAGCGCCGCTACTATGGCCATGTCCGCGACGGCCGTAAGCATCGGTCGGCCCCGCCGCCTGGCAACCGCGGCGACGGTATTCGCCTCGGCCAGACCGCGGGTGGCGCGCTTGCCGAGGATGTTGCCTACGCAGCCGCGTGGGTGCCGGTGTCCCTGGTGCCGCAGCCCGACGGATCGGCTCTGCCTTTCCCTCACTTCTATGAGCGCGGCAAGCCAGGCTACATCGCCGTCGATGCAACAGGCCAGCGCTTCACCAATGAGTCTGCGTCCTACCACGACTTCGTGCCGGCGATGGTCGAGGCGAGCCGCGATCACGAAGAAACCAGTTGCTGGCTGATCTGCGATCATCGCGCCATACGCCGCTACGGCATCGGTGCGATCGGGCCAGCCCCGCTGCCCCTCGGGCCGCATCTCAAGAGCGGATATCTCATCGCCGCGCCGAGGTGGACGGAATTGGCTGCACGGATGGGCGTCGATGCAGGCGCGCTGAAGGCAACGGTGGAGCGCGTCAACACCTATGCCGCGCGCGGCGAGGACCCGGATTTCGGCAAGGGGACGGACGCCTATCATCGATTTAACGGCGATCCCACGCACGGCCCCAACCCCTGCCTGGCCCCACTGGAACGGGCGCCTTTTTACGCCATGAAGCTCATTCCCGGCGACATCGGGACCTTCCTGGGGCTGCGGGTCGACGGCCATGCACGCGTACTCGACAACCAGGGCAACCCAATCGCGGGCCTCTATGCAGCCGGCAACGACATGACAAGTGTCATGGGAGGCACCTACCCCGGCGCAGGTATCACCATTGGCCCGGCACTCACCTTCGGCTATATCGCCGCCCGACATGCGGCTTCGGCCGGCCGCTGACCGTCCTCGGCAATGAAAGTCGTCTGAATGTCGCACATCACACCCGTTATCCTGGTTGGAGGCTCCGGCAAGCGACTGTGGCCGCTGTCGCGTGAGAGCATGCCCAAGCAGTTCGTGCCGCTCCTCGGCAAGCATTCAACCTTCCAGCAGACCCTGCTGCGGGTCGCAGACCAAGACCTGTTCAGCCGACCGGTCGTCGCAACCAACGACAGCTATCGATTCACGGCCGAGCAACAGGCGCACGACGTCGGCATAGACATCGACCTCTTGATCGAACCCTCGCGCCGCGATTCCGGCCCGGCCATGGGTGCCGCCGCAGCCTATGCCAAGAGCTTGGGGTCGACAGCCGTGCTGGCGCTCGCATCGGATCACTTGGTCATCGGCAGCGAGGAATTCCGCGATGCCTGCCGCCAGGGTCTGGCCGTCGTCCGCCTGGGCGGTATCGTTACCTTCGGCATCCCCCCGACCGAACCGAAAACGGATTACGGCTACATTCGTCCGGGTGCAGAAAAAATCGGCGAGGTCCTGAAGGTCGCGGCCTTCGTCGAGAAACCCGACGTGCAGGCCGCGATGCGCTACATCTCCGAGGGGCTGATGTGGAACAGCGGTAACTTTCTGTTCCCGCCCGCTCTGCTTCTGTCGGAGATGGCACGCTTCGAACCAGCCATGGCTTCCGCCGTCGAGGAAGCCGTCGCAAAGGCGCGAAAGGACGGCTCGACCGTATTCTTGGACACCGAAGCCTTCGAGAAGGCCCCAGCAAAGTCGATCGACTACGCGGTGATGGAGCGTACGGACAAATGCTGGGTTGTCCCGGCAAAGTTCAGCTGGTCAGACCTCGGCACCTGGGGCGCCATGCTCGATGTTGGCGCTCCGGACAGTGCGGGCAATGTCACGGAGGGGCCGGTCGAGCTGGATCGAGTCCGCAACTCCTACATTCGTTCCGACGGGCCCCTCACGGCCGTGATCGGCGTAGAGAACCTTGTCGTTGTGGCAATGAACGATGCGGTTCTGGTGGGCCATCACGACGACCTGCTGCGGCTGAAAGACGTCGTGCAGCGCATGTCTGACAGCAAGCATCGGGCAGCCACCGAATATGCGACGATGCATCGTTCATGGGGCAGCACCGAGGAAATCGGACGCGGTCCACACTATAGAGTCCGTCGTCTCATCATGAAGGCCGGCGAGCAACTGGTTCTACAAAGCCACGCACGCCGCGAAAAGCACTGGTCCGTCGTCAACGGCGTGGGCGAGATGCTACTGAACGGCAGGACGTGGACGCTGAACGTCAACGATGACGTGTTCGTCCGACGGGGTGACATTCACAGCCTGCGCAACCCCGGTCCGGCGGTGCTGGAAGTAATCGAGGTCCATACCGGCGACAACCTCGACGAACGGGACATGATTCGCCACAACGAACCCGCGAAGGTCGCCTAGATGTCGAGCATGCCGTTCGGCGTGCACCATGAATGGGGCAAGCTGCGTGAAGTCGTCATCGGGATATCGCCGGCCGAGGATTTCATCGTCTTCCATGAGGAGTCCGCACGGTGGATGACGCCGGATGTCGCCGAGTTCTCACGCGAGAACGCCGGCCGGCGGTTGATCGACATCGATGCCGACTGGGCATTGCGCATCGAGCGACAGGTCGACGCACTGGCCGAGCTGCTGGCCCGGGAGGGCGTGGCAGTCCACCGCCCGCAACGGCTCCGCGGCGATGAGCGCACCTTCCTGGCGCCCAATGGCGAAGGCGCGCAGCTTTTTGCCCGCGACGGCGTGATTGTGGTTGCCGATCACGTTATCGATGCGTCGCTTCGCCTCAAGTGCCGCCAGCGAGAACGTTTTGGACTGCGCCCGATCATCCAGGGGGCTGTGCAGAAGCGCGGCGCACGCTGGTCAAGCGTGCCGCTCGGCTCCCCCGGATGCGTCGACGGGCCGTTCCTTGAGGGCGGCGATACGCTGCTCAATGGTTACGAGGTCTATGTCGGCATTTCCGGTTGTGCCTCGGATCTCGCTGGTGCCGACTGGCTGCAAGCGCTGCTGGGCGACCGCTACCGGGTGCTCCCGGTCGTGATGAAGTCGAACGTTCTTCATCTTGACTGTTGCCTGGCGCTCGTCGGGCCCGGCCTTCTCATCTACTGCCCCGAGAAGTTGATTGACGGTCTGCCCACGGCCCTTCGCGACTGGGACAAGATCTCGGTCTCGGTCGACGAAGCTACCCGGCTTGCGACCAACGGTCTGATCATCGAGTCCGGCCGAATGATCGTCGACGCCGACAACAGCCGGGTAATCGACGAGCTGCGCCGACGCGGGATCGACGTTATCCCCTTGCCCTTCGACGGCCCGATCAGGTTGGGCGGCGGTTTGCGCTGCGCCCACCATCCGCTGCTGCGGGAAAGCGTGCTGAGCTAAGCACCCTTCTTGGGGGTGCGATCAAAGACGACTGGTTTGGGCTTACTAAACATCTTCTTCGCATGAACGCCGAGCGACCGAACGACAGTCGCAATCTGGCCGCCGACGAAGCGCAACAAAATCACGCCGAACCGAAGCGGCGGTATCTCGCCGCCGCGGATGAAGTTGTGGCCGGCACGCAGGAATGTCGTCGCGCAAATCAGCACCCAGACGACAGTGATGACCAGCAACGTGAGCAGCAACGGAACGAGCTGGGGCGCCAACAGCGCCGCCAGCAGGCCGGACACGACGCCGACCAGCAGCACTGGCTGATTGAGCGCCATGCAGAGGTGCAGGAGGGCCGCCAGCTTGGCCGACGGCGCGATGTCGCCGCTCTTCAGTATCGCGGGGAACATGCGCATTGAGACATGGCGAAATCCGTCCTGCCAGCGCTGCTGCTGGCGCAGCCAGGTCTTGGTGTCGGCGGGCAGTTCGCCCGGCACGCCGACGCTGGTCAGAAACAGTGCCCGCCACCCCTTCACCCACCCGCGATAAGTCAGGTCCAAATCCTCTGTCACGGTATCGCCCTTCCAGCCACCACCGGCGTCGATGGCAGCACGCTGCCAGATACCGCAAGTCCCGTTGAAGGGCAGAGGATGCCCCGCCCAACAGCGCGTCGCCTGCTCGATGCCGAGGTGGGCGTCGAGGGCGACCATCTGCATCTCGGTAAGCGCGTTCTCGTGCGGATTGAGGAAGTCGAAGCGGGCCTGAACAAAGGCGGTTTGGGGCTCGGCGAAGAAAGGACGCATGCAGACGCGCAGGAAGTCGGTCGGCGGCACATAATCGACATCGAAGATTGCGAAGAAATCGTGCGGCGTTTTCTGCATCGCCTCGTGCAATGCCCCGCCCTTGTAGCCGCTGCGATCGGTGCGCTGCAGCGCTACCACGTCGAAGCCCCCGGCTCTAAGTTCGGCCGCCACCGCACGGACCGTGTCTGCCGTCTCGTCTGTGCTGTCATCGAGGAGCTGGATGTGCAGCTTGTCGCGCGGCCAGTCGAGTGCTGCGGCCGATTCGGCGCCGCGACGGACCACGCTGCCCTCGTTGAAGGACGGGATTTGGACGACGACATGCGGCAGGTCGGCATCGACCGGCAGCGACGTCGACAGCAGCATCTCCTCGCGTTGCAGGCCCGCGTGCTTCAGCCGATGGTGGAGGATCACCATGTAGAGCAGGCTGCCGATGAACGCGCCCAACAGGACGCAGCAGACCGCGAAGACGGTGCCGAAGAAAAGAGCCAGGGCGGCGAGGATGGCCATGGTTCGCTGATCTACCTGATTTAGGCGCCGGTCTTGGGCGTACGATTGAACTCGGTCTTCTTGCCAAAGCCCGCACCGACAATGGACGCCGCGTTGGCTACGGCGAGATAGACGATCAGGGCCGGCACGCTGGCGGCCGTCACGATATAGCGCACCAAGTCGCCGCGCTGCAGCCGCCGATAGGCGCCCCAAGTCATGCCTACCAGGACCACCAGCATCGTCACCAGCCAGAGCCAGAGACCAAAGCGGAAGATGCCGAGCAGCCGGCCATGCCCCACGATCGACAGGACCAGGGCAACCACGCCTGCGGCCAGAAGGGGAAAGATGAGCTGCTGGCCGAGCGCCACGGTCGTCGTGAACTTGGCTTCCGTCGGCCAGTCCGAACGCCAGATCGGCCCCAGCAGCTTGCGCGCGACCTGGACGAAGCCCTTCGACCAGCGGTTCTGCTGGGCACCGAAGTCGCCGATCTTCTGCGGCAACTCGCCCACAACATGCGGCTCCATGAGGAACACGCCGGTCCAGCCTCTCAGGTAGGTCCGCAGCACCAGGTCAAGATCTTCCGACAGCGTGTCGTGCGACCAGCCACCGGCGTCCTCGATGGCGGCGCGCCGCCAGATGCCGCCGGTGCCGTTGAACTGGAACGGCACGCCGCGCCGTGCGCGGACATCCTGCTCGACGGCGAAATGAGCGTCCTGCATGAGGCGCTGGGCGCGCGTCAGCCAATTACTCTCGCCGTTGCCCCATTCGATGCGGGTCTGCACGAAGGCGGCGCGCGGATTGGCAAGCATCGAGGCCATCGCCTGCTGCAACCAGCCGGGCGGCGGCACGAAATCGGCGTCGAATACCGCGACATAGGGAGCGTCACAGAGCGCCATGCCGGCAGCCAGCGCGCCAGCCTTGAAGCCGCCGCGATCGCCGCGCCGGACATGCACGACGTCCACACCCGCACGGCGAAGCCGCGCGACGGCATGAACGGCGATGTCTGAGGTGATGTCGGTACTGTCGTCGAGAAGCTGGATCGTCAGGCGATCGGCGGGCCAGTCCAGCGCTGCCGCCGCCGACAAGGAACGCTCGACGACGAGAGGCTCGTTGTAGACCGGGAGCTGGATCAGGACTCGCGGCAGATCGACGGCAGCCAGCGGCACGTTCTCAGGCGCCGGGGAAAGCTCGAAAAGCCAGTAGACCAGGTAGAGAAAATAGGCCGCGATGGCGAACTGCGCGACCAGACAGAGAAGAACAACGGCATCGAAGGCCAGGAGCAGCACGCCGCCCTGCCGGTCAGTGATAGTGGATGGGCACGTCGAAACAGCGACCATCCTCAATATGCAACCGGCGAGACGCCACATCGAAGATGCGCTCGTCGTGCGTAGAAAGCACCACCGCGCACTTGGCGCGCATGGCCAGGTCCTTGAGCTGGTCGACGACCAGTCGGCCGGCCACCCGATCGAGCGCAGAGGTCGGCTCGTCGGCTATGATGAGATCCGGCAGTCCGATCATGACCCGAGCGATGGCGACGCGTTGTTGCTGGCCTCCGGATAGCTCGTCGGGCCACGAATCGGCCTTGTCGGCCAGACCCAGCAGGCTAAGCAGATGACGCGCCCGCGGTTCATCCCAGGCAACATCAGACAACGGTGTCGTCGAGACGCCGGCGATGACGTTCTGCAGCGCCGTAAGCGATGACAGGAGATTGCGCTTCTGGAACAGGAAACGAACACGATTACGCAGGACATCGAGTTCCGATCCAGTAACCCCGACGAGATCGGTGCCAAGCAGGCGGAGTTTGCCCTCCGATGGTTTGCGCATCGTGCCGAGGATCGTGAGAAGGGTCGTCTTGCCCGAGCCCGAGGGGCCGGTGACGATCACGAGCTCTCCTTCCCGCACCTGCATGTTGATGTCGAACAGTACGTCGACGCGCTGGGGCCCTTCACCGTAGTGATGGTGCACGTCGACCGCCTCGATCACCGGTGGCCCAAAGCCATGAGGATTAGCGGGCATGATCACTCAAACAGCATGATCGGGTCGACCTTCCACAGTCTCCTGATCGCAAAAAGGCTCGACACGACAGTCATGACCACGCAGGCCACGAGTGCGACGGCCATCTCGCGCAGCCCCATCGACATGCCGAGGTGCATCGCCGCTTCCGTCGCACCATAGACGAACCGCCCGAGCGTGAAGGCTACGAGAAAGGCCGGCGTGATGATAGCGGCGCCGATCTGGCCGATCATGAACAGAAAGAACCACCAGTCGTAACCCAAACTTTTCAGGATGGCGTACTCAGGCAGGTAAAATCTGATAATCTGGTACTGGGCATAGTAGATGAATACCATGCCGATCATCACGCCCATCACGAACCCTAGGTCGGTAATGTAACCAACTGGGGTTTCCCGCGACCAGTAACTCCTCTCGCGTGCCTCGAGCTCGGCGATGGTAATCACTTCCCCGCGGCCGGCCAGTTCACGATTGAGAGCCTGACGGACCGTGGAGGGGTCGGCTCCTGCGGCCAGCCGGATAGCGATGAAGGCGGGGCGGTCGGACCACCAGGCACCAAAGACCTCGGACATTGTGCCCTCTGACATCATGACCGCGCCGTCGTTGAGCACGTTGGGGCCAACGGCGAACGTTCCGACGACAAAGAGCTGGCGTAGCAGGCCGCGATTGTCGGGAGGCCCGAGGACCGGGAACTCCTTGTTCTCTGCGACCTCACCAAGATCGCCGAAATACGGTCGCGACTCGCGATCGTACAGCATGCGCCGCGCCTCGCGCAGCTTGTAGAGGTTCTCGCGCAGGCCGGGCACGTCGATCGCTGGCCGTTCGACGTCGATGGCATACCAGGCGATACGCCGCGATGTTGGCATGCCAGCGTGGCTCATCGACATCACGCCGAACCACAGTGGCATCGTGCCCGCTACTGATGGGTTGGCCGACACGATGTCGGTCATCGCCACGGGCACCTCGGCATGGAGCTGCAACGACTTGAAGCCATAAGGTACCAAGACGAGATCGGCGGCCACGGTGCGATGCAGACGGATCGCCGAATCGTAGACCGCGCGCTCGATACCGAGCTGGGCGAAGATCACCAACAGGCTGGCAGTGACGCCCGCCAGCGACAACAAGGTGCTGGTCCTCTGGCGCTTGAGCTGCTGGGCGCCGAGCGGCATCGCCGTGGCGGTCCTGGCCGCCGCACGCAGCCGCGCAAACGAAAAATCCGGCCGCCAGCGAAGCCGCTTCAACGACGGAAGAGCTGGCAGAACCAGTGCCATCTTAGGGAAAGGTAACGCGCGTCTCTCGCCCCAGCACCCGTGGCATGCTGGACGGATCGTCGAGCTGGATCTCGACTTGGACCACGCGGCCATCTGTCGACGAGCCGCCGTCCGGCTCGACGCGCTGCATGCGTTTCACGGTCGGTGCCACGCGCGAGACCGTACCTTTGTAGACAGTCGTGCTTCCACGGAACGTGACCTCTACCTTGCCGCCTGGAACGATCCGACCAACATGCAGTTCATCGACATCGGCAAGAATCCGCAACTGGCTCAGGTCGACGATCTTGGCTATGCCACTCGGTGCTATCCGCTCGCCCTGGCGCGAGTAGATCTGAACCACCACACCGTCGATGGGCGACCGGACGAGCGCCTGTTCACGCGTCGTCCGCGCGTTGTCAAGTTTGGACTGGATGATGCTGATTTCGGTCTCATTCTGCGCGAGGTCCGACTCCAGCGTCTCCTTCTGGACCCGGAGCTTGACCTGCTCCCGCTCAAGATTTTGCTGGGAGATGTTCAGTTCGAGCTGCTTCTGATCCGGTGGCAGGCCCGAGCGCTGCATCTGAAGGGCCTTGAGCTTGTTCGATTCAGCTTCCGACCTCACGACGACTTCTTGCATGGCGATTTCAGCCGTACGGAAGCCGCCGACCATCGCCTCCCTCTGCTGCTTGGCCTTGTTCAACTCGGCCTCGGTCGAACGGACGGCAACATCGGATTTGGGATAGTTCGACAGGACGGCGATGATGTCGTCCTTCTTGACCTTCTGGCCGTCGGTGATGCGAAGCTCAAGCAGGACGGAGCCACCGCCCGGATCGCCGGCGATCACCACCGTGCCTGATGGGGTATCTGTATAGCCGCGGGAAATCAATGGCCCGAGCGAACGCCCCCCGTCCTGGGCACTGCTGGTTTGCCGAGAAGGGGCCATCCACATCGCCAGAATGGCGGCGGCGACGAGAGCCGCCACCCCCACTGCGCCCCACGTTAACTTTCTTGCGCGCGCCATTGCCAATTATACCAGATATCGCGTCATGCCGCTCAGAAGGCCGGCAACGAAACCGACGTACCGGTAGTCCGGACGACGCTAATAATCGAGAAAGTACGGTAAATTGATGTCAGGACCTTGTCATATTCATACAAGGGGGCATTCGAGACGTAAATCACGTCGCGCGCTTGCATCCCGAACTGCTGTGCGACGAAGATGGATACGGGCTGCATCAGGTCCAAACGAAAAACACGCGCGCGGGCTGCGGGATTGTTCTTCAAGTCTCCCATTCTGAAGATGTAAACGCCGGTCTTATTGGCGCGCATGTCGTTCAATCCGCCGACCTGACCAAGCGCTTCCAGAAGCGACAGATTGTGTTTGGTCATCTCGACGTTGCCCGACTTCAGGACGGCGCCCAGGACCGTAAACACCCTGGAATTGGGACGGACGACGATCTCGTCGCCCTTCTGGACGGCAATATCGCCGCCGGCCAGAAGCTCCGAGTACTGCGCCGTCAAGATCACCTGGCCGTGACGTCGCACCACGACTTCGAGCTGCGTCTGGCCGCCAGCCGCGCCGCCCCCTCCTCCGCCGCCGCCAGCGCTGGCGGGACCACCAGTCCGGTTGATGGCATCGACGACGGATCGCACGCCTTCGAGGATCGAAACGCGCCCCGGTGACTTGACATCGCCGGAGACCATCACGGTATGGGTGCGGTCGGCCACGAAATCGACGATGACCTGGGGATCCTGGGCTTTTCCGCTCAGTTGCTGGGTAATCCGGCGCTCAATCTGGTTTAGGTCGAGGCCGGCGACCTGGATGGTCCCTACAAACGGAATGTTGATCGTACCGGCGTCGGTTACGCGCTGGTTGCCGAAAGCGGCACCCGGCTTTTGAATAGTAGGGAAAATGCTGCCCTCATAAGGTTCGAATATACGAACCGAGATGACATCCCCAGGTGCGACCGCAATCTTTCCACCGGCCGACAAGGAGCTCGTGATGGATGGGCGGTCGATGCTGTCGGGTTGGCGGTAGGCGGCAATAGTGGACGGCGTGAGATCGATCACGTCGAACGGAAGCGCCTCGGGACTGGTTCCTTGGGCACCGCCCATCCACGGCCCATCGCCCGGCAAGGCGGTGCACCCGGCAATACCAATGCCCAAGCCGAGGACAATGGCGGTGGGTCGCGCAACAGCACGCAGCCAGGTCCAGATCATCAAATTCCGATCTCCGTCCGGAGCGGTCGCGCCACGATATGCCGCGCCTCGGTCCTGCCTACAATGCATCCTCAGCTCGCGACGTAATTAGCCCGTAGCGCCATGCGGTTGCAAGCGGGCCGCCGAGCCTCCGACGGGCGCTGGAGCCAATCTTTCAGCAGCCTGCTGCGTCGAATCAGCCACGTCGAAAAGCTGCGAAAACCCGCTGACAAGCAGGCAGTCCGCTGCCGGCCCGCTAAAAGAACAAAATACGATCCGCGCCGACAACTCGGCCGCCCTGTGGAGCACGATCGCCAGGGCGCGTACACCGGCGGCGCTCATGTAGGTAACTGCACTGCCATCCACGACGACCCGGGCGCCCGGACTCAGTTCTCTTGTCATAAGGGCCTCCACGGATGCCGACGTTGCAGAATCGATCCGTTCCGGAAGCATGATCGTGGCGATTTCGGCCTCCGCAAGTGTCCCTTTCATACGGACTTCCCCGCCGCACCATCCCCGCGAGACCTCCAGTCTCCCGCAAAGTCGGTACCGCGCCAATAGATCGCGCGACTACCCAGCGCCCCGACCATCAACCCCGGCGCCAGAGCCTCGCGGGCCAGCGCAGCCGCAGCGGCCCGCCACCCAAACTCGAGGCCACGGCCCCCCATGAACCATTTCTCGGCTGCCAGCCATGCGGCAGTATGGACGAACAGACCGGCCACGACGACACCGGCTCCCGCGCCGGCTCCCATGAGTGCCGCAGCGCCCGCGGCACCTGCAGCCGCCCAGCCGATCACGGGCTCCCACAACACCAGCGGCCACACCGGCAGTCGCAGTCGGGTGCGGGCCCACCGGACCTGACGGCGCCACACCGTCGGCCAGTCCCGAGGCCCGAGCGGCAGCCGCACCATCGCCTCGCCCAGGCAGGTGCGGAGCCCGAGTTCGCGCACCGAGCGCACGACCGAATAGTCATCGGCGATCCATCGATTGAAGCCGCGCCAATTGCCAATCCGCTGCAGGGTGTCTCGTGTCAGCAGCGTTACACCGCCCGAGGCCACCGCAAGCCCCAGGCGATCCGCCGCAAACAGGAACCTCGCCTGATGCCCGTCGATGTAAGCCCGCTCCAATTCGGCAGCGAAGTTGCCCGGTGCGTCCCCTGCCTTGAGGGCAAGAACGAGGCCCATTGTGTCGGACAACGGCGCCGCGGCGCGACAGAGTTCATCGACGCCAATCACGATTCCCGCGTCGCACAGGCCGACGATCTCGCGGCTGGCCGCCTCTAGCCCCTTGCGCACATTGTTCATCTTGGGATTAAAGGTGTCGCCCTTGCCGATGAGGATCGGTGCATCCGGCCACAGGGCCCGCGTCGGAGCGACCGCGCCATCGTCGGCGTCAGCGACGCAGATCAGGACCTCGACGCCCGCCCGAGCGAGTTCGGCGAGTGCCGCAATGTAGATCGGCGACGCGTCGGCCGCGCCGTTCATCGGCGCAACGACGCTGAAATCTGTCGGCCCATGCCGCGCGACGGACATCCGCCTAGGCCGCCGGGCGAGCGCTGCACTCAGCCAGTGCACGGCCGAACTCAGTGACCACCAGCCGAACCCGAGCCAGACTGGGGCGCTGGCGTCCATCGGTCACTTCTCGCCTGCCGAGAAGCGATGCACATCGTCTTTTTCTACCAGGAGCGCGCGGTGGTAGGAGCGGATAACTTCGTTGGGATCACCCTGTTCGCGGATTCGGCCATCCTCGATCCAGATCGCCCGCGTGCACAGGCGGCGCACTTCGGCCATCGAGTGCGACACGAACAGGAGCGTTCCCGTCTTGCGAAAACTGTCGATCCAGTCGAGGCACTTGCGCTGGAAGGCAGCGTCGCCGACCGACAGGGCCTCGTCGACAACCAGGATTTCTGCCTCGACATGGGCGCAGATCGAAAACGCGAGGCGCGTGCGCATGCCCATGGAATAGTGCTTCACCGGCTGATCCATGTAGTCACCGATGCCGGCAAACTCCGCAATTGAATCAAACTTCCGCAAAACCTCAGCCCGCCGAAGGCCGAGCACGGCACCACCAATCAAGACGTTCTCCCGGCCGGTCAGTTCCTGGTCGAAGGTAGATCCCAGCGCAAGAACCGGCGCTATGCGGCCTGACACGCGCAGTTCTCCGTGGCTGGGCAGGGTCATGCCGCAGATCACCTGCAGCAACGTCGACTTGCCGCAGCCGTTGCGGCCCAGCACGCCGATGCTCTCGCCGCGCCTGACACTGATGTCGATATCGCGCAGCACCCAGAAGGGCTTGAAATACGCCTTCCACCAACCGAACAAGACCTGCTTTAGCCAGTCGTTGCGATGAGCGTAGAGCTGGTAAGCCTTGCCGAGGTGCTTCGCCTCGACGACGATCTCAGATGACGTCGACGATGACATTCCGGTACCTGTCGAAGAACCAATAGCCAAAATAGAAGGTGAAGATCGACGTCAGCAGACTCCAACCGTAGACGTAGAGGTTGGGCACTTTGCCGAGCAGCACGATATCGCGCATCACCTCGACGTAACCGGTCAACGCGTTGGCGTAAATCCAGAAATCGAACGGCGGTGGCAGCGAGGCATGGGGATAGAAGACCGGCGTGGCGAACATGAAGAGCGGCACCACGTTGATCATGAAGTAGCCGGCGTCACGGGTGAATGCACCGATCGCGCACAGAAACCACGACATGCCAATAAGAAATGCCATGAACGGGATGAGGATCAGCGGCATCAGCAGCACCGTCCACGGCAGGGTGCCGGTGATGGCGAGTTGGAAGATCAGCATGACGCCGATCGAAATCAGGGTGTAGGCGGTCGCGCGCAAAGTCGAGATCACTGCCAGCATATCGCTGGGAAAGATCGTCTGCTTGATGAAGTGAGTGTATTCGTGAAGCAGCATGGGCGCGCGAAACGCCATTTCCGAGAAGAAATTGAAGACGATGATGCCGCTGAAGATGAACAGCGAGTAAGTCACGAGCGTTCCAGTGCCCTCGGCGACCGGCAGCTTCAGGTTCGTGGAAAAGGCAAAGGAATAGACGGTGATCGCAAGAAGCGGCGCAACCACCGCCCAAATCCAGCCGGCAACCGAACCCTTGAACCTCTCGCGGATCTCGCGGCGTAGGATGGCGGCGATCAGGTCCTGATGCTGGACCATCTGATCGAAAGGTCTCGAAATGAAACGGGAAGCGCGCTGTAACGGGCCGAGATTCTCGACCACGATCTGCTTGCCGTTGACAACTTTCACCGACGGCATGAGCCGCGTCTCTCCTTAGTAGAATCCAGTGGTGAGCCCGGTGGGGTACGATCCCACGACCCTCTGATTAAAAGTCAGATGCTCTACCGCTGAGCTACGGGCTCGCTCCGGTGTCACGCGACAGGCCAAAACCCCGCGCGGCGTCGGTATAAGGTGCGCCAGCCCCACGGTCAACGCGGCCCCTGGGGGCCGTGCATGACCCTGCTCAGGCCTTGGCAAACTTCGCTTTCAGCCGCTGAAACACCTTCTTGGAGACGAATTGTGACGTGTCGCCGCCCAGCCGCGCAATATCCTTCACCAGCGATGAGGCGATGAACTGATGCCGGTCGGAAGCCATCAGGAAGATGGTCTCGATTTTGGGCTCCATGCGGGCATTCATGTTGGCCATCTGGATTTCGTACTCGAAATCCGAAACCGCCCGCAATCCACGGATGATCACTGACGCCTGCACGGCGAGCACGAAGTGGATCAACAATCCTTCGAATGGCACGACCACGATCCGGTCGCGATCCGCCGGCGGGAAATCGGCGATGTCCTCGCGAATGATCTCCATCCGCTCTTCGAGCGAGAACAACGGTCCCTTGCCGATATTGATGGCACAGCCAATCACCAGCTTGTCGACGAGCCGCAACGAGCGGCGCATCACTTCCATGTGCCCGCTGGTAATGGGATCGAACGTGCCCGGATAGACCCCGGTGCGTTCTGAGGCCATTTCTCCCCCTTATGTGCCAGATGCGGCGGCGGAGTCTTAGCGACACAGGCGTTCCTTATCCACCGTTTGTTTCGGAATGGCTCTCGCCGTTACCGTCGCCCGCGCCGGCGTCGTCCTCGCCGATGCGAACGGCAGATACGACGCGCTCGCCTTCGCTGACGTTGACGATGCGCACGCCCCGGGTCGCCCGTCCCGCAATGCGAATTCCGTCGACCGGACAGCGGATCAAGGTGCCGCCGTCGGTGACAAGCATGATCTGGTCGCTGTCGAGCACCGGGAAGGCCGCCACGATTTCGCCGCCCTTGGCCAGGTTCATCAACTCCACGCCCTTGCCGCCGCGGCCCGTGACCCGATATTCGAAGGCCGATGTGCGCTTGCCGAACCCCGACGAGGCGACGGTGAGGACGAATTCCTCCTTGCCTTGCAGTTCCGCGAAGCGTTCCGACGACAACGCCGTCGAGGCCGCAGCCACCTCTTCGGGAGCCGCTGCCTCCTCCTCGACGTTCTCCGCCGCGTTCTCAGCCTGGCGCAGCGCCCGGGATTGCCGGAGGTAGGCGTCACGGTCTTCGGTCGGGATGCCTTTGCCGCTGTCGAACAGCGACATCGAGATCACCTCGTCGCCTTCGGCCAGCGCAATGCCACGCACGCCAGTGGAAGCACGGCTCTGGAACACCCGCACCGTTGCGACCGGGAAGCGCATCGACCGCCCCTGGCGCGTCGCCAGCAGGACATCCTGGTCTTCGCCGCAAACGCTGACCCCGATCAGCCGGTCGCCCGCGTCCTCGCCCTCGAACTTCATGGCGATTTTGCCACTCTGATTGACGCTGACGAAATCACTCAGTTCGTTGCGCCGCACGCCGCCTCGCGCCGTCGCGAACATGACGTGCAAGGTCGCCCAGCTGGCTTCGTCCTCC
Organism: Alphaproteobacteria bacterium; assembly: GCA_010032545.1. Classification (GTDB taxonomy): domain Bacteria; phylum Pseudomonadota; class Alphaproteobacteria; order Reyranellales; family Reyranellaceae; genus Reyranella. Next base: position 16,060 of record RGPT01000066.1, read on the forward strand.
GGCATCGGCATCACGGCGCTTATGGTCTCACCTTCATCCAGAGGCAGCAGATTGACGAAGGCCTTGCCGCGCGCCTGGGGAGTGCCAACCGGCAATCTCCAGACCTTGAGCTTGTAGACGATGCCGCGGCTGGAGAAGAACAGTACCGGCGTGTGCGTGTTGGCGATGAAGAGATTGGAGACGAAGTCGTCCTCGCGCGTGGCCATGCCCGAGCGGCCCTTGCCGCCGCGGCGCTGGGCACGATAAGCCGACACCGGGACGCGCTTGACGTAGCCGCCATGCGTGACGGTGACCGCCATGTCCTCGCGCGGGATCAGGTCCTCTATGTCGTGCTCGAATTCGTTATCGAGAATTTCGGTGCGCCTGGGCGTCGCGAACTGCTCCTTGATCTCGAGCAACTCCTTGCGCATCAGCGCGAAGAGCTTGGAGCGGTCGGCCAGTAGTTCGAGATAGCCCTCGATCAGCTTCGCAACCTCGCCCAACTCCTCGGCGATCTTGTCGCGTTCCAGGCCGGTCAGGCGTTGCAGGCGCAGTTCCAGGATGGCACGGGCCTGCGCCTCGGACAGCCTGTAGGTACCGTCGGCCGCCACCTCGCGCCCCGGTTCTGCGATCAGCAGGATCAGCGGCGCCACGTCGGCGGCCGGCCATTCCTTGGCCATCAGCCGTTCGCGCGCCACCACCGGATCCGGCGCCCGGCGAATCATCGCGATCACCTCATCGATGTTGGCGACAGCGATGGCGAGGCCGACCAACACATGGGCACGATCGCGGGCATGATTGAGCTCGAACTTGGTGCGCCGCGTAATGACCTCGGCGCGGAAGCGGATGAACGCCTCGAGCAGCTCCTTGAGGTTCATCAGCTTGGGCCGGCCGCCATCCAGTGCCAGTGAATTGACGCCGAACGAGGTCTGCAGGGGCGTAAAGCGGTAGAGCTGGTTCAACACGACGTCGGCCATGGCGTCGCGTTTCAGCTCGATCACCATGCGCACGCCGTCGCGATCGCTCTCGTCGCGGACCTCGGAGATGCCCTCGACCCGCTTGTCGCGCACCACCTCAGCAATACGCTCGTGCAAGCGCGCCTTGTTTTCCTGGTACGGGATTTCCGAAATAATAATCGACTCGCGGCCGCCGCGTCCCTCCTCGATCCGGGTCTTGGCCCGCATGACCACGGAGCCACGGCCGAGTTCGTAGGCGGCGCGGATGCCGTTGCGTCCGAGGATGGTGGCGCCGGTCGGGAAGTCCGGGCCCGGCACATGCTCCATGAGTTGGGCGATCGTGAGTTCCGGATTGTCGATCAACGCACAACAGGCATCGATCAGCTCGCCGAGGTTGTGCGGCGGAATATTGGTCGCCATGCCAACGGCAATGCCACCCGCACCGTTGGCCAGCAGGTTCGGGAACGCCGCCGGCAAGACCGTGGGCTCCAGCGTGGTCTCGTCGTAGTTCGGCTGGAAATCGACGGTGTCCTTGCCGATATCGGCCAGCAATGTCTCGGCAACACGCGCCAGGCGCGCCTCGGTGTAGCGCATCGCCGCCGGCGGATCGGCGTCCATCGAGCCGAAATTGCCCTGTCCCGCGATCAGCGGCAGGCGCATCGAGAAATCCTGCGCCATGCGCACCAGCGCATCGTAGATCGATTGGTCGCCGTGCGGATGGTATTTGCCCATCACCTCGCCGACGATGCGCGCCGACTTGCGGAAAGCATGCGTCGAGTCGAAGCCGCTCTCCTTCATCGCGTGCAGGATGCGGCGTTGCACCGGCTTCAGGCCGTCGCGCGCGTCAGGCAGGGCGCGCGCCACGATCACGCTCATCGCATAATCGAGGTAGGAGCGGCGCATCTCCTCTTCGATCGTGATGGGCTCGATATCGTGTGTCGGTTGCGGCGGCTGAGGCGCGTCGATGGGCGGCGGCGGCGGCGGAAGGGTCGTTTCGTCGCTCACGGAAACCTTGGTTTTTACTCGTTATTTTGGCCCCGCCAGAGGGCCCGACGGAACAAGGCGGCACCCTACCAAACTGGCGCCGGAACACCAACAAAAAATGCGTTCTGGAGCGGTCTTTAACTATTTGATTTTATTGATAAAATTGTCGTCG
>RGPT01000067.1 GCA_010032545.1 Alphaproteobacteria bacterium
GTGACGATGATCGTGCGCCCGGCGAACAGGTTCGGGCGAAACACCGAATCGTAGTTCATGGGGCGGCGGAGTCGCGCGTGGCGAGGCGGCCGAGATGGCGCTGCAGGAGACGCATCAGGGCGAAGCCCGCCTGCAGGGTCACGCCGAAGAACAGGATGCCGATGGCGAAGAGCACGAGCTTGTCGCCGAGCGCCGGCAGCAGCACGGCCTCGCGCAGGATCACCGCGATGCCTTCGGTGACGCCGATCGCCGCCCCGGCGCTGGACGACATCACCAGCACGAAGAAGGCGCGCGTGACGTTGGGCAGGAACTGCAGCGCGCCCAGCGGCGAGCCGGCGCGCAGCTGCTTCAGCGCCTCGGCGCCGTTGTCGGCCACGTAGGACGCCGAATAGGGCACCAGCGACAGCGCCACGATCATGAGCGGCGACGGCGTGACGCCGAGGCCGAAGAGCGTGGCGTCGCGCGGAATGATGTTCAGCAGGAAGAACATGACGACGAAGGTGGGCGCCGCCCGCATCAGGCCGATCAAGGTGGTGGCGACGCCCCCCATGGGGCCTCCGCCCAGCCGGCCGAGCGCCAGCAGGCCGCCCAGCGCCAGGCCGATCGCCAGCGCGATGGCTGCAATCTCGAAATTGACCACCATGCCCGCGAGCAGATCGCGGAAGAAGTCGGGCGGAATATGCAAGCCCATCATGCCGCCGCCTGCCGGTGCTCGAGCCAGGACCGGAACCTGCCGCACAACCAGACCACGACCACGACCACGGCGACGTAGAAGACCAGCAGCAGCGTATAGGTGGTGGCGCGGCCGCTGGCGAAGGAAGTGATGTCGGTGAGCGCACTCAGAAGCTCGGGGGCGCCGATGAAGCTCGCGATCGGTGTTCCCTTGGCGGCATTGATGAGGAACGACACGATCTGCGTCGCCGAGCGGCTGACGGCGCGGCCGAACAGCTCCGTCGTCGGGATCCCCCCCGCTCCCTGGGCGCTACCGCGCTCGGTCCGCAACGTATGCATGGCCTCGGCGATAGCCTGACCGGCATTGCTGCCGTTCATCAGGCCCAGCGCGGCGATCGCGGCGCCGATCGCCACGGCGGAGGAATAGGGAAAGATCGCCTGCGCCACGGCGGCGGCGATGACCAGCGTGAGCACCACCGGCGATGACTGCAGGACGATGGTGCCGGCGCGCGCAGGCCACCGCAGCACGAACGAGCGCGAACTCTGCAAGGCGCCTAGCACCATGGCGAACAGCAGCGTTGCCACGAGCGCTCCCGCGACCAGGATGAGCGAATTCAGGATGCCGTCCTTGAACAGGGACCAGGCAGGCATCGTCTTGAACATCGGCAACGAAAAATCGACCCCGGTGCGCGCCTCGATCCAATCCTCGACCGCCTTCGCCCGCCCGGCGAAGGGTGTCGGCTGTAGGTCGGCGGCGAGTGCCGGGAGCACACAGGCCGGGTTGGTGCTGCCCGTATCTGTGTTGCACTCCGGCCGGTTCCAGACGGCCTGCTGACGTTCGAGAAAGCCGGTGCCGACGCGATTGGCACGGGCGATGCCGAGGAAGGTGCCATCGCGGTGGAAGATCTGGCTCGTGAGATCGAGCGCTCGGGCCAGGCGGTCGCTGCCGGTCCGCGCGACTGCCATGCCCCAGGGTACTTGGGCGAAGCCGAACTTCTGCTCGAAGTTCTTGGCGAAGCCGGGCTCGGTGAAATAGTAGGCGAAGAAGCTGTCGTCCTGCGCCGCCAGCGTGCAGGTCTCGTCCTTCAGGCGGTCGGGCAGCACGCCCGCCTCGTCGAACAGCATCAGGCGCACGTTGTGCGAGACGATCTGGGCGTTCGAACCATTGCCGATGGTCACGCAGATGGTGCGGCTGGCGACGTCCGGCCAGCCCTTCACGGCAAGCGCGCGCGGGCCCACGACGGTCGTCTCGGACTGGTAGTAGTGCGGACGGATGAAGCGAACCTGGCCGTCGCGCTGGGTATTGTGGCCCATGGTCGCGATCGCGAGATCGATGCGGTCCTCGGCGAGCAGCGGAATCCGGCTGGCGGCATTGACACGCGTGAAGACCGGCTCGACACCCAGATGCTTGGCGACGGCGCGCCCCACGTCGACGTCGTAGCCCGAACGGGCCTCGCCCTCGCGCGTGCCGAACAGCGGATAGTATTCGCGAATGCCGGTGCGCAACCGGCTCTCGCAGAAAATCCGGACGAGACGGTCGAGGTGAGGCGCCGCACAGGCGCCGGGTACCGCGGCCTCGGCGCGTGCATCCTCGACCAGCTTGGCGAGCGCTGTATCGGGCGTCTCGGCAGTCACCACGAGGGGAAATGCCGAGACAGTGCCGGCAAGGATGCCGGCCAGCGCGAGCCGCAGAATCCGCCATGCCCGCATCTCAGTCTGCGCCTTCCACTGCCGGGCCGATTTCGACGATTTGCAGCTCGCCAAAAGTATAGGGGCCGTAGCGATGGATCGTGCGTCCGGTCTCGGCGCGCAGAACCTCGACGGTCATTTGCACAAGCTTCTCGGGCGAGATGTAGACCAGGGTCGTGAGGGCGACACGAAGCGGAAGACCAACAGCGGCTGCCAAATCGCGCGACCGCCCGAGGTCGTCGAAGGCGTTGTGCGTGATGACGGCCCGGCCGCCTGGAGCAAGATGGTCGGCGAGGCCCTTGAGGAAGGGGTCGAGCAAGCTGCGTCCGTCGGCGCCGCCGGCGCTCCAGGTCGGCAGCCGGCCACCTATTTCGACGGGCTGCATCGGAAAGTGCGGGAGATTGGCGACGATCATGTCGAAGCGTCGGCCTGCCACGGGCTGCCACATGTCGCCGCAGTGCAGCTCGGACACGGCGCCATAGCCGAGATCGTCGAGCAGGCGCGTGCTGACGGCGACGGCGTTGCTTTCGATGTCGACGCCACAGACACTCGCCGCCCCCATTGCCGCCAGCGCCGCCAAAACAACCCCGCTGCCGCAGCCGATCTCGAGCACGCGGGCGCCCGCGACACGCCCGGAATCGGAGCGCAGCGCCTGGATCAGCGCGGCCGTATACTCACTCGGACGCAGCGCCGGGGCCACCACGGGCACAACGGGAACCGTGACCGGGCTAGAGTCGGGCAATGGAACCTCTGCGTGCGGCATCGGTCGCAGGTGCCGCCGCAAGCCGCTTTGCCATTTCGGTGGCGACCGGGTCGTCTGGAAAGTCGACCAGGATCTTGCGATAGCGTTCCAGGGCGAGGTTAGGGTCTCCGGCAGCGTTCGCCTCGTAAGCCTGACGGGTAAGGCGGCACAGTTCGATCGACCTCGCATCGGGTTCGAGCTCCGGCTCGAGACCGAACACACCGATCAGCTCGTAGATCGGAACCAGCCCCCGCCGGCCCTTCACGGCAACGTCATCGATCGGCCGCACGCACAGGCGTTCGCCGGCTTCCTTGAAGACGCTGTGACTGATGCAGAGGCGGGTGCCATACTCCTTGTTGATGCCTTCGAGCCGTGACGCGACGTTCACGCCATCACCCATCACGGTGTAGCTCATCCTCTCCTTGGAGCCGATGTTTCCGACGAGGACCGCGTCGCTGTGAATGCCAATGCGAACGTTCATCGGCTTGTAGCCCCGTTGCCGGCCCTCGGCATTGAGCACCGCCATCGCGCGCTGGATACGGAGTGCCGCGACGCAGGCGCGCCAGGCATGGTCATCAAGCAGCGCGGGCGCGCCCCAGAAGGCCATGACACCGTCGCCGATGAACTTGTCGATCGTTCCGGCCTCCTGGTTCACGCTTCGGGTGACGATCTCGAGATAGGCCGAGACCCTGAGCAGGAGCTCCTGTGCCGGCACCTCTTCGGACAGGGTCGAGAAGGCCTCGAGGTCGGAGAAGAAGATGGTGAGAAACCGGCTGTGACCGCCCAACTCCAGCTTCTGGTCCGACTCGAGGAGCTGGGTGACGAGGCCCACCGGGACGAAGGAGGCAAACGACTTGACAGCCGAGTCGAGTGTCTCGATGGCGCGCGAGAGAACCGAGATCTCCGTGATCGGCGAGATAATGGCCGGCGACTCCGCGCCGGAAAGCTGCTGGATCGTGCCGACCTTGCGGGCAAGCCGCTCGAGCGGCGCGGAGATGACACCGGTGAGGAAGTAGATGATGACGACCTGTATCGCGAGGATGACCAATCCGAAGAGCAGCAGACGATTGTTGTTGGCTTTGTACTCACCGGTAAAATCGTCTATCGGCACCACGACGAAAAGCTGCCAGCGTTTGCCGAACTCCGGCGGCACCGTGGTCAGGCTGGCGACATACTCATTGCCGTCGCGCACGAAGGAATAGGGCCGTTCGCCGTCACGCGGTCGGGCGCTGAAGGCCGCGGCGGGAAGACTGTTGTCGAGCGAGGTGACATGACGGAGGGCCACGCGGCCGTTGTCGTTGGTGTAGGTCCGTGACAAGTCGGAGGCGGCCAGCACCCTGCCCTGTGGGTCGAGGATGTAGCTCAGCGAGCCGGGGCTGATCTTGCGTTCGGCGAGATACTGGGAAAGGCCGTCGAGCGTGATGTCGGCGGCAGCGACACCGCTCACCTTCCCGGCGGTGCGGAACTGAGCTGCCACGGTGAAGCCGATCAGCCCCAGGGTCGCGAACACGTCGGGATCGGTGATCAAGATGGAACTCGCTTGGCTGGCGCTTCTGTACCAGCCTCGCGTCCGAGGATCGTAGGTGGTGTCGAGCGTGAAGCTGCCGATATCTTTTTCGCTGGCATCCAGGAATTCATAGCGATCGAGGGTGGGCGATTCCCTCGCGTTTTCCTTTGACCGTTCGACCCTGCGGTAGGCGTAGATCGCGCCGTCCGGCGGCAGCTTGCCCTGGATCTCGACGGCAGGATCGATGCGGCGCGCCTGGCGAAACGATCCGTTCTCCAGTCCGACATAGACGCTGACGATCTTGCGGCTGTGGACCAGGACGCCCTGGAAGTAGGCCATCGACCGGGCGTCGGCGAAGATGTCGGGATAGGTGTCACCCAGCACCGCCACCGACCGGACCAGTGACTTGATGGGGTTTAGGTCACCCTGCATGTTGTTGATGGCTTCGGTCGTGAAGCGGGCGACGAGTTTGTCGGCGTCGGCCCGGGCGATACGGTCGTTCGAGATGTAGGTGACCGTGATGGTCGTCAGGAAGACCGGCACGGTGAGCAGGACGAACGACGTCAGGATGCTGGGCTTAAGTCGCCATTTTTTACCGAAGAGGTTGCTCATGCGTCTGCCGTTGGAGAGGCTCGAGGCGAGACTTCCCCGCGGCGTCAGTTCACGGACCATCCTCGACGGCACAAGGGTAGCTCAAAGACGATACACCGTCCATCGGCGCTATTCGATTCCGGACCCGGCACGACCCGACCCTTGGGACCAGCGCTAGAGGGTGCAGCCCTTCTTGCGGGCACCTTCGGCGATCGCAATCCGGATATCCCGCAGTTCGGCCAGTTGCTCCCGGGCATCGGAAGTGTCGTCCCAGGTAAAAAAGCCGAACCCCAGGACTGCGAAGGCGGCGAGGCCTGCGACATTAGTCGCGGCCGTACCAGCATTGGATTGCCGGATCTGGGCCTCCGCAGCCTTCTCCGCAGCCGAATAATTCCTGTACTCCCTGACGATTTCCTCGCAGCTGGCCGCGTCGATGAGTTTCTGATCTTCCGGATCGATACGCGACCACGCCACGGGCCCAAACATGACCAAGGCCATCGCGAATGTCAGCCCGACGACCATCCCAGGAAGGCGCTGCATGGAATCTCCATCGGCTTGAGAAAGCGGACACAGAGGTGAGCCGTCTTCAATGTTCCTGCCCCGCGAGAGATCGTCAAGGCCGTGGGGAGCTACTCGATCTTGATCGCAGCCGCCTTCACGACCTCGGCCCACTTGGCCTGTTCGGCCCGCAGGAAGGCCGCCAGCTCAGCCGGCGTCGAAGCGATCGTCTGGGCACCCAGGTCGGCGAACTTGGCCTTGATGTCGTCCTGACGCAGGATCTTCACCAACTCGACGTTGAGGCGATCGATCGTGGCCGGCGGCGTGCCGGCCGGCGCCAGCAGCGCATTCCATTCCGATATCTCGCAGCCGGTCACTCCGGCCTCGGCCATGGTCGGAATCTCCGGCGCGGCCGGCGAGCGTTGCGGGCTGGTAACGGCCAGCGCCCTTACCCGGCCAGCGCGCACCTGCGGCAGGGCCGAGCTCATGTTACCGAAATAGAACGGCACATGCCCCGCTGCGACATCGGCCACCGCCAGCGCGCCGCCCTTGTAGGGCACATGCTGGATATCGGTACCGGTCCGCATCTTGAAGAGTTCGGCAGCGAGATGCTGGGCGCTGCCGTTGCCCGAAGACGCATACGACAGCTTGCCGGGCTGGGCCTTGGCCATCGCCACCAGCTCGCTGACGGACTTGGCCGGAAACGATGGCGTCACCACCAGCAGTTCCGGCACGGTGACCAGCAGCGAGACCGGCGCGAAGTCGTCCGGCGTACGGAATGGCATCTTCGCCATCAGGGACGGATTGACCGCGTGCGCGAACGCACCGATCAGCAGCGTGTGGCCGTCGGGCAAAGCCTTGGCCACGAAGTCGTCGCCAATAGCGCCGCCCGCGCCCGGCTTGTTGTCGATGACAACCGTTTGGCCCAGCGCCTCCTGCAGCTTGGGGGCAATCAGGCGCGCCGTCGTGTCGGCGCCGCCGCCCGCCGAATAGGGCACGACCAGGCGGATCGGCTTCGAGGGAAAGCCCTGGGCGAGGGCAGGCGCGGCGAGGCTTGCCGACGCGGCACCAAGCAGAACGGACCGTCTCTTTAGAATCGTCATCGCATGCCTCACAGGATGGGATGTTGCAGATGCCAGTCGGTCAGTTTCTGGTAGGCGTGGCCGGCGGCGAGGATACCCGCTTCGTCGAAGGCGCGACCCACGATCTGGAAGCCGGTCGGCACACCGTCGCCCGTCATGCCACCCGGCAGGGTAAGTGTCGGATGGCCGCTCAGGTCGAAGGGCGCCGTATGGCGCAACCGCCCGGCAACAGTATCTGCCGTGCGCCCCGCCGTCGCCATCGCCTCGATCGACCAGGTGGCCGTGCCCATCACCGGCATCAGCAGGAGATCGAGCGATGCCATCAGCGCATTGAGGGCGCCCGTGAGTACGGCACGACGTTGCTGCAGCTTGGCCAACTCGATGGCCGACAGCGCCCGGCCCGTGTCGAGCAATCCCGCCAATACCGGGCCGTATTCCTTCGCCCGGGCAGGATAGGTGGCTTCGTGGGCGAGAACGGCCTCGACGGCGCAGAGCGGCACCCAATCGTAGCTGGCCTGGTCGAAGGAAGACGGCAGCACCACGTCGACAGGCGTGGCGCCCGCCTGCTGCAGCGCTAAGATCGCGCCGTCTAGCGCGCGCTGGGCATCGCCATCCAGGCCATGAAGGTTGGTCGGCACGCCGATACGCTTGCCCTTCATTCCCGCTTCGATCGCGGCGGCATAGTCGGGCACGGGCAGCGGCAGGGCGGTTGGGTCGTCGGCGTCCGCACCGGCAATCACGCCCAGCACATGTGCGCAGTCGATCGCGGTGCGGCACATCGGGCCGATGTGATCGAGCGAATCGGCCAATGCAAACACCCCGGCGCGACTGACGCGGCCCCAGGTGGGCTTGAGGCCTGTCAGGCCGTTCATGGTCGAGGGAAAGCGGATCGAGCCACCGGTGTCGGAGCCAAGAGACGCAAAGCAGAGTCCCGCGGCTGTGGCTGCTCCAGATCCCGACGACGACGAGCCGGTCCAGTAGGCAGCGTTCCACGGATTGAGCGGTGCGGGAATATCAGGATGATGCGCGCCGTAGGCGCCTTCGGTCATCTGCAGCTTGCCCAGGATCACCGCACCCGCCTCGCGAAGTCGCGCAACGACGGTGGCATCCTTTGCGGGCACATTCTCGCGATGGATCGCCATGCCGGCAGCCGTGGCGATGCCCGCAGTGTTGCAAAGATCCTTCACCGCGATCGGCACGCCATGCAGCGGGCCGCGCGACTTGCCCGCCGCGGTCTCGGCATCGAAGCGCGCTGCTTCGGCCAGCGCGCGCTCCGCCGTGACGGTGGCATAGCTGCCGAGCCTGGAGTCGATCGCTTCGATACGGTCGAGGATCGCCCGTGTGGCTTCCACCGACGTGAGCTTGCGTGCCTTCAGGCGGCGCGCGACCTCGTCGAGCGACAGGTAGTGCAGAGCTTCCGGCATGCGCGTTCCCTCACAGCTTCCTGTCCATGACCTGGATATGTTCGCCGCGATAGTCGCGCCACTCAAGGGCGCGCCAGCCGAGACCGGCATAAAGATCGGGAGCGGTGGAGGTGAAGAGATAGAGCCGCGAATAGCCCAGGCGACGCGCGGCCTCCTCGACGGTGCGTACCAGCGCCGAGGCAATACCCTTCTTGCGATGGGCGGGCGGCACGAAGACGCTGGCCAGCCAGGGGTTGCGCGGATCGCCTTCGAGGTCGTCGAAAATCAGGGCCGCGGTGCCGATCAGGCCGTCGTGGTCGTCGAGGGCGACGAACGTGATCGGCACCCGATCGACGTTCATCTCCTCGCGCAGTTCGGCCAGGCGCGACGCGGGGGTCTGGCCGGGGTTCAGATGGCCCCACTCGGCGAAGCCCCAGGCCGCCACTTGTGCGGCGAGGTCGGGGCGCTCGACGAGCGGGGCAATCTTCAAGCGATCAGGCCTTGAGGTTCACGGCAGCTTCGCGGCCGCGCTCGCTGGCCACTTCGTAGCTGATCTTCTGACCTTCGTTCAGGCCGTTCAGGCCCGCGCGCTCGACGGCGCTGATATGGACGAACACGTCCTTGCCGCCGCCGTCCGGCTGGATGAAACCGAAGCCCTTCGTGGCGTTGAACCACTTCACTGTACCTGTAGCCATCTCTCTCTCCGTTGGGCGAGCTCGCACACATGCGCCGACGGTGCGCTCGCTGCTACCGCCTGCGACAACTCGTAGAATTTGGGGGAAAGCTCGTGGAGGAAGTCCGTGGCCGCTGTGGGTCGGGCCGCCAAAGCAAGGCCAAGTTCGTAAGTCGCGGGGCGCATATGGGGAAACAACGCCTTCAAGTCAAGCCGCTGCCGCGCAGAACAAATTACATCGTCGCACCAATTTTCCATGGCTCGAATTCGTCGTCTCCGATCCCCAGAACCTCGGATTTCGTCTTCTGTCCCGACGCCGTGGCAAGAATGAGGTCGAAGATGCGACGGCCGTTCTCCGCGATCGTCTCCTCACCGTCGACGATGGTGCCGCAGTTGATATCCATGTCGTCGGTCATGCGCCGATAGAGAGACGTATTGGTCGCCAGCTTGAGCGAGGGCGTCGGCTTGCAGCCGAACACGCTGCCGCGGCCCGTCGTGAAGCACAGGACGTTGGCGCCGCCCGCCACCTGGCCGGTGGCCGAGACCGGATCGTAGCCGGGCGAATCCATGTAGACGAAACCCTTGGCCGTGATCGGCTCCGCATACTTGTAGACGTCGACGAGATTGGTGGTGCCGCCCTTGGCGACCGCGCCCAGCGACTTCTCGAGAATGGTGGTGAGGCCGCCCGCCTTGTTGCCGGGCGACGGATTGTTGTTCATCTCACCGCCGGTCCGGGCGCAATGGTCTTCCCACCACTTGATGCGCTCGACGATCTTCTCGCCGACCTCGCGGCTCACCGCGCGCCGCGTCAGCAGATGCTCGGCGCCGTAGATCTCCGGCGTTTCCGACAGGACGGCCGAGCCGCCATTGCGCACCAGCAGGTCCACCGCCACCCCCAGCGCCGGATTCGCCGAGATGCCGGAGTAGCCGTCGGACCCGCCGCACTGCAGCGCCAGGATCAACTCACTGGCCGGGATCGCTTCGCGCTTCACGTTGTTGGCCTCCGGCAACAGCTCTTTCAGAAACCCGACGGCACGCATCACGGTCTTGGACACGCCGCCCTCGTCCTGGATCGCCATCGGGATCAGCTTGGGCCCTTCCTTGAGGCCCTCGGCATTCATCAGGCCGGAGATCTGGTTGGTCTCGCAGCCGAGGCCCAGAACGACCACCGCCGCCATGTTGGGATGGCGCGTGTAGCCGGCCAGGGTGCGGCGCAGCACATCCATCTCGAGACCCGAAGCCGCCATGCCGCAGCCACCGCCGTGGGTCAGCGGCACCACGCCATCGATGTTGGGAAACGCTGCAAGCAAGGGTTCGATGTGGCGCGCGATCATCCGGCTGGTGGCGGCCGAGCAGTTCACCGTGGTGACGATGCCGAGATAGTTGCGCGTGGCGGCGCGGCCGTCGGCGCGGCGGTAGCCCTGGAAGGTTGCCGCCGGCACGATGAAGTCGGTCGGATGCGCATCGGTGCAGAAGGCGTAGTCGCGCTCGAAGTCGCCCATGACACAGTTGTGCGTGTGGATGTGCGTGCCGGCCGCAAGGTCATCGGTGGCGAAGCCGATGATCTGGTTGTACTTGCGCAGCGCCTCGCCCTTCTTGACCGCGCGGGTCAGGATCTTGTGGCCGGGCGGCACGCGCGTGGCAGCCGCCACCTCGCCCTCGACCCTGGTGCCGGCCAGGATATCCATGCGCGCCACGATGACGTTGTCGCTTGCATGCAGGCGGATGGTGAGCGGTGCGGTCATGACGTTCTCCTAGGCGGCGCGTTTTGCGCGGATCGCATCGATCGTGGCGAAGAGCTTGACGCACTCCGCCTCGCCGAGCGACTTCAACGGCGCGCGCATGCGGCTCCACGCCATCGGGTCCTTGCGGCGATGGCCGACGAGGGCCTTGACCGCGGCGGTGACGGCGAACGGCAGGACCGCCTCGACCATGGCATTTACGCGCGGCTCTTCGATTCCGTCGATCAAGGGCTTCATCAGGTCGGGCGCGATGTTGGCGAGGCCGGTGATGGCGCCCGAGGCGCCGAGGTTCATGGCCTTGGCGAGCAGGCGTTCGTCGCCGATCAGGATGTGCAGCTCGCCGTGATGCTTCAGCAGCGCCTGGGCGTTGTCCCAGTCGCCCGACGAATCCTTTACGCCGGCGACCTGCTTCGGGAAGGCCTTCTTGAGGCGATCGACCAACGCCATGGAGAGGCCGACCGAGGTCACTTGCGGGATATGATAGAGGATGACGTTGGATGCCTTGGAGCCGAGCCCCGTCAGCACCGCGGCGAACCAGTCGAACAGGCCCTCGTCGCCTGCGCCCTTGAAATAGAACGGCGGCGCCAGCAGGAAGCTGGGGCAGCCAAGCATCAGCCCGGCACGGCCTTGCGCGATAGCATCCTCGATCGAGGCCGCGGCGATGCCGACGACAAGCTGCGTTGCGGGATCAATGCCCGCTCCCACCAGGGCGCCCAACGCGCGCTGGCGTTCGTTCAATCCGAGCGAGGCGCCCTCGCCCGTAGTGCCGAACACCGTGAGGCTCGCGCAGCCGTCGGCCAGCGACTGGCGGCCGTGTGCCACGAGCCGAGGCAGGTCGATGGATCGGTCCTCGGCGAAGGGCGTGGCGAGAGCGACGGAGAGCCCGAAGCGGTTGGCGCGAAGCGGCACGATGGCGTTTCCTTCCCGTATTGCTTGATGCCGATGATAGCGGCTCAGCTGCCGGCCAGCAGCAAAATCACGCCGGCCACGCTCACCACGATACCCAGCAATCCGACCGCATGGAGCTGCTCGCCGCGCAGGAAGAAGAAGCTCATCACCACGGCCATGAGCGGAAACAGCGCGACCAGCGGCGCCACCAGGGCAATCGAGCCCAGGCCCAGCGCGGCATAAAGAAGAAAGGTCGCCGAGCCGTTGCACAGGCCAACCGCCAGGAACCAGCGCACGCCTGCCGGATGCGCCGGCCCGTCCCGCCAGGCGCGGCGGCCGACCAGCGCCAGGATGACCAGCGTCGACATCGCATAGCCGATAGCGGCGGCAGCCAGCGGCTCGTGCCACAGCGCCAGGCCGGTCTTGATGGCAGGCTGGATCGCACCGCGTACCAGGGCGGCGGCAAGCGGCAGGCCCAGCACCCAGAGCGACCACTTCCGGCCACCGGCACCGCCGCGCAGCGCCAGCAGCGCCACACCGCCCACCACCAGTGCAAGCCCGGCCGCTTGGCTCAGCCCCAGCCGCTCGCCCAGGAACAGCACGGCGCCCAGTACAGCGAACACGGGCGTAACGTTGCCGACCGCGCCCGAGACGGCGGGGCCCAGCTTCTCGTTGGAGCGCACCGCCAGGATCGACACGACCACCGGGAAGATGCAGCCCACGGCGGCGAAGATCAGGGCGGCCTCGAGGCTGAAGTGCCGCCAGTCGACGAACACCAGCGAGGCAGTCCAGGCGATCACCAGCGCGCCGCCGATCGAATAGAGCGGCGAGCGCCACGACGGCATTGTCCGCAACCCGTACTGGGTCAGGATCAGGGCCATGGCGAAGCAGAAGGCCGCGGCCAGTGCCAGCAGGACGGGGGCGAGATTGGCGGCGCCGCTCATCGTCTGCTAGAAGCGCCGGCTTCCGCGGCGGAGAAGAATATGGACACGCTCACCTACTGGAACGGCACCTGGCACGAGGGCAATCCCGCCATCCTGGGACCGCGCGACCATGCCATGTGGCTGGGCGCCATCGTATTCGACGGCGGCCGCGCCTTCGAGGGCTGCGGCCCCGACCTCGACCTCCATGCGGAACGCGCCGTGCGCTCGGCCCGCGCACTCGGCCTCAACCCGTCGCAGACGCCGCAGGAGATCCTGGCACTGATGCACGAGGGCGTGCGCCGCTTCGGCCCTAAGGCCGAGCTCTACGTGCGGCCGATGTTCTGGGCTGGCAAGGGCGGCGCGGGCCCGATCTCGGTCGATCCCGACTCCTGCCAGTTCCTGCTCTGCGTCTACCTCTCGCCGATGCGCGCCGGCTCGCCGCTGACGCTGGGCCTCTGCCGCTCGATCCGCCGGCCCACGCCCGAGAGCGCGCCGACCGACGCCAAGGCCTCATGCCTCTATCCGAACTCCAGCCGCGGCGTGGCGGAGATGCAGAAGCGCGGCTTCACCAACGGAATCGTGCTCGACGCGCTGGGCAACGTGGCCGAGACCTGCAGCTCCAACGTCTTCCTCGCCCGCAACGGCGTCGTCGCAACGCCGGTGCCCACCGGCGCCTTCCTGGCCGGCATCACGCGCAACCGCACGGTGAAGCTGCTGCGCAACGCCGGCATCACGGTCGAGGAGCGCACGGTGAAGCCGGCCGAGCTCGACGAGGCCGACGAGATATTCACCACCGGCAACGCCGGCAAGGTCCAGCCGGTCAGCCGCTACGAGGACCGCGACCTGCAGCCGGGCCCGATCGCCGCCCGCGCGCACGAGCTTTATATGGCGTTCGCGCGCACGCAGCGGATCATCTGAACGGCTCATTGCCAGACACGGCCTGTCCGAAATCTGTCCGCTCGGAAAGGCGCCCCGCGTCGGCGCGTGGCAGCAGCATCGCAAGGCTGCGAGCGGTTCTGGATACCGGTCTTTCCAGGTATTTGGACGCAAACGCCCGCTCGAAAGCGCGGGACGGGGCGGTCTCAGGGAACACCCTGCACATGCTTTTCCCAGCAAGCTCGTATTGTGCCAGAAGCATTTTCAGGAGGAAAAACGACGAGCTGGCGAGTTGCCAGCAAGGTGCGGACAAGCGCCCAGCTCCTTCTCAAACACTTTGTGGCTGCCGCCATGGCGGCCCCGTCACGGCGCCTTGACGCAGTGCAGCTCGGTCGCGCCGTAGCCCCAGACGACCGAGATCCCGTCGCCGCGTTCCTTCAGGCTCTCGTTGCGGCCGACGAACCTCGAGTCCGGCCCGGAGCCCTCTCGATACATTAACGAGACGCTATCGCCGCGCTCGGCGATCAGGGTCGGCGGCTCGGTGGCGAAGAAGGTCGTGACGATCTCGTTCCGGAGATCGCCCTCGCAGAACCAGGCGACCGGCCCCCGGCCTGGCACCAAGCGATAGCGCGCCTGCAGGGCGGCGATGCGGCGCGTGTACTCGCCCGCCACGCAGGCGCGCTTGTCGTCGGCCTTCCAGCAATCGTCGCGCCCACGGATCCAGCCGTTCTGCTCGGCCCGCAGCGTCGGGGGATGTTCGTTCGCCGCCTTCTTCGCAGCGGCGCCGTAGACATCGGCCAGCTTGCGATCGAGCGCCGACAGCGCCGCGTCGTCGCAGACCATCCGCGCAATGCCGCCCGGCGGCACCTTGGCGCAATCGAATGACGGACCCTGGGCGCGCGCAGATTGAAGCGCGATCCATGTCGCTGCCACGGCAACGGCCATCGCAGCAACAACGCCAGAAAGCCGCGAACGAGTCAGACAGTGCTTCATGGTCGATCTTCCTCCACGCCTCTCGCGCCACAAGCCCCGCCATTGAAGGCACAGAAGCGGCTGCGTCCAACAGATCCCATCCCATGCAAACGAGTGGATGTCATGGACGGACACGACGGCGGTCCATCGTCGCCTGCACAGTCGGACGGCCTGTTTCGCATGGCAGCGCCTGTCGCGGCGAATTCACTTCAACGCCCCCCGGTGCTAACTGAAGAATCGCAACCCTGTGCAATCGTCTCTCGTGGGAGGAAGCCATGGCAGCGCAATTCGACCTCGTGGTGCGCGGCGGCACCGTGTTCGACGGCAGCGGCGGCGAGCCGCGCGCGGCCGACGTCGCGATGCAGTCCGGGCGGATCGTCGCCGTCGGTCGTGTGAGCGGCGCGGGGCGCGAGGAAATCGACGCCAAGGGGCTCGCGGTGACACCAGGCTTCGTCGACGTCCACACGCACTACGACGGGCAGGCGACGTGGGACGAGCGTTTCTCGCCCTCCTCCGGCCATGGCGTCACCACGGTGCTGATGGGCAATTGCGGTGTGGGCTTCGCGCCCTGCCGGCCCGAGGACCGCGACACCCTGATCAAGGTCATGGAAGGCGTCGAGGACATCCCCGAGATCGTGATGCGCGAAGGCGTGCCGTGGAACTGGGAGAGTTTCCCCGAGTATCTCGACGCACTGGCGGCCAAGCGCTGCGACATCGATTTCGCGACGCAGGTGCCGCACGCGCCGCTGCGCGTCTTCGTCATGGGCCGACGCGGCGTCGAACGCGAACCGGCGACGGCCGGGGACATGGCGGCGATGGCGAAGCTGGTTGAGGAAGGGCTGGAGGCCGGCGCGCTCGGCTTCTCGACCTCGCGCTCGCTGTTCCACCGCACCTCCGAGGGCGTGCTCACGCCCACCATCACCGCAGCCGAGGAAGAGCTCGGGGCCATCGCCCGCGGGATGGGCCGCGTGGGCAAAGGCGTGATCCAGCTTCTGGATGATTTCGGCGACACCACGACCGAGGGATCGACCGAGTTCGCCATGCTGCGCCGCCTGGTCGAAATCTCGGGCCGGCCGCTCTCCTTCACCCTGCTCGACATTTCGCTCTATCCCGAGCGCTGGCGCACGCTGCTGGGCGAAGTCGAGCGCGCCAACCGCGACGGGCTGCCGATCCGCGGCCAGGTGTCGACACGGCCGGTAGCGTTGCTCTACGGGCTGGAGCTGTCGTTCCATCCCTTCTCGACCTGCCCGAGCTACCGCGAGGTCGAGGGGCTGCCGCTAGACCGGAAACTCGCACGCCTGCGCGAGCCCGCCATGAAGGCGCGGCTTCTGGCCGAGCAGCCGACCTACCGCAATCCGCAGATGCTGGCCTTCATGCGCAGCGTTGCAAATATGTTCGTGCTGGGCGATCCGCCGAACTACACGCCGCCGGCGGGCGAGCGCCTGGACGCGCGGGCGGCCGCGCTCGGCATCGCGCCGCTCGAACTCGCCTACGACCTGCTGGTCCAGGGCGACGGTCGCACCATCCTATTTCACCCCGGCGCCAACTACACCGACTGCTCCGACGCCAACATGGCGAGCATGCTCCGGCACGAGAACACGGTGATGGCGCTGGGCGACGGCGGCGCGCACTACGGGCTGATCTGCGACGCGAGCTACACCACGCATGCGCTTACCTACTGGACGCGCGACCGCGCCGGCGAACGCTGGCCGCTGCCGTGGGCGATCCGGCAACTCACCGACGTACCGGCGCGCCTGGTCGGGCTCGGCGATCGCGGCCGTCTCGCGGTCGGTTACCGGGCGGATCTCAACGTGATCGACCTCGACAGGCTGAAAGTGTCGGCGCCGCATCCAGTGCACAACCTGCCGGGCGGCGGCCGGCGCCTCGAGCAGAAGGCCGAGGGCTATCGCGCCACGGTCGCGGGTGGCCAGGTGACCTATCGCGACGGCGCCTTCACCGGCGCCCTCCCCGGCCGGCTGGTGCGCGGGGCGCGGCCCGGGCCGGCCTGAGTCCCGGACAGGGCTCCCGTCCGGCCGGAAACTTGGCGTTGTTCCCACCCGGGGGATGGTCTAGTGGCGACCATCCTCGGGGCGGGTGATCGTGCGCAAGAACAAGACAAAGAAGTCGGCACTGCTGGCGCTGACGATAACGGTCGCCGGCCTGCTGGCGGGCATAGAGGTCGCGGCCTATCTGACCGTTCCGAACATCGCCATGTCGGCCGAGGGCGACGCCCTGGTGCTCTTCGATCCCGAGATCGGCGCGATCGCCAATCCCAGTTCTCACAACAAGCGCATCTATCCCGCCATCAAGGACCGCAAGGCCTTCGCCTTCGATGTCTATACCGACGATCGCGGCGCCCGCGTCGACGGGCCCGGCAGGCGCAGCCCGGCCCGCATCGACATGCTCGTCGTCGGCGATTCCTTCACCTGGGGCTACGCGCTGCAGAATCCGCAGACCTATGCCAGCCTCGTGGGCCGCGACCTCGGGGCCAGCGTCTCCAACCTCGCCATGGCGAGCTACGGCACCACACAGGCACTGCAGATTCTGCGGCGGAACCGCGATCTTGCGCCGAAGCTGATCGTCTACGGCATGATCGCCCATCATTTCGAGCGCAACGTCATGCCGTGCGCGCCGTCCTACTATCCCTTCTGCTTCGACGCTTCCCACGTGGTGGAAGACGACCCGGGCAAGCGCCGGATCGCGCCGCCGTGGAGCAACGGCGTACAGCGCCTGCAGGAGCAGCTCTCGGGCGACTACCGCACGCCGGCGCGCTGGCTGGCGCACGGGCTCGATGTCATCCGGGGCCGGGCTGAAGTTGCCTGGGCCGGTTTCGACGAGGCGGACGAGGCACGCAAGGACCGCGCCATGGGATTCCTGCTGCGCGAGATGGAACGCACCGCGGCGGAGATGGGCAGCCAGCTGCTCGTCGTCTACCTGCCCACGAACTACTGGGGGCCACCGGCGGGGCTGGCGAAGGTCATCGGCAATATCCGGCTGCTCGACCTCACCCAGAGCTTCCATCGCAACAGGGAAGCGGGTGGGCCCAATCCCTACATCGTCGGCGATGGTCACCCGAGTGCCGACGGCAACGCGCTGATCGCCCGGGAGATCGCGGCCTACATCCGCCGCGAGGGATTGCTCAAGTAGCGACGGGCTTGCGCGGGGGCGACGCCGGAGCCGCTGCGATCAGCGGGATCGCGAGCAACGAGAGCGCCGCCACGACGGCCAGCATCGCCCAGGCCTCGTTGATCGCCTGCACCAGCGCCGCGCGCTCGACCAGCGGACGGACCAGTTCGATCACGGCGACGTCGACCACGCGCGACGGTGCGCTCGCCACGGTCTCCTCCGGCAGGTCGAGCAACGGCGCCACGCTGAGGTCGCCGCGTTTCAGGCGCGCCGCCAGCGCCTCGCCGATGACGGGCGCGCGGCCGAACAGGATGGTGTCGATCAGGGCGAGGCCGATGGCGCCGCCCAGGTTGCGCATCAGGTTGAAGAGGCCGCTGGCATCGGCCACGCGCTCGGGCGCGAAGTGGCCCAGCGCCAGGCGCGTGGGCGGCAGCAGGCAGAACATGATGGCGACGCCGCGCAGGATCTGGGGCACCAGCATCTGGTCGAAGTCGGTCTCGCGCGTCGCCATCATGTTCTGCCTGCTGCCGCCCACGCGCCTGGCGCTGGGCCACTTCGCGCCCGAGCGCGTGGCCGATGCC
>RGPT01000068.1 GCA_010032545.1 Alphaproteobacteria bacterium
TTTCGAAAGCTGGGCACGCATGCGGGACTTTTTCGGCTTGTCGTTTGAAGAATCCTGCACGGTCTGGATCGGAGCCATCGATCGCCTCCTGCCCCCCACACCGGTGGATTCTTGACGCTTTGGCTGGCGGAGCGTAGGAAGGCGCGCTTCGTTGGGGGCGATCCACGATGGCGGCCGTAGCTCAGTTGGTTAGAGCGCCAGATTGTGATTCTGGATGTCGCCGGTTCAATTCCGGTCGGCCGCCCCAATCGCTCACATAACATGGACGCTAGAACGCCGCCGCGGGATTTGGCGGCTTCCGACAATTTGGCTCTCCTGACCTGCGCCGAAATGGCGAGGGCGGATGCTGCTGCCATTGCCGGCGGCATCCTTGGCATTGATCTCATGGAGGCGGCCGGTCGGGCGGTGGCGGAAGCAGTGCTGGAACGTCATCTGCCGCGTCCGGTCCTCGTTTTGTGCGGACCTGGAAACAATGGCGGCGACGGCTTTGTGGCCGCGCGTTATCTCCAAGCCGCTGGCTGGCCGGTTCGGGTCGCCTTGATCGGTGACCAAGGCACCCTCCGCGGTGACGCCTCGCGTGCCGCCCAAGGCTGGAAAGGATCGGTAGAAGTGCCGAGCCTCGGCCTGCTGGACGGCCATCCTCTCGTCGTTGACGCCCTTTTCGGCGCCGGTCTCGGCCGGCCGATCGACGGCATTGCGGGCGAGATGATCGACCGCGTGAACGCCGACGGCCTGCACGTCATCGCGGTGGATGTGCCGAGCGGCCTTCATGGCGACAGCGGCGAGGTGATGGGGCGTGCACCAATCGCCGAATGCACAGTTACCTTCTTCCGCGCCAAGCCCGGGCACTATTCGATCGAAGGGCTTCGACGGTGCGGTGTGCTGAGAGTAGCCGACATCGGAATTGACGGCTCCGTGCTGAAAGCGATTTCGCCGCAACTCTGGCTGAATGCGCCTGGACTATGGCAGGCGAATTTTCGTCATGATGACCGTGGGGTACACAAGTACGCGCGCGGCCATCTCACGATCCTGGGAGGAGGTCTGGCCACAGGCGCGGCAAGGCTTGCGGCTTTGGCGAGTCGTCGGGCCGGTGCAGGGCTGGTCACCATCGCGACGCCGAGCGCGGCAACTGTCGCATACCAGGCTGCCGAACCCGGCAATCTGATCGCCGAGGTAGAGAAGGGCGAGGATTTTGCGCATCTGCTGGCGGACGTGCGGCGGAATGCGATTCTCGTCGGGCCGGGCTCTGGCCTCAACGAACGCACCATAAAAGCGGTTTCGGCGGCATTGGCCACCGCCAGGCCGGTCTTGCTCGATGCCGACGCGATAACCGTCTTCGCCGCAGCCCCGGCCAACCTGTTCGAGATGATCCGCGGCCCCGTCCTGATGACTCCGCATGATGGCGAGTTTCGCCGACTCTATCCGGCGACGTCCTTGCGGGAATCGCAGGGGGGCTGATGGCACAGGGCCTGTCGCCGCTTGCAGCCGGTGCGGCGGCGGCCTGGCTCCATGGCGATTGCGCATTCCGATTCGGCCGGCCAGGCCTGATTGCCGAGGATCTGATTGGTCAAATTCCGGACGCGCTTGCCGCCGTGCATCGAGGCGAATTTTCTTGGCAAGAAGACCGTTGAATTGACCGCTTGCCGGGCGCGGGCTAAGAGGCCCGCGATTCGCCCTCGAGATCCGCCCCGATGGCCCTCGATGGCAATGGGGCAGATGTCGGGCGGGCGTGGTGAAATTGGTAGACACGCGAGATTTAGGTTCTCGTGCCGCAAGGCGTGGGGGTTCAAGTCCCTCCGCCCGCACCAGACGGAAGTGGAAGTGAGAAAATGCAAGTGACAGAACTTTCAGCCGAGGGGTTGAAGCGGCAATTCAAGATTGTCCTGCCTGCCAGCGACTTGTCGGCCAAGGTCGACGAGCGTTTGGCCGAGATGGCTCAGACGGCAACTCTTCCGGGCTTTCGGCCCGGCAAGGTGCCGGTTGGCCTGCTGAAGAAGCAGTATGGCCAAGCCTTGTATGGCGAAGCCCTGGAACAGGCGGTGAATTCCAGCACTGCCAAGGCTATCGAGGACCGCGGACTGAAGCCCGCGTTGCAGCCCCGCGTCGACCTCAAGCAGCTTGAGCCGGGCAAGGACGTCGAATTCGAGGTCGCGATCGAGGTGTTGCCAGAGATCGGCAAGGTCGATTTTTCCGGCGTCGAACTCGAACGGCTGAAAGCCACCGTTCCTGACAAGGATGTCGACGATGCGATCGAGCGGATCGCCAAGGCGAACCGGGAGCAGAAGCCGGTCGATCCGGCACGCCCGGCGCAGAAAGGTGATTCCGTTAAGCTCGACTTCGTGGGTTCGGTCGACGGCAAGGAGTTCCCCGGCGGCGCCGCCACCGACTATTCGCTGGAAATTGGATCGGGCTCTTTCATCCCCGGTTTCGAAGATCAGCTCACCGGCGCCGAAGTCGGCAAGACGGTCGACGTCAAGGTGACGTTCCCGGCTGACTACGGGGCCCCCGAACTCGCCGGCAAGGACGCAATCTTCAAGTGCACGATCAAGGAGATCCACGAGTTCATCGACAAGCCTGCCGATGACGAACTGGCGAAGAAGAGCAACTTCGAGAATCTCGAGGCGATGCGCAAGGCGGTATCTGAGCGGATTGGCCAGGATTACAATCAGATTTCGCGCTCGATGATTAAACGGCACCTGCTCGACAAGCTCGCCGACCTGCACAAATTCCCGGTGCCCGAGGGACTGATTGAAGGCGAGTTCAATGCGATCTGGCAGCGCATCGAGGAAGCCAAGAAGAACGGCCAGAAGCCCGAGGGCGACGAAGAGAAGATGCGCAAGGAGTATCGTGAGATCGCCGAGCGCCGGGTTCGTCTCGGTCTGTTGCTGGCCGACGTTGGCCGATCGAACAGCATCGATGTCACGCCCGAGGAACTCAACCAGGCGGTGATGCGCGAAGCCATGCGCTATCCTGGCCAGGAGCGTCAGGTCCTCGAATTCTACGGCAAGAACGCAGAACTGAAGGATCAGCTTCGCGCACCAATCTTCGAAGAGAAGACAGTCGACTTCATCCTCGAATTGGCCAAGGTCTCCGAGAAGTCGGTTACCCCCGAGGAACTACTCAAGGCTGCACGCGAAGCAGAAGAAGACAAGCCGGCTGAAGCGGCAGCCAATTGAGCGGAGCCGGCGGCCTTGAAGACAGCCGCCGTCGCTGCCACTTTCTAGAACGACAGTCACTTTGGGGGGCTACGCGATGATTCGCGACCGCGATCCGCTGGAAGTCTACAATAACTACTATGTCCCGATGGTCGTCGAGCAATCGGCGCGCGGCGAGCGCGGCTATGACATTTGGTCGAGGCTCCTCAAGGAACGCATCGTCTTCCTGAACGGGCCGGTCGAGGACCACGTCGCAGGGGTGATCTGCGCCCAGCTGCTTTATCTTGAGTCGGAGAATCCGGCCAAGGACATCTCGTTCTACATCAATTCGCCGGGCGGTGTGGTGACCTCCGGAATGGCGATCTACGACACCATGCGTTACATCCGGCCGCACATCTCGACGCTCGTCTACGGCCAAGCCGCCTCGATGGGGTCGCTTCTGCTGACGGCGGGCGAAAAGGGCAAGCGCTTCGCCTTGCCGAATGCCCGGATTATGATCCACCAGCCATCCGGCGGCGCCCAGGGGCAGGCGACGGACATCGAGATTCATGCCCGGGAGATCCTCGCGACGCGTTCCCGGCTGAACCAGATGTATGTCGAGCATACGGGCAAGACGATCGAGGTGATTGAACAAGCCATGGAGCGCGACAAGTTCTTTGCGCCGCAGGAAGCCAAGGACTTCGGCCTGATCGACGATGTGCTGCAAAAGCGGCCGACACCGACGGTCCAGGCTGCTGCCTCCTGAGGGCTATCCGCGACCAATTGTTTCCCACTTGGTGGCCGACACACCATATTTTGATGTTGTAGCGATCCCAAGGTCGCGTTTAACATAGTCTTGTGTGTGGGCTCGCAGTCGGCGAGCCCCCAAGCGGAGGTGCGTTAACGACATGCCAGCCGCCAAATCCGGGGGTGATTCCCGCAATACCCTCTATTGCAGCTTCTGCGGCAAGAGCCAGCACGAGGTCCGGAAGCTTATTGCCGGGCCGACGGTGTTCATCTGCGACGAGTGCGTCGAGCTCTGCATGGATATCATCCGTGAGGAGAACAAGACGACTTTGGTCAAGTCCAAGGACGGCGTTCCGTCTCCCAAGGAGATCCGCCAGATTCTCGATGACTATGTCATCGGCCAGGACCAGGCCAAGCGCATCCTCGCGGTTGCAGTGCACAATCACTACAAGAGGCTCAGCCACGGAGGCAAGGCGAACGACGTCGAAATCGCCAAGTCGAACATCATGCTGATCGGCCCGACAGGTTGCGGCAAGACTTTGCTCGCCCAGACTTTGGCCCGCATGCTGGATGTGCCGTTCACCATGGCTGACGCCACGACCCTGACGGAAGCGGGCTACGTCGGCGAAGACGTCGAGAACATCATCCTGAAGCTGCTGCAAGCCGCCGACTACAATGTCGAGCGGGCGCAGCGCGGCATCGTCTATATCGATGAGGTCGACAAGATCAGCCGCAAATCGGACAACCCCTCGATCACCCGCGATGTGTCGGGCGAAGGTGTCCAGCAGGCGCTGCTCAAGATCATGGAAGGCACGGTGGCCTCGGTGCCGCCTCAGGGCGGGCGCAAGCATCCCCAGCAGGAGTTCCTGCAGGTCGACACGACGAACATTCTGTTCATCTGTGGCGGCGCTTTCTCGGGCCTTGAGAAGATCATCTCGATGAGGCGCCAAGGCACGTCGATCGGTTTCGGTGCCGAAGTGCGTGGTCCAGAGGATCGTCGCACGGGACAGATTCTGCGCGACCTGGAACCGGAGGACCTGCTCAAGTATGGCCTCATTCCGGAATTTGTCGGACGACTGCCGGTCGTCGCCACCTTGGAGGACCTCGACGAGACCGCTCTCATCGAGATCCTGACCCGGCCCAAGAATGCTCTTCTGAAGCAGTATCAGCGACTGTTCGACATGGAGAGCGTCAAACTCAAGTTTACCGACGATGCGCTACGTGCCGTTTCTCAGAAGGCGATTCTCCGCAAGACCGGTGCCCGCGGTCTGCGTTCGATCATGGAGACGGTGCTTCTGGATACCATGTACGATCTGCCGTCGCTCGATGGGGTCGAGGAAGTCGTAATCAATCGGGAAGTAATCGAAGGGCGGGCCCAACCGCTCTATGTGCACGGCGAACGCAAAGATGGCGTCGCCGCTGCACCGGCCTGAGTCTTGCTGCGCCGGCGGTGCCTGTCGCCGGTGATCCCCGACGGGGCTTGAACAACCCCCTGTTCAGGCCAATCTTTGCTGACGAGTGCACGTCATTTTGCGCGGTCGATCGCCCATTGCGGGGGTCGCGGCCGAGGGGCGAGTAGCTCAAACAGCGTACGTTGTGAGGCATTATGAACGCCCCCATTCAAGGAACTGTCTACCCGGTCCTGCCGTTGCGCGACATTGTCGTGTTTCCAGGCATGATCGTTCCGCTCTTCGTCGGCCGCGAGAAGAGCGTGAAAGCGCTTGAAGAGGTGATGAAGGACGACAAGCAAATCCTGCTGATCGCCCAGAAGAACGCCAGCCAGGACGATCCGGGCCCCGAGGATATCTACACCATCGGCACGCTCGGCACGGTTCTGCAGCTGCTCAAGCTGCCGGACGACACCGTCAAAGTCCTGGTTGAAGGCGGGCGGCGTGTGCGCGTTACGGGCTATAACGATCGTGTCGATTTCTTCGAGGCGCGCGCCATCGAGATGGAAGAGGCCGCGGCCGAGTCGCCCGAGCTCCAGGCGGCGGCGCGGAGCGTGGTCTCGGAATTCGAGAACTATGTAAAATTGAACAAGAAGGTGCCACCGGAAGTCGTCGTCTCGATCAACAAGATCGAGGAGCCGGCAAAGCTCGCCGACACCATCTCGGCTCATCTGGCGCTCAAGGTCGCCGAGAAACAGCAACTGCTCGAGCTCGATTCCGTCTCCAAGCGACTGGAGCGCATCCTCGGCTTGATGGAAGGTGAGATCGGCGTCTTGCAGGTCGAGAAGAAAATCCGCAACCGCGTGAAGCGGCAGATGGAGAAGACGCAGCGCGAGTATTATCTCAACGAGCAGATGAAGGCGATCCAGAAGGAGCTTGGCGAGACCGAGGATGGTCGCGACGAGGTCTCTGAGCTGGAGAAGCGCATCCGCAAGACGCGCCTGTCCAAGGAGGCTCGCGAGAAGGCCAACGCGGAATTGAAGAAGCTCCGGACCATGAGCCCGATGTCGGCCGAAGCCACGGTAGTACGCAACTACCTCGACTGGCTGCTGTCGATCCCGTGGCGCAAACCGACCAAGATCATCAAGGATCTGAAGTACGCCGAGGAAATTCTCAACGCCGATCATCACGGCCTCGAGAAGGTGAAGGAGCGTATCCTCGAGTATCTCGCGGTCCAGCAGCGCGTTGACAAGATGAAGGGCCCGATCCTGTGCCTGGTCGGCCCGCCGGGCGTCGGCAAGACCTCGCTTGGCAAGTCGATTGCCAAGGCTACGGGGCGTAACTTCGTACGCATGTCGCTGGGCGGCGTGCGGGATGAAGCGGAGATCCGCGGCCACCGCCGGACCTACATCGGTTCGCTTCCGGGTAAGGTCATCCAGAGCATGAAGAAGGCGAAGTCATCGAACCCGCTGTTCCTGCTAGATGAGATCGACAAGCTCGGCGCGGACTTTCGCGGCGACCCGTCGTCGGCGCTGCTCGAGGTGCTCGATCCCGAGCAGAACAGCTCATTCAACGACCACTATCTCGAGGTCGACTACGATCTTTCGAACGTGATGTTCATCACCACGGCAAACTCTCTGCGCATGGCTCAGCCGCTTATGGATCGCATGGAGATCATCCGGCTGGCTGGCTACACCGAGGACGAGAAGGTCGCCATTGCGCGCAAGCATCTGATTTTGAAGCAGGTCGAGGCCAACGGGCTGCGTCCAGGCGAACTCGAGATTCACGACGATGCCGTGCGCGATCTCGTGCGCTACTATACGCGCGAGGCTGGCGTCCGTAATCTCGAGCGCGAGATCGCCAACCTTGCCCGGAAGTCGACCAAGGAAATCCTCATGAAGGGGGTGACCAAGGTGAAGATCGGCCGCAAGAACCTGGACAAGTATGCCGGCGTCCGTCGCTTCCGATACGGCGAAGCTGAACTGGAGGACATGGTCGGCATCACGACAGGCCTGGCGTGGACTGAGGTCGGTGGCGAGTTGCTGCAGATCGAAGCCGTCCTCGTGCCCGGACGCGGTCGCGTGACCGTGACTGGCAAGCTGGGAGACGTCATGCAGGAGTCGGTGCAGGCCGCAAATGCCTACATCCGCTCGCGCGCGGCCACCTTCGGCATCAAGCCCAACATCTTTGAGAAGCGCGATATCCACGTGCATGTACCGGAAGGCGCCACGCCCAAGGATGGCCCGTCGGCCGGAGTTGGTATGATTACGTCGATCGTTTCCGCGCTCACCGGTGTGGCGGTGCGCAAGGAAGTGGCAATGACCGGAGAGATCAGCCTGCGGGGCCGCGTCATGCCGATCGGCGGCCTGAAGGAGAAGTTGCTGGCGGCGTTGCGGGGAGGCCTCAAGACCGTACTTATTCCGAAGGACAATGAGCGCGATCTGCCTGAGATCCCCGACAATGTGAAGAAGGGTCTGGACATCGTCCCGGTCTCGACCGTCGACGAGGTGCTGGCCCGCGCGTTGGTCAAGCCCCTGGTTGCGATCGAATGGCCGAATGACTTGGAGGTTGTTGCCGCCAAGCCGGTGGAGGGACCTGAGGCCATTCGGGCGCACTGACCATTCTGTCGGAACTTGAGAAGAAGCCCCGGAGTGATCCGGGGCTTCGTCATTTTCGGGCGCAACTTATGCGCCTTGTGGGCGCGCTCCCCACAAAATATGGTATTGGCCGTTGACGTAGTTTCGAGGCCGCCCTTACACTTGAGGCTGCCGGACCATGCAGGGGCTCGCCCGTGAACAAGCACGATCTGATCGCCGCCGTTGCCGCTTCGACCAATCTCACCAAGACCGATGCTGCCAATGCAGTCGATGCCATCCTGACAGTCGTCACCAAGTCCCTGAAGAAGAAGGAAAAGGTGCTTTTGGTTGGCTTTGGCACTTTCCAGGTTTCCAGGCGCAAGGCCGGCGAGGGCCGCAATCCGCAGACGGGCGAAAAGATCAAGATTCCGGCCGCGAACGTGCCGCGCTTCAAGGCGAGCAAGGCCCTCAAGGACGCGATCAACTAGCGCCTTCCTCTCTGGCTGTGCTAACACGCGCGATGGGCGATTAGCTCAGCGGTAGAGCATTCCCTTTACACGGGACAGGTCGGCGGTTCGATCCCGTCATCGCCCACCATTGTTTCGCGGAGCGTCCGCCGCGGCATGGAAAGTATAGAAATATCGGGCACTTACGCACGCCTTCGCGACTGCGGTATGCTTGACACCCTATAGGGCCTCCTTTATCTCTCCGCGCGCCGTAGGGGGCTATTGCGGGCGTAGTTCAGTTGGTTAGAACGCCGGCCTGTCACGCCGGAGGTCGCGGGTTCGAGTCCCGTCGCTCGCGCCAGCCCCAGCACTGGCGGCCCAAGGCGGGGCGAAGGGGTGGCGATGGAAGATCTTCTTAGGGAATACCTTCCAATCCTGATCTTCCTTGGTCTCGCTTTTGGCCTGGTGTGCGCCATGCTAGGCGGATCGTACCTAATCGCCCGCCAGAACCCCAATTCTGAGAAGAACTCGCCGTTCGAGTGCGGCTTCGCGCCCTTCGATGATGCGCGCGGCCAGTTCGATGTGCGTTTTTACCTGGTCGCCATTTTGTTCATCATCTTCGACCTCGAAGTGGCGTTCCTGTTCCCGTGGGCGGTGACGTTGGGCGAGATCGGCCTGTTCGGATTCTGGTCGATGATGCTTTTCCTCGGCGTGCTTACGGTTGGCTTTATCTACGAGTGGCGCAAGGGAGCCCTGGAATGGGAGTAGTTACCCCGCCGAAGCCGGGCACTGCCGCCGAGGCGGCATTGTCGAGGGCATTGAACGACGAGCTGGCCGACAAGGGATTTGTCGTTGCGCAATTCGACAAGCTCATCACCTGGGCACGGACAGGCTCGATGTGGGGGCTGACGTTTGGTCTGGCCTGCTGCGGCGTCGAAATGATTCATTGCTGGATGAGCCGCTACGATCTCGACCGCTTCGGCTTCGCGCCGATGCCGAGCCCGCGCGCCGCCGATGTAATGATCGTTGCGGGTACGCTCACCAACAAGATGGCGCCGGCGCTGCGCAAGGTCTACGACCAGATGGCCGAGCCGCGTTACGTGATCTCGATGGGCTCGTGCGCAAATGGTGGTGGCTACTATCATTACAGCTACTCGGTTGTGCGGGGCTGTGATCGCATCGTGCCGGTCGACGTCTATGTCCCCGGGTGTCCACCGACTGCCGAGGCGTTGCTGTACGGAATCCTGCAACTCCAAAAGAAAATCCGCCGCACCGGAACGCTGGTGCGCTGATGGACGAACCGCTGAAGCAACTCGGCGATCATGTCGTGCAGGCTACCGCAGGCGCGGTGACAGGCTGCAGTGTTCGCCTCGGCGAACTGATGCTCGAGTGTGAGCCCAATCGTCTGATTGCACTGCTCACGTTCCTGCGTGACGACCCGAAATGCCTGTTCAAACAGCTGATCGACATCTGCGGCGTCGATTGGCCGGAGCGCGAGAAGCGTTTCGACGTGGTCTACAATCTGCTCAGCCTCAAGAACAATTTGAGGGTTCGCGTGAAAGTGCCAACCGACGAGGCGACGCCCGTGCCGTCGTCCGCGCCGGTGTACAGCGCCGCCGGGTGGTTCGAACGCGAGACATACGATCTCTACGGCGTTTGGTTCTCTGACCATCCTGATCTGCGGCGCATCCTCACCGACTATGGTTTCGAGGGACATCCCCTGCGTAAGGATTTCCCGCTCACCGGCTTCGTCGAGCTGCGCTGGGATGATGTTCAGAAGCGCGTGGTCTACGAGCCCGTGAAGCTCGCGCAGGAATTTCGCCGGTTCGACTTCCTGAGCCCGTGGGAAGGCGCCATCGAGCGCGCATTGCCGGGCGACGAGAAGGCGAAGACGAGCTGACATGTCCGACGTCGAGATCAAGACCCTGACGATGAACTTTGGACCGCAGCACCCGGCGGCGCACGGTGTGCTGCGGCTTGTCGTCGAGATGGACGGTGAGATCGTAGAGCGCTGTGATCCCCACATCGGCCTGCTGCATCGAGGCACCGAGAAGCTCATCGAGTACAAGAGCTACCTGCAGGCGGTGCCGTACTTCGACCGCCTCGATTACGTCTCGCCGATGTGCCAGGAGCACGCCTTTGCGCTGGCAGTGGAGAAGCTGCTCGGCATCACCGCGCCTGAGCGTGGTCAGTACATCCGCGTGTTGTTTTCCGAGATCACTCGCATTCTAAATCATCTGCTGAACGTCACGACGTTCGCCATGGATACCGGCGCGCTCACGCCTCCGCTGTGGGGCTTCGAACAGCGCGAACTGCTGATGGAGTACTACGAGCAGGTGAGCGGCTCTCGGATGCATGCCGCCTACTTCCGACCGGGCGGGGTTCATCAGGATCTTCCCGACGGCATGCTCGACTCGATGGACGGCTGGATCAAGCAGTTCATCCCGGTCCTCAAGGACATCGAGAAACTGCTGAACGACAATCGCATCTTCCGCCAGCGCACTGTCGACATCGGCGTGGTCTCGGCCGAGCAGGCGCTTGACTGGGGCTTCTCCGGCCCACTGATCCGCGCGTCGGGCATTCCCTGGGACCTGCGCAAGTCACAGCCTTACGATGTCTACGACCGTATGGATTTCGACATCCCGCTCGGCAAGACTGGCGACTGCTTCGCGCGCTACCTCGTGCGCATCGAGGAGATGTACCAAAGCGTGCGGATCATGGAGCAGTGCATCGTGGCACTGCGCAAAGTGGGCGGGCCGGTACGGGTCGATGACCGCAAGCTGTCGCCGCCGCGCCGCGGCGAAATGAAAGGTTCGATGGAAGCGCTGATCCATCATTTCAAGCTCTACACCGAAGGATACAAAGTGCCAGCCGGCGAGACCTACACGGCGGTCGAGGCGCCAAAGGGAGAGTTTGGCGTCTATCTTGTGTCCGACGGCACCAACAAGCCCTATCGCTGCAAGATCCGCGCGCCAGGCTTCCCACACTTGCAGGCGCTCGAGATGATGACGAAGGGCCATCAGCTTGCCGACATGTCGGCGAACATCGGCTCGCTCGACATCGTGTTCGGCGAGATCGACCGCTAGGAGACGAAGCGATGACAATGATCACCGCCGATCCCAAGGATGTGCCGCATGTCGGGCAATTTGCCTTCACGCCGGAGAACCTTGCCAAAGTCGAGGAACTGATCTCGCACTACCCGCCCGGCCGTCAGGCAAGCGCCGTAATCGCCGTGCTCGACCTCGCGCAACGCCAGCAGGGCTGGCTGCCGCGCGTGGCGATGGATGCCGTGGCCAAACTCCTCGATATGGCGCCCATCCGCGTTTATGAGATCGCGACTTTCTACACGATGTTCCAGCTGAAGCCGCGCGGAAAGTACCTTCTGCAAGTTTGCACGACGACACCGTGCTGGCTGCGTGGCTCCGAGGCGGTGATGAAGGCCTGCCAGCATGCTGCGGATGGCGAGACGTTCAGCGTGCAGGAGGTCGAGTGTCTTGGCGGCTGCGTAAACGCGCCGGTCGTCCAGATCAACGATGACTTCTACGAGGACCTCGACGAGGACTCGATCACGAAGGTGTTGAACGCGTTTCGACGCGGCGAGACGCCGAAACCGGGGCCTCAGATCGACCGACAGACGTCGGCACCGATCGGTGGCGCCACGACGCTGAGGGGCGAGTAGGGCTATGCTCAGCGACCAGGACCGCATCTTCACCAATCTCTACGGGTTCCACGACTGGCGCCTGGCCGGCGCGCGTGCGCGCGGCGCCTGGGACAACACCAAGGCAATTCTCGACAAGGGGCCCGACGGCATCATCGACGAGATGAAGAAATCGGGCCTGCGCGGCCGTGGCGGCGCCGGATTTCCGACCGGCCTCAAATGGTCGTTCATGCCCAAGGAAGTGAAGGACCGTCCGCACTACCTGATCGTGAACGCTGACGAATCCGAGCCGGGCACCTGCAAGGATCGCGACATCCTCCGTCACGATCCGCATCTCTTCATCGAGGGCTGCCTCGTTGCTGGCTTCGCGATGCGCGCCAATGCCGGCTATGTTTACATACGCGGCGAATTCTACAACGAAGCTCAGAACCTCATCGCTGCCGTCCGCGAGGCCTATGAAACCGGTTTGTTGGGCAAGAATGCCTGCGGCTCGGGTTGGGATTTTGATCTCTACGTCCATCGCGGCGCCGGCGCCTATATCTGTGGCGAGGAAACGGCACTGCTGGAGAGTCTCGAAGGCAAGAAGGGCATGCCACGGCTGAAGCCGCCTTTCCCCGCCGGTTCGGGCCTCTACGGCTGCCCGTCAACCGTGAACAACGTCGAATCTATTGCCGTGGCGCCAACCATCCTCCGTCGAGGAGCCGCCTGGTTCGCGGGTATCGGCCGGCCGAACAACACCGGCACGAAGCTCTTCTGCATCTCGGGCCACGTCAACAAGCCCTGCAATGTAGAAGAGGAAATGGGTATCCCGCTGCGCGAGTTGATCGAGCGTCATGCCGGCGGCGTGCGCGGCGGCTGGGACAATCTGCTGGCGGTGATCCCGGGTGGCGCTTCTGTGCCGCTGCTGCCCAAGTCGATCTGCGACACAGTCCTGATGGACTTCGACTCCTTGCGCGATCAGAGATCAGGCCTTGGCACCGCGGCGGTGATCGTCATGGACAAGTCGACCGATGTCGTGAAAGCGATCGCGCGGCTCAGCTACTTCTACAAGCATGAAAGCTGTGGCCAGTGCACGCCGTGCCGTGAGGGCACCGGCTGGATGTGGCGCGTCATGGAACGCATGGTGACGGGCAACGCGCGTCTGGAAGAGATCGATGCGCTCGAGGACGTGACCAGGCAGGTCGAAGGTCACACGATCTGCGCGTTGGGCGATGCGGCCGCCTGGCCGATTCAGGGGCTGATCCGGCATTTCCGCCCCGAAATGGAGCGCCGCATTCGTGCGCGCACCGAAAAGCTGGCGGCTGAGTAGGGCGGGGAGCAGGTAATGCCCAAGGTGAAGATCGACGGCGTCGAACTCGAGGTGCCGGCTGGCATCACGGTCCTGCAGGCCTGTGAGCTGGCGGGCGTAGAGATCCCCCGTTTCTGCTACCACGAGCGCCTATCGATCGCTGGCAACTGCCGCATGTGTCTGGTCGAAGTGAAGCCTGGGCCACCCAAGCCACAGGCAAGCTGTGCGCTGCCTGTCGCTGACAAGCAGGAGATTTTTACCACCACTCCGGTCGTGCAGAAGGCACGAAATGGCGTGATGGAATTCCTGCTGATCAATCATCCGCTGGATTGCCCGATTTGCGACCAGGGCGGCGAATGCGATCTGCAGGATCAGGCGATGGCTTACGGTTTCGATCGCAGCCGCTACCACGAGAACAAGCGCGCGGTCCCGGATAAGGAACTGGGGCCGCTCGTCAAGACATCGATGAACCGTTGCATCCATTGCACGCGCTGTATCCGGTTCGCCACCGAAGTCGCTGGTGTCGAGGAGCTGGGTGCGACTGGACGCGGCGAGAGCATGGAAGTGACGACCTACGTAGAACATGCGCTCAGCACCGAGCTTTCGGGCAACCTGGTCGATCTGTGCCCGGTGGGCGCCCTGACCTCCAAACCCTACGCCTTCGAGGCGCGGTCGTGGGAACTCAGCAAGACCGAGTCGATCGACGTGATGGACGCTCTCGGTGCCAACATCCGCGTCGATACGCGTGGGGCGCAGGTGATGCGCGTCTTGCCGCGTCTGAATGACGACGTGAATGAGGAGTGGATTTCCGACAAGACGCGTCACGCCCTCGACGGTCTCCGGCACCAGCGCCTCGACCGGCCCTATGTGCGGCGCGGCGGCAAGCTGGTCGAAGCGACATGGGATCAGGCCTTTGCCGCGATCGAGGCCAAGATGAAGGGCCTCGGTGGTGCCAAGATGGCCGCAATCGCCGGAGATCAGTGCGATGCCGAGTCCATGATGGCGCTCAAGGACCTGATGAGGGCGCTGGGATCGCCCAACTACGACTGTCGCCAGGATGGCGCCAAGATCGATGGACCGCGCGGCGGCTACATCTTCAATGCCGGCGTGCGCGGTATCGATTCGGCCGACGCTATCCTGCTGATCGGCACCAATCCGCGCTGGGAATCGCCGGTTCTGAACGCACGGCTGCGCAAGCGCTACCTGTCGGGTCAGTGCGCCGTCGCCAGTATCGGTCCCGCGGTCGATCTCACCTATCCGGTCGAGCGGCTCGGTGCCGGCCCCGCGACGTTGCGCGACCTGGTCGATGGCAAGCTCGGCTTCTGGGAGAAACTGAAGGCGGCCAAGCGTCCGTTGATCGTCGTCGGTATGGGCGCGCTGGCGCGGGAAGACGGCGCCGCTGTCATGGCGCTCGCCCGCGATCTGGCCGAGAATCTGAACGCTGTGCGTGAGGACTGGAACGGCTTCGCCGTTCTACACACGGCGGCGGCGCGTGTCGGTGGCCTCGATCTCGGCCTGGTGCCGGGCGACGGCGGCCGTGATGTCGAAGGCATCCTGGCCGGCTGCGAGAAGCGCGAGATCGAGCTGGTCTACCTTCTGGCTGCGGACGAGTTCGACACCAAGCGTCTCGGCAAGGCCTTCGTGGTCTACCAAGGCCACCATGGCGATGCTGGCGCCCATCGCGCCGACGTCATTCTGCCGGGCGCCGCCTACACCGAGAAGCCCGGGACCTATGTGAATACCGAAGGTCGTGTGCAGCTCGGCCAGCGTGCCGGCTATCCGCCGGGCGATGCCCGCGAGGACTGGGCGATCCTGCGTGCCCTTTCGGAGCGGCTGGACAAGACGCTTCCCTACGACACTCTCGACCAGGTACGCGCACGCCTCGTTGCCATGAGCAAGACTTTCGCCGCCATCGACCAGCAGGCGGCCGGCGCGTGGGGGCACTTCGGCAAAACGGGGGCCACGACCGACCAGCCGTTCGCCTCGCCGATCGCCAATTTCTACATGACCTGCCCGATCAGCCGGGCGTCGAAGACGATGGCCGAGTGCATGGCCTCTCGTGCCCAATTGTTGGCGGCGGAGTAGGAGATGAGCGCCGATCTAGTCCAATTCTTCACGGTCAACTGGTTGGGGCAAGCCATCCTGATGGTGGCCCAGTGTCTGGCCGTTACGGTGCCCTTGCTGGTTGCCGTTGCCTACATGACCTATGTCGATCGCAAGATCTGGGCCGCGATCCAGCTCCGCCGTGGTCCCAATGTGGTCGGCCCTTTCGGATTGCTGCAGCCTTTCGCCGATGGCTTGAAGTTGGTGTTGAAGGAAACCATCGTTCCCTCGAGCGCCAACGGTGTGCTGTTCATCATCGCGCCAATGATCGCCTTCATGACGGCCTTGGTGGCCTGGGCTGTGGTACCGTTCGACAACGGCTGGGTGATTGCCGACATCAACGTCGGAATTCTTTACCTCTTCGCCATCTCTTCACTTGGTGTCTATGGCATTATCATCGCCGGTTGGGCGTCGAACTCGAAGTACGCCTTCCTCGGCGCGCTGCGTTCGGCGGCGCAAATGGTGTCCTACGAGGTCTCGATCGGCTTCGTGCTGATCACGGTCCTGCTCTGCGTTGGGTCGCTCAACCTTTCGGATGTCGTGTTGGCCCAATCCGGCGGTTTCTGGCATTGGTTCTTCCTGCCGCTGCTGCCGATGTTCGTGATTTTCTTCGTCTCGGCGTTGGCTGAGACCAACCGCACACCCTTCGACTTGCCGATGTCCGAAGCCGAGCTGGTGGCTGGCTTCCACACCGAATACTCGGCAATGACGTTCGGTCTGTTCTTCCTCGGCGAGTACGCCAATATGATCCTGCTATCGGCGCTGGGGGCCATCTTGTTCCTCGGCGGCTGGATGTCACCGATACCTTATGCGCCTTTCACCTATGTGCCCGGCGTCGTGTGGTTCGCCCTCAAGATCGCGTTCCTGCTTTTCGTTTTCAGCTGGACCAAGGGCACGCTGCCTCGCTACCGCTATGATCAGTTGATGCGACTGGGTTGGAAGGTGTTCCTGCCGGTTTCGCTGGGCTGGGTTGTCCTCACCGCTGCTGTGCTTCAGTTCGGCGGTTGGGTTCCGAAGCCTTAGGGAGATAGCACAATGGCCTCTCTCGACCGCACCGCGCGTGCGTTCCTGCTCACCGAACTGATCTCCGGATTCGCGTTGACGCTGAAGTACATGTTCAAACCCAAGGTCACGGTGAACTATCCGCATGAGAAGGGACCGCTCAGCCCGCGCTTTCGGGGCGAGCACGCGCTGCGCCGCTATCCCAACGGCGAGGAGCGCTGCATTGCGTGCAAGCTATGTGAGGCGATCTGTCCGGCCCAGGCGATCACCATCGAGGCGGAGCCGCGCGACGACGGCAGCCGGCGCACGACGCGTTATGACATCGATATGACAAAGTGCATCTACTGCGGATTTTGCCAGGAGGCCTGCCCGGTCGATGCCATCGTCGAAGGCCCGAATTTCGAGTTCTCGACCGAGACCCGCGAGGAGCTCATGTACAATAAAGACAGGCTGCTCGCGAACGGCGACCGCTGGGAGAGCCTGATTGCGGCCAACCTCCAAGCCGACGCTGCGTATCGCTGAGCCGGACGCGGGGAAGGGGAGAACATGCTGCTTCAGGCTCTAGCCTTCTACGTTTTTGCCGCGATTACGGTTGCGGCGGGCGCGATGGTTGTGGTCTCGCGCAACCCGGTCTATTCGGTGTTGTTCCTGATCCTCGCTTTCTTCAATGCCGCAGCATTGTTCGTGCTGATCGGCGCCGAGTTCATCGCGATGATTCTCGTCATCGTCTACGTTGGCGCGGTTGCGGTGCTGTTCTTGTTCGTCGTGATGATGCTCGACATCAATCTGACCGAGTTGCGCGAGGGCTTTCTGAAGTATTTTCCGGTAGGCGCACTGATTGGCGTGGTGCTGTTTGCCGAAATGCTGCTGGGTCTGGGGATCGTCGGCGCAGGTTCGGCGACGATCACGGGGCTCAACGCCCATGGAGCCCAGGTTCTGCCGATCGACAATACCCGAGCCATCGGCCGGGTGCTCTATACCCAGTACTTCTACTTGTTCCAGGTGGCTGGCATCGTGCTGCTGGTCGCGATGATCGGGGCCATCGTACTGACGCTTCGTACTAGACCGGGGGTTCGCCGCCAGAAGGTTGGCGACCAGATCAACCGCACCAAAGAGCAGGCAATGACAGTGGTCAAGGTGCCCACTCGGGGAGGGGTGTGATGACGATCGGTCTGGCGCACTACCTCACGGTCGCTTCGGTGCTGTTCACCTTGGGGATATTGGGCATTTTCCTGAATCGCAAGAACGTCATCGTCATCTTGATGTGTGTGGAGCTGATGTTGTTGGCGGTGAACATCAATCTCGTGGCGTTTTCGGTTTTCCAGGGCAACATCGTGGGCCAGGTCTTCGCCATGCTGGTGCTGACGGTGGCGGCTGCTGAGGCGGCCATCGGGCTTGCTATCCTCGTAGTGTACTTCCGCGGTCGTGGAACCATCGAGGTCGAAGACATCAACGCGATGAAGGGCTAGGGACGAGCGCCGCCATGGACCTTGCCATCAAACTGATCGTCCTCCTGCCGCTGCTCGCAGCGGCCATCGCCGGCCTCTTCTGCCGCGTGATCGGTGATCGACCGGCGCAGGTGATCACCTGCG
>RGPT01000069.1 GCA_010032545.1 Alphaproteobacteria bacterium
CCTGGTCGGCGCCTTGCTCGGTGCCGTAGGCGGTGCGATTGCCGGCAGCATCATCGATGGCCAACAGGGGACCGGCCGCGGCATCGAAGTCGTGGTTCAGCGCGACGACGGGCAGAAGATGACCGTGGCACAGAGGGATGACGGCGACGTGCAACTCGGCGACCGGGTCCAGGTCGTGCAGGACCGGCAAGGCGTTGCCAAGGTCGTGCGCGACAGTTCACGCACACCGGACACGCTCACAAACTAGGAAGCGGAAACTCGATGATCGGCAAATCGCTCTTCCATCTCCTGGCTTCCGCGGCGCTTCTGGGCGGTCTCGGTGCCTGTGACGGCGGCGGTGGCGTTCAGCCGGGTGTCGTTAATACACAGGCGGCCAGCGGCTACCGCGGTGAGACCGGCCGGGTGGTCGCCATTCGCGAGGTACCGATCCGCGGTGGCGGCTCGGGTATGAATGACGGCACGCTGATCGGGGGTGGTGTGGGCGCAGCAGGCGGAGCCGCCATCGGCGCCGCCACGACCAACTCCGTGGGCGGCGCGGTGGTGGGCGGCCTTCTGGGCGCGGTCGGCGGCGCCATCGCGGGCACCGCGATCGATCGGGGCAGTTCCCGGCGCGGTATCGAAGTGACGGTCCAGACGGACGCCGGGGGACAGATAAAGGTCGCCCAGCCCGACGACGGCGACGTCCAGACGGGCGATC
The DNA here is from genome assembly GCA_010032545.1 of Alphaproteobacteria bacterium. GTDB lineage: Bacteria > Pseudomonadota > Alphaproteobacteria > Reyranellales > Reyranellaceae > Reyranella. Next base: position 698 of record RGPT01000069.1, read on the forward strand.
GGGTCCAGATCGTCTACGACCGCAACGGCGTGGCCAAGGCTGTTCGCGATCCCAATCCGCCGCGGGGCTGACCGAGAAGCGAGCTACGGGACTGGCTGCTGGCGGGACTTCGGGGCCGCGCCTATATAGGCCTCGTCATGGCTCGGAATTCCCTCGATCTCGATAAGGCGCCCGGTGACACCCGCGTGGTGGTTGCGATGTCGGGCGGCGTTGATTCATCGGTCACCGCAGCACTCCTGAAGGAGCAGGGCTATGACGTCGTGGGCGTCACCTTGCAGCTCTACGATCATGGCGCCGCCGTCGGCAAGAAGGGTGCCTGCTGCGCTGGCCAGGACATCCAGGACGCCCGCCAGGTCGCCGATCGTCTCGGCATCCCGCACTACGTGCTCGACTATGAAAGCCGCTTCCGCGCCGATGTGATGGATGCCTTCGCCGACGCCTATGCGCGTGGCGAGACGCCGGTGCCCTGTATCGCCTGCAACCGGACGGTGAAGTTCCGCGACCTGCTCAAGACCGCGCGCGACCTCGGCGCCGAGGCGCTGGCGACCGGCCACTATGTCCAGCGTGTCCTGGGCGAGGCGGGGCCGGAACTTCATCGCGGCGCCGATCCAGCGCGCGATCAGAGCTACTTCCTGTTCGGTACCACGCAGGAGCAGCTCGATTACCTGCGCTTTCCGTTGGGCCATCTGCCCAAGAGCCAGACGCGGGCGCTGGCCGAACGTTTCGACCTGGCGGTGGCCGAAAAGCCCGACAGCCAGGACATCTGCTTCGTGCCCGGCGGAGATTATGCCGCCGTCGTTCAGAAGCTGCGGCCCGAGGCGGTGGAGCCCGGCGAGATCGTCGACCTGCAGGGCCACGTGGTCGGCCGCCATGACGGCATCGTGCATTTCACCGTGGGCCAGCGTCGCGGCCTGGCGCTGGGTGAGCGCGACGGCACCGACAACGACCGCCTCTATGTGGTGCGACTCGATCCCGATTCGCGACGCGTCGTCGTGGGCCCGCGTGCGGCGCTCGGCCGGACGGAGATGGCCCTCTACGACCTGAACTGGCTCGGCCCGGCGCTCGAAGGCCGCCTCTCCGTGCAGGTGCGCGTGCGCTCCAGCCAGGCCCTGCGACCGGCCGAGATCGAGCTTTCGGGTGAGGGAGCTCTGGTCCGCTTCGCCCAACCCGAGATCGGGGTGTCGCCCGGGCAGGCCTGCGTGGTCTACGACGCCGCGACCGGCAGCCGTGTCCTGGGCGGTGGCTTTATCCGGCGATTTTCCTAGTCGCGACAATCCCAAGGCATCTGTCATCGTGACGTCATGAGCCGTGCGGATAAAGCGGCATGGCCAAAGATTCCAAGCGACTTCTCTCGCGACGCGATCCGCTTCGCTTAGTCGGTGTCCTTCTCGCCCTCGCGCCAACCGCCGCGCTGGCTCAGGCGGGCGCGTATCCCTCCAAGCCGGTGAAGCTGGTCATCCCTTATCCACCCGGCGGCGGCACCGACATTTCCGGCCGTGCGATGGCGCACAGGCTCTCGGAGCTGCTGGGGCAGTCGGTCGTCATCGAGAACAAGCCCGGCGCCACCGGCATGATCGGAGCGGCGAGCGTCGCGAAGAGTGCGCCTGATGGTTACACGGTGCTGTTCGGCGCGGCGAGCGAAATGGCGATCAATGCCTGCCTGTTCAAGAACATGACCTATGATCCGCGCACCGACTTCGAGCCGGTCAGTCTGATTGCGACCTTTCCCCTGGTGTTTGTCGCACCTGCCACGACGCAGCAATCGCTGCGCGAGTTGATCGAGATGGCGCGGGCCAAGCCCGACACGATCAGCTACGGCTCGATCGGCAGCGGCAGCCCGCAGCATCTCGCCGCCGAACTCCTGTCGAGCATGGCGCAGGCGAAGTTCCTCCACATTCCCTACAAGGGGTCGGGACCGCTGGTGCAGGATGCCGTCGGCGGGCACGTGAACATGGCGGTGAGCAGCGTACCCCCAGCCGTGCCGCTCGTTAGGTCGGGCAAGTTGCGGGCGCTGGCCGTGACCTCGTCGGTGAGATCGGAAGCGCTGCCCGATGTGCCGACGATGGCAGAGCTCGGCTTCGCCGGTTACGAGTTCAATACCTGGGTCGGCGTCGCCGTGCCGAAAGGCACGCCGAAGGAGATCGTGGATCGGCTGCGGCAAGGGCTGGTGGGGGCGCTAGCCGCCAGCGAAGTGCAATCGACGTTGCGCGATCAGGGCGCCGTTCCCGTCGGTTCGACGGCCGAACAATTTCGCCAGTTCGTAAGCGACGAGGTGGCGAAGAGCGACAGGATCGTTTCCCAGGCAGGCATCCAGCCTGAATGACGATATCGCCAGGCGCGACATCGTCTATCATGGGGCCATGACACTACCCCGTCACCGCAGGGCGGTCCTGATCATCTGCGACGGGCTCGGCACCGAATGGATCAGCGAAAGGCGCACGCCTACGCTTGCGGCGCTGTGCGCCGGGCATTGCCGTTCGAGTGATCACCGCGCGGTGTTTCCGTCGGTGACGCGCGTTTCGGCAGCCTCGATCGCGACGGGGTGCTTCCCCGGACGCCACGGTCTCGAGGGCAACCAGATGGCGCTGTTCGAGGAAGGCCGCCTCGTCGTGCACAATGTGGGCGCGCCGTCGTTCCGTCAGACCATGCGACGGGTAACGGGGCGGACCTTGCGTGTGCCCACCATGGCCGAGCGGCTGGCGCAATGCGGCGGGCAGATCGCCTATTCGAATGTCTCGCCGGGAGCGGCCTATTTCCTCGATCCGGATCACTTCGGCATCGTGCTGCATCGCGCCGGTTCCTTCGGCGCTGGCGGCGCGCCGCTCAAGGGGGATGCCCACCTCGACGTGACGCACGATCTCGCGGGCGACGTCGAGATGACGGCGCGCTTCTGCACGAGGATTGTTCCGTCGATGGATTTCAGCCTGGCCGTGCTTTGGCTGGCAAACCCCGATCTGACCCTGCATCACGAGGCATTGGGATCGCCAGAGCATCTTCATGCCCTGGAAGTGACCGACGGGCTGATTTCGAAGGTCGTCGAGACGGTGAAGGCCCATGAGGATCGCTTCGATACGCTGCTGGTGATTGGATCGGACCACGGGCACGAGACCATCGGGCGCTCCGTCCACATCGGCAATTGGCTGGCCGGGCATGGCCTTGCGGACGAGGTTCGCGAAGGCCGGGTTGGTGTGGCGTCGCAGGGGACATCCGCACTCGTCTATGCGACGGGCCGGGCGAGGGCGGCCGTGGAGGCACTCCTGCCCGCGATGCGCCAGGAGCCATGGGCTGGCGCGATCCTGACCGGCGACGCCTTGGCCGCGACCGGCCTTTCCGGCGATACGATTCTGGCGGCAGTCGATACGGCGCGTCATGAGGAGACGAACCGCTACGGCATCCCCGGCACACGGTGGCTGGTCGAGGACGGCGAGGGCACGCCGGAGATCGGTTGCGGGCATCACGGCGGATTGGGGCCCGCCGAAACGCGCCCGTTTCTCGCGTTCGTGCATCCAAGCTTTGGCCATGGCGAAATCGGGCGCAGGACCAGCCTGGTCGACATAGCCCCCACGATCCTGGCTTTTCTCGGCCGGTCCTCGGACGGCATGGATGGTGCGCCGATAGAGCCCTGACAGGAGCCGCCTCGCGTTTCTTGACAGGTCCGGGCCCCGCCGCTTAATAGCGCCCACCCATGGCTGGGTAGCTCAGCTGGTTAGAGCACGGCACTCATAATGCCGGGGTCGGCGGTTCAAGTCCGCCCCCAGCTACCAAATTCTGGCCCCCGGACGATCCAGTCGCCGGGGGCCTTTATTTTGGGCAGCATCTTCGCCACGGTAGGGACATGGCCACCGGACATTCTCATCAGACCGACGTCGTCATTGTAGGCGCGGGGCCCGCGGGCCTGTTTGCCGTCTTCGAGTGCGGCATGGTCCGGCTCAATTGCCACGTCGTCGACGTGCTCGACGATGCCGGAGGACAGTGCACGGCGCTTTATCCCGAAAAGCCGATCTACGACATTCCCGGTTTTCCCCGTATCGAGGCGGCCGAGCTGGTGGTCCGGCTGAAGGCCCAGGCGGCGCCGTTTCGGCCGGTCTATCACCTCGGCGAGCAGGTCCAGGCGCTGGAGGCGCTGAGCGGCGGCTTCTGGCAAGTGACGACTTCCAAGGGCACGGTCCTGCAGGCGCGGGCCGTGATCGTGGCGGCCGGCGTCGGTGCCTTCGGTCCAAACCGACCGCCGCTGCCCGGCATAGAAGCCTACGAGGGCAAGAGCGTTTTCTACTACGTCACGCAACGCGAAACCTTCCGCGGCAAGCGCGTGGTGATTGCGGGCGGCGGCGACACGGCCGTCGACTGGGCGCTCTCGCTCAGCGAGGTGGCGTCCCGGGTTTCGGTGATCCATCGGCGTGACAAGTTCCGTGCCGTACCCGAGAGCGAGGCGCGGCTGAAGGCGCTGGCGAAGGCCGGCAAGATCGACCTCGTCGTGCCTTATCAACTCCAGGCGCTCGAGGGCAAAGACGGATCGCCGACTGGGGCCTCGCGCTGGAGCGCAACCAGATCGCGGTCGAGCCATCGACCGCCGCCACCAGCAAGCCCGGCGTCTTTGCGATCGGCGATGTCGTGACCTACCCGGGTAAACTGAAGCTGATCCTTACGGGTTTTTCGGAGGCCGCCATTGCCGCGCGCTCGGCCTATGCGCTGGTCCATCCCGAGAAGCCGCTGCATTTTGAATATTCGACGACGGCGGGCGTGCCCGACGCCTGACGTCGGGGGCGCCTAAGCCGCCACTGCGAGCTTGCGCAGCGCTGCAAGGCGGCCGGCGTAAGGCGGCTCATTTTCCGGCACGATGACCGGTGGCACGATCGTCTCGGCATAGTGGCAGGCTACGACCTGACCTTCATCGCCCACCGCCCGTAGCTCGGGCTCCTCGATGCGACAGCGATCCTGGGCGTGGGCGCAGCGCGTATGGAAGCGGCAACCCGGCGGCGGATTGAGGGGGCTGGGCACGTCGCCGGTGAGCGGGATGCGCGTCCGCTGGGCCGAGGGATCGGGTACGGGCACCGCCGACAGCAGTGCCTGCGTGTAGGGGTGCCTTGGCCGGGCAAACAGGCTGCGCTTGGGCGCCAGCTCGACGATCTTGCCGAGATACATCACGGCGACGCGGTCGCTGATGTGGCGCACCACCGCGAGATCGTGAGCGATGAAGATGTAGGAGAGGCCGAGCTTGCGCTTGAGGTCCTGCAGGAGGTTGATCACCTGTGCCTGGATCGACACGTCGAGCGCCGAGACCGGCTCGTCGCAGACGATCAGCTTGGGCTGCGAGGCGAGCGCGCGCGCAATGCCGATCCTCTGGCGCTGGCCCCCGGAGAACTCGTGCGGATAACGCAGCGCATGCCAGGCTGACAGGCCGACCTCGGTCAACAGCTCGTCGATGCGCTGGCGCAGCGCGGCGCCGGAGGCCAGTCCGTGCAGGCGTAGTGGCTCGCTCAGTGCTTGCCCGACCGTAAGGCGTGGATTGAGGGAGGCGTAGGGATCCTGGAAAATGATCTGCATGTCGCGCCGAAGGTCCCGCAGGGCGCCGCGATCGAGAGCCCGCACGTCGCGCCCGGCGAACCGGATCGTGCCCGACGTCGCCTCGATCAGCCGCAGCACCATGCGCCCGGTGGTCGACTTGCCGCAGCCGGATTCGCCAACCAGCGCCAGCGTCTCGCCGGGTGCTACGTCGAACGTCAGTCCGTCGACGGCGCGCACCGTGCCGATCGCGCGTTGAAAGACGATGCCGCGCTTGACGGGGAAGTGCTTGGTCAGTCCGCTGACGGAAAGGAGTGGCTCGGTACTCACGCAGCGGCCGCTTTGGCCAGAGCCTGGTCGAGTGGCGCCTTCCAGCAGGCGGTTCTGTGGCCGCGGCCGATCTCGCGCAGCTCCGGCGCTTCGCTTCGACAGTGGGCGTCAGCCAGCGGGCAACGCGGGCTGAAGCGGCAGCCGGGCGGCAAAGCATAGGGATTGGGCACCACGCCCTTGATGGCGATCAAGCGCTCGTCGCCGTCGCTGCCCAGCCGCGGGATCGAGCCCAGCAGCCCCAATGTATAGGGATGCTGCGGGTCGGAGAACAGCAGGTCGACCGGCGCCTCCTCGACGATGCGGCCGGCATACATGACCACGACGCGGTGTGCGATTTCGGCCACCACGCCGAGGTCGTGGGTGATCAGCATGATGGCCGCCCCCGTGCGGTCGCGCAGGTCGCGCAGCAGGTCGAGGATCTGAGCCTGGATGGTGACGTCGAGTGCCGTCGTTGGCTCGTCGGCGATCAGAATCTTGGGATCGCAGGACAGCGCCATGGCGATCATGACGCGCTGCCGCATGCCGCCCGAGAGTTGATGCGGATACTCGTCGAGCCGCGTCTCGGGCGAGGGGATTTTTACCAACCGCAGCATCTCCAACGCTCGGGCGCGCGCTTCGGTGGCTCCAACCGAGCGGTGCAGGCGGACGGCTTCAACGATCTGCTGGCCCACCGTCTGCACCGGGTTCAGGCTGGTCATCGGCTCCTGGAAGATCATGGAGATCGCATCGCCACGCACGGCCTGCATCTCGCTCTCCGGCAATTCGAGGAGATTGCGACCCTCGAACGTGATCGTGCCGGCGGCGATGCGCCCCGGCGGGTTCGGCACCAGCCGCATGATGGAGAGCGACGTTACCGACTTGCCGCAACCCGACTCGCCAACGATGCCGAGCGTCTCGCCCGGGGCCAGCACAAAGCTGACGCCGTCGACGGCGGCGAACACGCTGCCGCCGGAACGGAACTCCGTTCGTAGCCCTTTGACTTCCAGGAGGGCAGGCGGGGCGGCCAACGGTATCACTCAGTCTACCGGCCGCGACTGGGGAAGACGTTCCCTGGTCCCGTAGACAGGCGGCGCCAGCTGGTCAGCGGTGCGTCCGGCCCAGTCGCGCTGGCTGACGGTCTCCAGCCGCTTGCGCTGGCCTTCGATCAGTCCTGCAGTCGCCGCCTCGACGTCGACCGTCAACACCTTGCCGTCGCGCACGACCTGCGTGCCGTCGACATAGACATGGCGTATGGCACGGTCCCCCGCCGAATAGATCAGGCTGCGCACGGGTTCATGCGCCGGCTGCATGTAGGGATGGCTCATGTCGACCAGAGAGAAGTCGGCCTTGCAGCCTGGCGCCAGCCGTCCGAGGTCGGACCGGCGCAGGATCTTGGCGCCGCCGACGGTGGCCGCCTCGAAAGCGTGCCGCGTCGTGCCCATCTTGTAGTTCATGGTGAAGACGCGCGCGAGGTAACAGACGAGACGGATCTCGTCGAGCATGTTGTGCGGGAAGGTGTCGGTGCCGATGCCGACCTTGATGCCGGCGTTCATGTAACGGCCGATCGAGTTCATCACCATGCCGCGCCGGGCGAACACCGTGGGACAATGGGCGACCGACGCACCCGAATCGCGCAGCCGCTCGAAGTCGTTGGCGTGCGGGTAGTGGATCTGCGGATGATCGTTCAGGAAGATGCCGTGGCCGATGACAAGGTCGGGGCCCAGTACGCCGATCGAGTCCAGCCATTCGATCGGCGTCTTGCCGTGTCGATGCACCATCTCGTGAAACTCAACGACGGCCTGGCAAGCATGGGTCTGCATCGGCAGTCCGCGCCGCCTGGCTTCCTGCAGAGCTTCCTTGAAGAAGCCTTCGCGGCATGTGTCGATCTGTGCCGGACCGACCATGCCGGAGATGCGTCCGCTCGGATGCTTCGCCGCGTCGTCGAGAGTCTTCATGGAGGCTTCGAAGGCCTTCTCGCCGGCCTTCTCGTCCCAGGCGTATTCCACCGTATGGCCGTTCTTGGTGTACCAGACGCCCTGGCGCATCATCGGGCAGACAACGGCGCGGATGCCGGTGGCGGCGAGATCTTCGACCCACCCGTCGCGGGCCATCGAGAGATCCGTGATCGTCGTGACGCCACTCTTCAGGAGTTCCGATACCGCCACCTTCGAGGAGGGGCCGGCATCCTCGGGGTTGAGGCCGAATACCGTCAGATACTCGTACAAGGAGCTTTGGCCGAGCTTGTCGCTGCCATATTCCTCGGTCAGCCCCTTGTTGGCCGGCTCCGAGAACGGATGGCTGTGCACGTTCACGAGCCCGGGGATGATCATCATCCCCTTGCCGTCGATGGTCGTGTCGACCGGGCCGGCGTGGCCCGGCCCGACATGGACGATCTCGTTGCCCTTGAACACGAAGTCGGCGTTTTCGAGATAGACGTGCCGCTGTTCGGCCTCGTCCCACGCAACGGCGTGGTCGAGGCCGGCGATCTTGGTCGTCTTCATGAGTGCTTTCTCTCCCGATTACTTGAACGCGAGCCCGAGGCCCTTGTAAAGCGCGCAGCCGTAGTTGCCGTGGGCCTTGGCCGGCTTCAGCTTGGCCCCTGTCACCAGAAACAGCGGCTCGTGGTAGAGCGGAATCCAGACCGCCGCGTCGTGCACCTTCTGCTGGACGGCGGCGTAGGCACCGGCGCGAGTGGCATCGTCAAGAGCCTGGGAGCCCTTGTCGAGCAGCTCGTCGGTCTCCTTGTCCTTCCAGTTCATGCGATTGGGCGTCGGGGTGTTGGCGGAGCGGAAGTAGAGGTTGAGCGCATCGCCCGCGCTGACATAGGGGAAGCTCATGCCGAAGGCGTCGAACTCCTGGGTGGCGAGCTTGCCCCATGCCACGGTCGAGTCGAAAAGCTGTATCTGCAGGTCGATGCCGACCTTGCGCAGTTCGCCCTGGACGGCCTCGGCGATCTCCTTGAATGCGCCGGAAATTCCATAGACCAGAGGGGCGAGCTTCTTGCCGTCCTTGTAACGGAAGCCGTCCGGTCCCTTCTTCCAACCTGCTTCGTCGAGCAGCTTCTCGGCTTCCTTGATGTTCTCACCATAGATCGAGCGGTCGAGCTTTGGATTGAAGTCGAGTACCGCGGGGCTCAGCATGGTCGAGGCGGGATCTGCCAGGCCGAAGGTAACGGCCTCGGTGATCGCCTTCTGGTCGACGGCGAGGTTGATGGCGCGGCGCACCCGTACGTCGTTCACCAGTTCCTTGTCGACCTTGAAGCCGATGAAATAGGTCCAGAAGAAGTTCTCCGCCTTGCTGACGTGGAGTTGCTTGTTGGCGGTCAATTCCTTGATCGACCAGTAAGGCACGTACTGGCTGGCGTCGGCTTGACCCGCTTGCAGCGCCGTGACGCGGGTGTTTTCCTCCGGCACGACCTTCCAGACCACGCGGTCGACCTGGGCCTCGGTGTAGTCGTAGATTCCGGGACCCCAGCTATAGCCCTTGTGCTTTGTCAGCACTGTCTGGTCGCGGGGAGTCCAGCTTTCCAGGCAATAGGGGCCGGTGCCGTCGATAGCCTTGATCCCGAAGTCGGCGCCGAGCTGCTTGGCCTGCTCGACGTTCAGAATCGTGTGGAAGTACTGCGTCATCTGGTAGAGTAGCTCGGAGAAAGGCTTCTTGAGCTTGTACTCGACCGTCACGTCGTCGGGCGCCGTGATCTTGTCGACGTCGCCCATGCGCCACTTCACCAGGCCCTTGGTCTCTGGATCCAGCCAGCGCTCGTATGTGGCGACGACGTCCTTGGCGGTCATCTTCTTGCCGCTGCAGAACTTCACGTCGTCACGCAGCTTGAAGGTATAGGAAAGGCCATCTGGCGAGACCGTCCAGCTCTTGGCGAGACCCGGCTTCAGAGTCTTCATGTCGAAGTCGAGGTTCACCAGCGTGTCGCCGATCATGTACATGACCTCCGCGCCCGATCGCGACGTCGACTTGTGCGGGTCGTATCGGTCGGTGTCGATCTCGCGCACGATGGTCACGCTCTTCTGCGCAAGCGCCGGGCCTGCGATGCCGATGGCCGCCAGTGCGGCAAAGGTCGTCCACATCATCCGGTTGCTCATGACTACACCTCCTATTGCCTCAGCTTGGGATCCAGCGCGTCGCGCAACGCGTCGCCCAGAACGTTGAATGCAAGAACGACGAGAAAGATCGCCGCGCACGGGATCGTCGAGACGTGCGGCGCGATCGACAGGAACTTGCGGCCATCCGCCGCCATGCTGCCGAGTTCGGCGGTCGGCGGCTGCGCTCCCAGCCCGAGGAAGGAAAGGGCAGCACCGAGGAGGATCGCCTGGCCGAGCTGGAGCGTCATGTAGATGAGGATGGTCGGCCAGCAATTGAGCGCCAGGTAGCGCCAGATCAGGGCGCCGTCGCCGAGGCCCACGGCGCGACCGGCTTCCATGTATTCCTGCTGCATGATCGACTGAGCGGCACCGCGTGCGATGCGCGCAATGGAGGGCACCGCCGCGATGCTGAGGGCGATTACCAGCGACGTCAGCCCGGTGCCGAGGACGGCCGCGATGGCAAGACCGAACAGGATCGACGGGAAAGAAAGCAGAACATCGATCAAGCGCATCAGCGGCTGGTCGAGTCGCTTGAAGTAGGCGGCGCTGAGGCCGATGAGCGCCCCGAGGCCGCCGCCGACGGCGACCGCGGTGACGCCCATGCCGAGAGTAGCTCGCAGGCCGAACAGGATGCGGCTCAGCATGTCGCGTCCCTGGTTGTCGGCGCCGAGTAGGTAGTCGGGGCAACGCGCGCCGCCGATCGGGCACAGACGCAGGCGCATGTTGTTGCTGTAGGGGTCGAACGGCGCGATCCAGGGCGCCAGGACCGCAGCCAGGACGACGATGACCAGGAACAGTGCCGCCGCGGCCGCGGGCGGATCCTTGAGGATCCGTCGCCACACAGCATTCTTGCGCCGCAGCGTGGCGATGGCGCGCTGGTCGGCGTCGCTTTGCAGAGGAAAGGTGACGTCCGTCATGACCTCGTCCTCATGACCGGGCAATCCGCGGATCGAGATAGGCGTAGAGCACGTCGACGATCAGGTTCACGACCATGAAGCCCACGGCCAGGATCAGGATAGCCCCCTGAGCCAGGGGGAAGTCGTTCGAAGTAATGGCGCCCACCGCCATGCGGCCAACGCCCGGCCAGGCGAACATCGTCTCCGTCACGATCGAACCGCCCAGCAGGAAGCCGATCTGGAGACCGACGAGAGTGACGACGGGAATCATGGCGTTGCGCAGGGCATGACGAATGGTGACTCGCCAGTCGGAGGCGCCCTTGGCGCGCGCCGTGCGGACATAGTCGGCGCCCAGGGTTTCGAGCAGTGACGTGCGTGTCATGCGCGCCACCGGGCCCACGAACACGGCGCCCAGGGTGACTGCGGGCAGGATGATGCTGATGAGCCCATCCGCCGTCCAGATCGGCCCGTTGCGCCCCTGGAAGGGTAGCAGGCCGGCGCCGCCAACATACTGGATCAGGATCAGCCCGACCCAGAATACCGGTACCGATACGCCCATCACCGACAGTGCCATGATCGCACGGTCGATGGTCGTGCCGCGGCGGCGGGCGGCCAGCGTGCCCAGAGAAATGCCGAGCGGGACAGCCCAGATGAGGCAGGCCAGCATCAGTTCGACGGTCGGCCAGAAGGTGAGGGCGATCTCGTCGACCACCGGCCGGTTGGAGATCATCGAGCGGCCGAGATTGAGCTGCAGAACGCGGCCCAGATAGCCGGCGAACTGCACCCACAGGGGACGGTCGAGGCCCATCTGTTGGCGGATCGCCTCAACTTCGGCCTTGGTAGCGCTGGGGCCAGCAACGACAGTCGCCGGATCGGTCGGCACGACCTGCAGCAACAGGAAGCCGATCATCAGCACACCCAGCAATACTGGCAGCGAAATCATCAATCGTTGGGCGATATGCCGCGCCATGTGGTGCGAAACCTGCTCCCGTGGGGCTTAAACACTGGCCCACGCGACGATGCTCGACAAGCGCCGTATGGGTGGCATGATCGGTGCAAGAACCGCGCCGAGGAATATTCGTATGACAGCACAGAAGCTCACCGAAGCCGCCAAAGGTGTCTATATCATCGCGGCGACGCCGTTCACCGACGAGGGTGCGCTCGATTTGCAGAGCGTCGATACGCTGACCGACTTTTACTTGGGCTGCGGCGTACACGGATTCACCCTGCTCGGCATGATGGGCGAGGCTCACAAGCTCACGGCCGAGGAGTCCATGGCCGTGGTCAATCGCGTTGTCGGCCGTGCCCAGGGCCGGCAGGTGATCGTGGGCGTGAGCCACGCCGGCCTCGAGAACGTGCGGCGGCTCGCGCACGAGGCCATGATCGCCGGGGCCTCGGGCGTGATGGTGGCGCCCGCGCCGGGTCTCAAGGGCGACGATGGCGTCTACAATTACTATGCCCAGGTCTGCACGGCCCTCGGTCCCGATATTCCGCTCGTCTATCAGGATTATCCGCAGACGACGGGCGTCTATCTCTCGCCCGCGGTGTTCGAGCGCATGGTCGACGACTTCAAGCAGCTCGTCATGCTGAAGCACGAGGATGCACCAGGCCTGGCCAAGCTGACGCGCATTCGCGAAGGCGAGAAGAAGCCGGGACGGCGGCGCGTGTCGATCCTGGTCGGCAATGGCGGCATCTACTATCCGCAGGAAATGCGGCGCGGTGCGGACGGGCCGATGACGGGCTTTGCCTGGCCCGAGATGCTGGTTCAGGTCTATGACCTCTTCGCCGCCGGCAAGGCCAAGGAGGCCGAGGATCTGTTCGACATCTATCTGCCACTCGTGAAGCACGAGGTGCAGCCGGCGATCGGGCTGGCGCTGCGCAAGGAAGTGCTGTTCAAGCGGGGCGCCATCAAGAGTCCGCGGCAGCGCGCACCGGGCTCTTCCTTGACGGCCACGGATCGGGCAGAGCTTGAGGCGCTGATGGCGAGACTCGAACGCAGGCTTGCCGCGGCGGGTCACGGCCGCAAGGTCGCGGCGGAGTAGGAGACAGGGAACAGACATGACCGACTACGATCTCGTCATCCGCAATGCCAGGGTCGTCACCGAGGACCGCCAACTCGACGGTGATATCGCCGTCAAGAACGGCTGTGTGGTGGCGCTCGAACCCGCCATTTCCGGCAAGGGCGCCCGCGAGATAGATGCCGGGGGCAAGTTCGTCCTGCCGGGCGGCGTCGACAGCCACTGCCACATCGAGCAGAAGTCGGGCTTCGGCATCATGTGCGCCGACGATTTTTATTCCGGCACCGTTTCGGCGGCGTTCGGCGGCACCACGACGGTGATACCCTTCGCCGCCCAGCATCGCGGCATGTCGCTACGTCAGGTCGTGAAGGACTATCACGAGGCCGCGGGCCCCAAGGCGGTTATCGACTATGCCTTCCACCTGATCGTCACCGATCCCTCGCCGCAGGCGCTCGGGCAGGAACTGCCGGCGCTGATCAAGGACGGCTACACCTCGTTCAAGATTTATATGACCTACGACGCGATGAAGGTCAGCGACTACCAGATGCTCGACATCCTGGCGCTGGCGCGGCGCGACGGGGCTCTGGTCATGGTGCACGCCGAGAACCACGACATGATCAACTGGCTGGCGCATCACCTGGTCGATCAGGGCCATGTTGCGCCCAAGTTCCATGCCGTGGCCCATGCTCGCATCGCCGAGGCCGAAGCGACCAACCGGGCGATCTCGCTGGCGCGGCTGGTCGATGCGCCGTTGCTGCTGGTGCATATGTCGGAGATCGAGGCGATCGAGACGCTACGGCAGGCACAGAAGAAGGGGCTGAAAATCTTCGGCGAGACCTGTCCGCAGTATATCGCACTCACCGCCGACGACATAGACAAGCCCGGCGTAGAGGGCGCGATGTGGTGCTGCAGCCCGCCGCCGCGCGACTCCGAGGCACAAGAAGCGGTGTGGGCGGCGCTGAAGGACGGCACCTTCCAGACCTTCTCGTCGGATCATGCGCCCTACCAGTTCAACGCCGGCGGCAAGATCCCCAAGGGCGACAAGACCACCTTCAAGGAAATGGCCAACGGCGTGCCGGGCATCGAGGTCCGCATGCCGCTGCTGTTCTCCGAGGGCGTGCAGAAGGGCCGCATCACCTTGCAGCAGTTCGTGGCGCTGACGGCGACCAATCACGCCCGGCTCTACGGACTCTATCCCCGCAAGGGCACGATCGCCGTGGGCTCCGATGCCGACTTCGCCATCTGGGACGCCGACAAGGAAGTGACGCTCGACTGGAGCATGCTGCACGACAACGTGGGATACACGCCCTACGCCGGCCGCCAGATCAGGGGATGGCCGATAACCGTCGTGAGCCGCGGCCGCGTCGTGGTCGAGGACGGCAAGCTCAACGCCGCGCGCGGCTCCGGCCAGTTCCTGCCCTGCGCCTCGCCCGATTCATCGAAGCCCCTTGGCCAGGCCGCGCCGGAACTGAAGGCGATGTCGCGCTTCGGCGCCAAGCCGCTGTTCTAGAGGAGAAGAGACCGTGTCCCGTCGTCTGAAAGTATCCTCCGCCCAGCTGGGCCCGATCAATCTCGCCGACAGCCGGGCGAGCGTGGTCAAGCGCATGATCGAGATGCTGAAGGAAGCCGATTCGCGCGGCTCCAAGTTCGTGGTCTTCCCGGAACTTGCCCTCACGACCTTCTTTCCACGCTACTGGACGGAGGATCAGGCCGAGATCGACAAGTATTTCGAGAACCAGATGCCCAGTCCCGAGACGCAGCCGCTGTTCGAACTGGCGCGCTCCAAGGGCATCGGCTTCTACCTGGGCTATGCCGAGCGCACCGAGGAAGAGGGGGCGACCCACCGCTTCAACACCTCGATCCTGGTCGGGCCGGACGGAAGGCTGATCGGGAAATACCGCAAGGTCCATCTGCCGGGCCACGACGACCACCGGCCGAACGTGCCGTACCAGCATCTCGAGAAGAAATACTTCGAGGTCGGCGACCTCGGCTTCAACGTCTGGAAGATGTTCAAGGACGAGGTGATCGTCGGCCAATGCATCTGTAACGACCGGCGCTGGCCCGAGACGTTCCGCGTCATGGGACTGAAGGGCGCCGAGATGGTGGTGCTGGGCTACAACACGCCGGTCGACAACGTCTATGCGCCGCACGAGCCGCCCTATCTGCGCGTGTTCCATCACAATCTCTCGCTCCAGGCCGCGGCCTACCAGAACGGCATCTGGGTCGTCGCCACGGCCAAGGCCGGCAAGGAAGACGGCTACTGGCTGCATGGCGGGTCGGTGATCGTGGCGCCGACCGGCGAGATCGTCGCCAAGGGCACGACCGAGGAGGACGAGGTCATCTCCTATGATTGCGACCTGGCACTCGGCGAGTACATCCGCAACACCACCTTCAACTTCGCCAAGCACCGGCGCCCGGAGCACTACAAGCTGATCACCGAGCGCACCGGCGTGAAGCTCGAACCGTCAAACTGAGGAGTCCCGACGTGCAGTATGCTGTCTCCGACGTGAACCATCACGACCGCTACAAGATTCTGACTGCCTTCGTCCTGCCGCGGCCGATTGCCTGGGTGACGACGCTCGGGCCGACCGGCGTGGTCAATGCCGCGCCCTTCAGCTTCTTCAACGTCTTCGCCGAGGACCCGCCGCTCTGCATGTTCGCCGTCAACAAGCGGCCGGACGGGCGGCTGAAGGATACCTGGCTCAATATCGAGCGCACTGGCGAGTTCGTGGTCAATCTGACTGACGAGCCGCTCGCACGGGCGATGCATGATTCGAGCGGCGACTTTCCGCCCGACGTCGGCGAGGCCGACTATCTTGGCCTCAAGACCGCGCCGTCGGTCGACATCAAGGTGCCGCGGCTCGCCGACGCGCCGTGGGCCATGGAGTGCAAGATCTGGCAGGTGATCAACGTCAAGGACGACCGTCAGCTCATCCTGGGCGAGGGGCTGCGCTTCCACATCCGCGACGAGCTGTGGGATCCCAAGGCGATGCGCGTCCACATGGACAAGTATCATCCGGTGGGGCGCATGTTCGCCGACCGCTACTGTCGTACAGACGACCGCATGGAGTTCCCGGCAGCGCCGGTCGTGAAGGCGCAAGCGGCGGAGTAGCCTCGTCGTGACGGGGGACGTGGCCGGAAGAAGGTGTATGCTCGCCTAAGGTGACCACCTTTGAGACATGACCACGCGTTCCGTTGAAGGCTGGCCGCGCTGGCTGGCCGCCCTGCTGACGGGCCTGCTGCTGATCCTGGCCCTGCTGATCGCGTCGTGGCTTCTGCGAACCTGTGCGCCGGTCGAGGCCCTGGGCAAGGTCGTGGTGCTCGAAGCGGAGCCGCGAGCGCCGCCACCGCCGGCGCCGATCGATCCTGCGCCGGCGCTAAAAGCCTCGTTCGACGATGCCGCGGCCGACGGCCGGAAGCTCGCGGCCGAACTCGCCGCCCTGGAGGCGGACATCAAGCGGCGCCTGGCTCAGTGCAAGCCGGTCGAGCCGCCGAAGCCGCTACCCGTGGCCCCGGCGCCACCCGCACCGCTGCCAGCCGACCGTTGGGCCCAGAAGGACCTTTCCATGCTGCAGGGCTGCTGGCGGCTCGGGCGCGACACGCGAAGCAGCCTCGACCAAAGCGGCCGGGCGGAAAGCTGCGAGGTCAAGGCGGGTCGCATCTGCTTTGGCAGCAACGGCGGCGGCGAGCGTCAGTCGACCTCCGTTTGTCCGAGCACGGGCATCATTACCTGCACCGCACCGATCACGGCCAGGTTCGGCAACGACGACACGCTCGGCACGACGCAGCCCGCCGTTCGCTGCAGTCCGCCAACGGCACAATGGAATGGCCCGCCCAACAGCATGACCTGCCGCCGCGTGAGCGATACGCTGGCGCTCTGC